>JAEZRH010000123.1 GCA_023412845.1 Bacillota bacterium
ACGATCTCCAGTGCCACAAACTGGCGCTTTAACCAACTAAGCTACATCCACCATATATGGCGCGCCAAAAGGGACTCGAACCCCTGGCCCACTGCTTAGAAGGCAGTTGCTCTATCCACCTGAGCTATTGGCGCAAATGTGGAGCGAGTGATGGGAATCGAACCCACACGACCAGCTTGGAAGGCTGGAGTTCTACCACTGAACTACACTCGCATTTCAGCGACGCTTAATAGTATAGCATAGTCCAGTGGCAGTTGTCAACCAATCACCCGAATTTTTTGGTTTTTGAGGCCTTTCCGCCGTTATCTCAAGCAGTTGAGCCGAATCCCATCCGTTTCATCCGCCGTGACGGAAATACCCGCAATCGGCTCGTCGGCGTTCTCCACGATCAGAGAAGCGATCTTGTCTTCCACCTGACGGCGGATCAGATTGCGCAGGTCGCGGGCGCCGCTCTTGCCGCCGACGGAATGCTCCGCCAGCCAGCGGGTGGCCTTGCCGTCGTAAGTGAGGTGGATGCCGCGCTCTTTGAGCGTGCCGACATATTCATCCAGCATCAGGTGCGCGATCTTCTCGTAATCGTCGGCGTCCAGCATGCGGAAGACAATCACCTCGTCGACGCGGCTGAGAAATTCCGGCCGCAGAAAGTCCGAAAGGGCTTTCAGGGCCTTCTCCCGGCTCATATCGGCCTCGGTGCGCGCGAAGCCGAGCGCGCCCTCTTTCTTTTCGCTGCCGGCATTCGACGTCATGACGACGACCGTATTTTCAAAGTTCACATTGCGCCCGTGCGCGTCCGTGATATGACCCTCGTCAAGAATCTGCAGGAGGATATTCATAACGTCGGGATGCGCCTTTTCGATTTCATCGAACAATAGGACGGAATACGGGCGGCGGCGGACTTTTTCCGTCACCTGGCCGGCCTCGTCGTAGCCCACGTATCCCGGAGGAGAACCGATAATGCGCGACACGGAATGTTTTTCCATAAATTCCGACATATCGAGGCGGATCAGCGTCTCCGGGGTGTCGAACAGCTCGCGGGAAAGCACCTTGACCAGTTCGGTTTTGCCGACCCCCGTCGGGCCGACGAAAATAAAGGAAGCGGGCCGGCGGCGTGGGCTGATCTGCACCCGGCTGCGGCGGATTGCCGCAGAAATGGCCGCGACGGCCTCTTTCTGGCCGATCACTTTGCTGTTGAGCACCTCTTCCAGGCCGGCCAGCTTTTTAAGTTCTCCTTCCTGGATGCGGCTGGCGGGGATGCCGGTCCAGAGCTCTATCACGCGGGCGACGTCCTTTTCTTCCACTTCCGCGCCCAGAGCGACCGGCGCAAGCTGTTTTTCCTTTTCGGTCAGTTTGGACAGATCCATGCGGATCTCTGCCAGCTTTTCATAGTCCGGCTCGGCGCCGTCCGCCGTCATTTCGTCCTCTTCCCCGTGCAGCTCTTCCAGCCGGTCGTGCACCTCGTCGTACTCCGCCATCGAGCGGTTGCGCAGCTCCGCACAGGCGCAGGCTTCGTCCAGCAGGTCGATCGCTTTGTCCGGCAGGAAACGGTCGTTAATGTAGCGTTCGGAAAGCGCTACCACCTTCCTGACGATCGCGTCCGGCACATGGACGCGGTGAAAGCTCTCGTAATAGGTCTTGATCCCCATCAGGATCTGCACGGCGTCCTGAATGGACGGCTCGGCTATCGTAACAGGCTGGAAGCGGCGTTCCAGCGCGGCGTCTTTTTCAATATATCTGCGGTACTCGGAGAACGTGGTCGCCCCGATGACCTGGATCTCGCCGCGGGAAAGCGCTGGTTTCAGGATATTCGCCGCGTTCATCGAGCCTTCGGCGTCGCCCGTGCCGACAAGGTTATGGACCTCGTCGATGAACAGGATGATGTTGCCCTCGATCTTCACTTCGTCGAGAAGGCCCTTGATCCTGCTTTCAAACTGGCCGCGGAACTGCGTCCCGGCGACAAGCGCGGTGAGGTCCAGCAGGTGGATTTCCTTCTTCTTGAGCGAGGCGGGCACGTTTCCGGACGCGATGCGAAGGGCAAGGCCCTCCGCCACAGCGGTCTTGCCGACGCCGGGCTCGCCGATCAGGCAGGGGTTGTTTTTCGTCCTGCGGCTCAGGATCTGGATCACGCGTTCGATTTCCTTTTCGCGGCCGACGATCGTGTCGATTTCGTTCGCCTTGGCCTTGGCGGTCAGGTTCGTGCAGTATGCATCGAGATGCTTGCGTTTCGTCTTATGTTTTTCTTTGGTCTGCGTTTTTTTCGCGGCTTCTCCGTTCTGGATCTGCTCCGGCAAATTAACCGAACCGGGAAAAATATTCTGAAGAAACGGCATGGTCGCCGCTCCGCCCGGAGCGAACCCGTTCAGACCGTTCTCATTCTGATTGTTGTCGTCCATGTCGTTCTCCTCGGGATTCTGGTTCATCAGATCCGACAATTCCGCTTCCATGTTTTCCACCTGGTCGTCGGTAATTCCCATTTTATCCAGAAGATCGTTTACCGGCTTGATGCCCAGCTCTTTTGCACAAATCAGGCAAAGCCCGCGGCTTTCTTTTATATCTCCAGTCGGCGACACGAAAACGACCGCCGGCCTTTTATGGCATCTGGAACACATCATCATAGCAGCTCACTTCTTCTCCATGTTGCGTGATGGGTGCGCATTGTGATTTGGTTTCGTTATAGTAGTATATCATACCATGAAACGGGATGTTTGGCAAATAATCATTTTTTTGTTTTTTGCCGGTTTTCTTTTTTATCCATGACCTCTTTGATGTCGAGCCTGTATTTCGGGTCGTCGGAATGCAGGATGCTGAAATACGTCTGGGCATACTTCACGAACGCATAGATCATGAAGGCGGCCGTGGCGGAAAGCAGAAAGACCGACAGCGGAAACGATTCGAAATTCCAGACCGCCTTGAGCGCCACGATGATGGCGAACGAAATGTAAAACAGGGTCGTCGCAGTCTTCCCGTACCATTCTGAGCCGCTGGGTTTCTTTTTATTCTTGCTGATAAGGAAAATTGCGGCGGAAAGCATCAGGATCTCCTTCAGCACGAAGATCGCCAGAAGGGGAACAAGGATCGGCTGCTTGAGCGCAAGGCAGACCGCCATGGCCACCTGAGTCAGCTTATCCGCAAGCGGGTCCAGCATCTGGCCGAGCTCGGTGAATTGGTGGAGGCGCCTCGCGATCAAGCCGTCGAGGATGTCCGTAAGTCCTGAAATGCCAAGGACGACAACGACCTTCAGATACTGCTCGTTCATGAAATATACGACAAACGGCACCACAAGGACCAGGCGGATCGCCGTCAGGGTATTGGGTATATTCAGATTTTTGTTTCTACTGTTTCTTTTGTCCATGCGCCCCTACCTCATTCCAGAAATTGGTCTGCAGCATCGTATAGAGAGGATTATGCGCAGAAACCGCCTGATAGATACGCGAAAAGCCCATCTTCTGCCATTCCTGCGAGGGTTTCTGAGGAATGGACACCGGCAGCGCGAGCCGCAATACCGCGCATGCCAGCAAGACCACGACGGCGCCTTTGCAGAATCCGAAAACTCCCCCAAGCAACGAATTGACCTGCCTCAGAACCGGCAGGCGGAACAGGCGGTCCAGAAGGATCGCGGCGAGATGCACCAGAATTTCCAGCACCACGAACAGAACGACCACAGCCGCGACATACTTCATCGGCCCGCTGCCGGACATCGGGCTTTTTGTGCGGTCAAGATACGGCGACGCCCAGACAAGGACGCACGGCGCATAAAGAATTGCCGCCGCTGCGGCGGCAATCGAACCGACCAGATCCACAATGGAGTGCGCAAGGCCTCTGCGAAAGCCCGAAACGGTGAAGACAATCAGAATGACGCCCAGAAGGATATCCGCAAGAAGGTCCATGCACACGCCCCTTTTTTCTTAATTATGTAAATCACCGCAGGCAACGGTTTAAATGAAATATAGCACAAAAACAGGATTTTAACAAGTGCGGCTACCGATTATTCAGGAGCCGGATTTCGGAGATGCCCAGAAGGTAGGCGGAGCCTTCGTCCCGCAGGGCGATGGCTTTGGCGTCGCTGCCAGCCTGCACCTTCTTTGCGGCCTGTCCGGGGTCGGCAAGGGAGCAGAAGTACGCTTCCCCGTCCGCCAGGGCCGCCGCCGCCTGCCCATACAGGGAGACCGACCGCACGTTCCCGCCCAGCTGCCGGGAGAAAACCTCCCCGCCGTTCTGATCCAGCACGATAAGATTGCTGACGGACGTCTCTCCGTAAGACGCCAGCGCGAGGGCCGTCCGGCCGCTGTCGGAACAGTAGGCGGAAAGCTGCTCGCCGTTATAGTCAAAGTCCTTTTTCGTGCGGGAAGCGGTATTGATGACCGAGGTGCCCGTGTCCCCCACGGCCGCGACGGTGGAAGAAGAATCCCAGAATACGGCGTGGATCATGTTCCCCGGGTATGTAGCGAAAGGCTGCACGGTCTTGCCGCTGTTAAGGTCCAGCAGATAAACCGCCGAGACCAGTTCCCCGCCCTTCGCGGATACGCCCGCCACGGCGGCCTGCGTACCGTCCGCGTTCAGCGCGACCGCGTCTGGGTAATAGTCGTAGAACCAGTAATAGGACTGCACACCGCCTTCCGCGTTATAGACGGTCAGCAGGCCGCAGTAGCCGTCGGCTTCCGTCAGCAGGGCGCATCGGCCGTTCGGCGCCAGCGCGCCCGCGAGGATGTTCTGCTGCACGTTGACCTGCTTTGTCTTGCCGCTCACGGAGTCGAGCCGGAAGCTCTTGCCGCCGAGATTATACAGAAGCGTGCGTGACCCGTTCACCTTCAGCACCGGATTGCTGAAGCTGTGCTGAAAGCTCAGCAGTTCCTTCGCGGTGGAGTTGTAGACGGTCAACCCGGTATCGCTCGCCGCGAACAGGTTCTTTTCCGAAACGATGAAGTTCCCCGGCGAGACGGAAGAACCCGCGACGGTCTGCGGGAAGCCGTCGCCGACGCCGAACCCGACAACGCGGCTCTGCACCCACTGCAGGATATTCGACGGCGTGAGGTTGCTGCGGTTATACCATGCAAGCACCGCCAGAGCGCTCAGGGCAAGAATAAGGATCACCCGGTAGACCCACCGTGGAACGCGGTGCGGCCGGAATTCCTTTGCCGGCGGCCTCTGTTTTTCTTCCGCGACGCGGTATTTGCCCGTGTCGATCCCGGCTGTGTCGTACCGGCGATCCCGGTTATCCATCGGCATTCACATCCTCGTAAAACACCTTCCGCAGGTAAAGGCCCTGCGGCGGGGCGGTGGGGCCGGCGGACGCGCGGTCGCATGCAAGAAGGATGCGCGGCATGTCCTCCGGCTCCAGTTTCTTCTGGCTCACGCGAAGCATGGTGCCGACCATGATGCGCACCATGTGGTAGAGAAAGCCGTCCGCGGCGACGCGGAAATCCGCCTCGTTGCAGTCTATGCGGGTCCAAGCCGCTTTCGTTACCGTTCGTTCCATGCGGCCCGGCTCACGCGCGTCTTTCGCGCAGAACGAAGTGAAATCATGCGTGCCGAGCAGATAGCCGGCCGCGCGGTTCATGCGGTCCAGATTCAGCGGATACCAGTAGTGCAGCACCCTTCCGCGCAGGAACGGGTCGCGCACGGGGCTGGTCCAGATACGGTAAACGTATTCCTTGCCCTTGCAGGAATAGCGCGCGTGGAACGAAAGCGGCACTTCCCGGCACGAGAGCACGGCGATATCGTCCGGAAGGAAGTGGTTCAGCGCGCCCGTGAGCCGTTCGCACGGGATGTCCCGTTTCGTGCGGAAGCTGACGCAGAACTCCAGCGCGTGGACAAAGGAGTCCGTGCGGCTGCACCCCTTGAGGTCCGGGCGTTCGCCGAGGATCTTCCCGAGCGCCGTCTGGAAGACCTCCTGCACGGAAACGGCATTCCGCTGGACCTGCCAGCCGTGATAACCGGACCCGTCGTACCGGATGGTGAGCAGCAGATTACGCATTTCGTCCCCACCTTCCTTACCGTAATGACGCGGGCAGAAACAGCGTGCAGAGCAGCACGGCGACGCAGAAAAGCGCCATGCCGGCCGACGCGTAAACGTCGAGGCGCGACATATGGAGCTGCTTCATTTTGGTGCGGCCTTCTCCGCCGTGATAGCAGCGGCATTCCATTGCCATGGCAAGGTCGTACGCACGGCGGAACGACGAGACGAAAAGCGGGATCAGGATCGGGATCAGCGCCCGGACACGCTGCATCATCCCGCCGCTTTCGAGGTCGGCGCCGCGCGCCTTCTGGGCGCTCATGATTTTATCGGTCTCCTCGAGCAGCGTGGGCACGAAGCGCAGCGCGATGGTCATCATCATGGCGATCTCGTGCACCCTGACATGCAGGACCTTGAGCGGTTTCATGAGGCGCTCGAGCGCGTCCGTCAGATCCGTCGGGGAAGTCGTGAAGGTCAGCACGCAGCTGAACAGGATCAGACTGACGATGCGGATGGAGATGAAGAGCGCGTTGTAGATGCCGGCGTCCGTGATCTGCATAAACCATGCGCTCCACACAACAGTCCCGGTCCCGTAGAACAGGTTCAGCACACCGGTGAAAAGCACGATGGCGATGACCGCCTTGAGGCTTTTGAAATACTGCGGGAACGGCACTCCGGAGGACAGCAGCACAACGATCATCAGCGCCACCATGCAGGCAAGGCCCTCAAAATTGGAAGCGACGAACAGGAAAACGATATAAAAGACCGTGAGAACGATCTTCACGCGCGGGTCCATGCGGTGAATCAGCGATCTGCCGGGAAAATACTGACCGATCGTAATGTCACTGACCACTGCGGGCACCTCCTTTGCGAAGCAGGGGGCGGAGCTGCTCCACCGCCTGGTCTACCGTCAGCACGGGGTTCACGGGATACCCCTTCTCCTTTAACGTCAGCAGGATCTCCGTGATCTGCGGGACGCGCAGGCCCATTTTTAGGAGCTCCCTGCCGCGCGCGAACACCCGGTCCGTTTTGTCCAGCATGACGGCCTTCGCGTCGTTCATGACGAGCACGCGGTCGGCGAACCGCGCGATGTCCTCCATACTGTGCGAGACAAGGATCACCGTGCTCCCGCGCTGCTTATGATACCCGGAAATCTGCTGAAGCAGCGTATCGCGGCCGTTGGGGTCGAGACCGGCCGTAGGCTCGTCCAGGACGAGGACGTCGGGGTCCATGGCAAGGACGCCGGCAATGGCGGCGCGCCGCTTCTGACCGCCGGAAATCTCGAACGGGCTTTTCCCCAGAAGGTCTCCGCCGAGGCCGACGAATTCCGCCGCCCGGCGCGCCCGCTGCTCAGATTCGGCGTCGCTGAGGCCCATGTTGCGCGGGCCGAAGCAGATGTCTTTGAGGACGGTTTCCTCGAACAGCTGATGCTCCGGGTACTGGAAGACCATACCGACCTGAAAGCGCACGGACCGTATCTTCTTTGGTTCCGCCCAGATGTCTTTGCCATTCAGCAGCACCGCGCCGGAAGCGGGCTTCAGAAGGCCGTTGAGCATCTGGATGAGGGTCGATTTGCCGGAGCCCGTGTGGCCGATGACGCCGAGGAATTCCCCCTGCTCGACGCCCACGCTCACATGGTCCACGGCGGTTTTTTCGAACGGCGTACCCGCACCGTAAACATAAGTCAGTTCTTTGGTCTCAAGGACAAACATCGTTTTCTCCCAGTCGTATCATTTCAAAAGCGGTTCCAGTGCTGCAACGCATTCTTCGGTGTCGAGCGCGCACTCCGGCAGGTCGAAGCCCTCTTCGCGCAGGCGCCAGACAAGCTCCGTCGCCTGCGGCACGTCGAGCTGATGGTCCTTCAACAGCCGGACCTGCGAAAATACCTCCCACGGCGTGCCCTGCGTCAGGATCTTTCCGTCGTCCATCACGACGACACGCCCGGCGCCTGCGGCTTCGTCCATATAGTGCGTGATGAGCACGATGGTGATGCCTTTTTCGCGGTTAAGCTTATGGATGGTGTCCAGCACTTCCTGACGGCCGCGAGGGTCCAGCATGGCGGTGGGCTCGTCCAGCACGATGCAGTCGGGCTGCATGGCGATGATGCCCGCGATGGCAACGCGCTGCTTCTGCCCGCCGGAAAGCTTGTACGGCGCGTTCAGGCGGTAATCGTACATCTCCACGGCGCGCAGGGCGTCGTCTACGCGCCTGCGTATCTCCGGCGGGGCAACGCCGAGGTTTTCCGGCCCAAAAGCTACGTCCTCCTCCACGATGCTCGCCACAAGCTGGTTGTCGGGGTTCTGGAGCACAAGGCCGACCCTCCGGCGGATCTCGATCTTGAGGTCTTCGTCCATCGTGTCGAGCCCGTCCACATAGACCTTGCCGCCAGACGGCAGCAGCATGGCGTTGAAATGCTTCGCAAGCGTGGATTTGCCGGAGCCGTTATGGCCGAGCAGCGCCACGAACTCGCCCCTGCGGATGCCGAGGGAAACGTCGTGAAGGACCTCGTACGTTTCCTCCCCTTCGCTTGGTTCGTAGGCGAACGCCACGCGGTCCGCTGTGATATAATCCATAATTTTACTCGCTTTCCCAGATTGCCGTGCTGCCGCAGGGAAGCACCAGGCCGCTTTCGCAGACCGGCAGGCCGATCTCGTCGGAAGAGACCCGCCCGCCGAACCGCTTCCCGAGCAGAACGCCGAGCAGATATTCCATCACGGCGGGCGAAAGGCCGGCGGTGTAGGAATTCAGCAGAAAGAAAAGGGGATCTTCGGAAAGCACCGGCAGGCATGTCTGAACAAGCGTGTAAAGCTGCTCTTCCAGCTTCCAGACCTCGCCGCCCGGCCCTCTGCCATACGACGGCGGATCCATAATGACGCCGTCGTAGCGGTTTCCGCGCCGCTGCTCGCGCTTCACGAATTTTTCGCAGTCGTCGACGAGCCAGCGCACGGGCTTCTCCACAAGGCCGGATTCCGCGGCGTTTTCCTTTGCCCAGGCGACCATGCCCTTCGAAGCGTCCACATGGCAGACCTCGGCGCCCGCTTTCAGGCAGGCAAGCGTGGCCGCCCCGGTGTAGCCGAACAGGTTCAGCACCCTGACCGGGCGGGCGGCGCGCCGTATCTTATCCATGACGAATTCCCAGTTGACCGCCTGTTCGGGGAAAATGCCGGTGTGCTTGAAGCCCATCAGCTTGACACGGAACGTCAGCTCGCCGTACCGGATCTTCCAGAAATCCGGAACGGGATGCCCGATCTCCCAGCGACCGCCGCCTGACGAAGAGCGCAGATAATGCGCGTCGGCCTGCTTCCACAGTGGATTCCTTTTCGGGGTCTCCCAGATGATCTGCGGGTCCGGGCGCACAAGCACGACTTTGCCCCAGCGCTCCAGACGTTCGCCGGCGGACGTGTCGATCAGTTCGTAATCATTCCAGCGTGCCGTTCTCAATTGATATCCTCACTTATCAGGTCAGCCGTTCGCGCACGACGTCGGCGACGGAATTCGCGAGCGCCTGAATGTAGTTCCCGTCCTCGCCCTCGATCATGACGCGCAGCAGAGGCTCGGTGCCGGACGGACGGACGATGATGCGGCCGGAGGTGCCGAGCTTTTTCTTCGCGTCTTCGATGGACCGCTTCACTTCGTCGTCGGTGTAGAAGCGGAGCTTGCCCTCCGGCTTGACCGGGACGTTCACGATCACCTGCGGGTAGCGGGTCATCAGCGTGGCGAGGCTCGAGAGCTTCGCCTGCCTGCGGTGCACCAGGCTGAGGAGCTGCGCCGCGGTCATCTGGCCGTCGCCCGTCGTCGCAAAATCGAGGAAAATGACGTGGCCGCTCTGCTCGCCGCCGAAGTTGTAGCCGTCGAGCTGCATCTCCTCCAGCACGTAGCGGTCGCCGACCTTCGTCGCCTCGAACTTGATGCCGTTGTCGTCGCAGAAGCGCGAAAAGCCCATATTCGTCATGATGGTGCCGACCACGGTGTTTTTAGCGAGCTTGCCGCGCGACTTCATGTCCGCCGCGCAGATAGCCATGACAAAGTCGCCGTCGACGAGCTGGCCCTTTTCA
This sequence comes from Bacillota bacterium, assembly GCA_023412845.1. Taxonomy (GTDB): domain Bacteria; phylum Bacillota; class Clostridia; order Oscillospirales; family Acutalibacteraceae; genus Thermocaproicibacter. Next base: position 10,006 of record JAEZRH010000123.1, read on the forward strand.
TCCACCGCAAGACAGCGGTCCGCGTCCCCGTCGAACGCCACGCCGGCGTCGAGCTTGTTCTCCCGCACGAACGCCATCAGGACGTCCATATGGGTGGAACCACAATTGTCGTTCACGTTGACTCCGTTCGGGTGATCAGCCAGCATGTGGCATTCCGCGCCCAGCCCGGTGAAAAGAAGCTCCGCCGTTCGGCTGGCCGAGCCGTTCGCGCAGTCGATGCCGATGCGCATTCCGTCGAGCGCGAACGGAACCGTGCTTTTGAGGTGGTCGACATAGTCGCGCACGGTGTTCGGCGCTTCGGTGACGCAGCCAACGTCTCCCGCCGTCGGGCGGGGCGGCTGCGCCGCGTGGTCGAGAACGATCGCTTCGATCTGCTCTTCCAGCGCGTCCGGCAATTTGTACCCGTCGCCGCTGAAGATCTTGATGCCGTTGAACTCGCACGGGT
>JAEZRH010000058.1 GCA_023412845.1 Bacillota bacterium
GCTATGCGGCGCGCTATGTCGCCAAAAATATCGTCGCGGCCGGGCTTGCAAAAAAATGCGAAGTTCAGCTTGCCTACGCAATCGGCGTCGCAAGGCCCGTTTCCGTTGCCGTCGACACCTTCGGCACGTCGCAGTACGCGGAAGACGAACTGGCGGACGCGGTGACAAAGGTTTTTGATCTTCGCCCCAGCGCCATTATCCGCAGTCTTGATCTGCGCCGCCCCATTTACAGGGCGATTGCAAACTATGGCCATATGGGCCGTGAAGATCTGAACGTTCCGTGGGAAAGACGCGACAGGGTCGACGCCCTGAAAGCGGCCCTGCAGAAATAATTCCCAGTTGTCAAAAAGTCACTCCTTCACATAAACTGTGCAAGGGGTGATTTTTTATGGCGTTCGTGATTTTGAAAACCGTGGGATTCTTTCTTGCGATCGTTGGCCTTGTCTCGCTTCTTCGCATGCTTTTTCTCTGGCTGCTGAAAACCGGGAATCCCGGCGAATTCTGTATCTTCATTTCCATCAAGGGTCACGACGAGCAGGCGGAGTTCTCTCTGCGCAGCGCGGTGGAGCGCTCGAAATGGCTGGAGCACCACGCGAAGATTTTCTGCGTCGACCTCGGTATGGATGAAGAAACGCGGGCCGTCTGTGAAATGATCTGCAAAGAGAATGCAAACCTCATCCTGTGTACTCCGGGCGAACTGCAAAATTATTGCCGGGACTGGTTTGCAAATACATAGCGGATGGGTTATACTGAAATTGCATTTTCAGATTGAAATCGACAGAGGGAACTCATGGGAAATATGGAACTGCTGGAAATGACCGGTTCTGTGGAAGACGTCATTTTCAGAAATGAAAAAAACGGCTATGCCGTCATTACGCTGAACAGCGGGGAAGAGCTCGTTACGGCCGTTGGCACCATGCCGTATGTCGGCGTGGGGGAAGTACTGCATGTTGTCGGCGAATGGGTCAGCAGCCAGAATTACGGGACCCAGTTCAAGGTGCAGGCGGTGGAACGCTCTCAGCCGCAGGAAGCTTCCGCCATCCTGAAATATCTGTCGTCCGGGGCGATCAAGGGCATCGGCACGGCCATAGCCCGCAAAATCGTGGATGCTTTCGGCGACGACACCCTGCAGGTGCTGGAAAGCGAGCCGGAACGTCTTTGTCAGGTCAGGGGCATCACCAGGGAGAAAGCGGAAAAAATCAGCGGAGAATTCCGGCGCGTCGGCGGGATCCGGGAAACGATGATGAAGCTGGGCCAATATGGCATCACGCCGCAGGAGGCCGTGCGTGTCTGGAAGGTGTACGGCTCGCAGACCTCAGACCGGGTTCATGCGGACCCTTACTGCCTGTGCGGGGAAGGGATACAAATCGATTTTGCGCGCGCGGACCGGATCGCGGCGACCCTGGAACTGCCGGTGGACAATACCTGCCGTCTGCGGGCGGGCATTGTCCACGTTCTGAAGCACAACGAGGGGAACGGCCACACCTGCCTGCCTGCCGACAAACTTTTGTCCGCCGCATGCCGCATGCTCGGCGCGGCAAAGGAAGACGCCGCCTCTTCTCTTGAAGAACTGAAGACGGACACAACTCTTGTTTCCCGCACGTTCCGCGGCAGGGAATATATTTTTACCGCTAAACTTTACCGTTCGGAAGTCTATATCGCGGGCAGAATACGCATGATGCTGCGCTATCCGGCGCAGTCCATCGTCGGCATCGACAACTATATCTCCACCATCGAGGAAGAACAGGGCATCCGGTACGAAGAAATGCAGAGAAACGCCGTCCGCGAGGCCCTGTCAAAGGGCATTCTGATTCTGACGGGCGGCCCCGGCACGGGGAAAACCACGACGCTGAACGCCATCATACGGATTCTGGAATTCAACGGAGAGAAGGTCTGTCTCGCCGCTCCGACCGGAAGAGCCGCGAAGCGGATGTCGGAGCTGACGGGTCAGGAAGCAAAAACCGTCCACCGGCTGCTGCAGGTAAAATGGGACGATAATGACCGCCCGGTTTTCGACAAGAATGAGAAAAATCTTCTGGAATGCGACGCGCTCATTGTAGACGAGCTGTCTATGGTCGACGTCGGTCTTTTCGAAGCGATGCTCCGCGCGCTTGCGCTCGGCTGCCGGCTGATCATGGTTGGGGACTGCGACCAGCTTCCTTCCGTCGGCCCCGGAAATGTTCTCGGCGACCTGATCGCTTCCGGCCTGGTGCCGATGGTGCAGCTCCGACGGGTTTTCCGGCAATCCATGAGCAGCCTGATCGTGACGAATGCGCATAAGATCGTTGCCGGGGAGCTGCCGGATCTGAACATACGGAATTCCGACTTTTTCTTTCTTCCGTATAAAACGCCTGAGGAGGTTTCTTCCGTAGTCGTCGACCTTTGCGGCAGGCGCCTTCCCGAAAGTTACGGCTATTCGCCCTTTACGGATATCCAGGTCCTTGCACCGGGGCGGAAAGGCGAGCTCGGCACGGAAGAACTGAATCGCCGGCTGCGGCAGACCATTAACCCTCCTTCCCCCGCAAAGAAAGAAATCGTCATCGCAGGCAGCCTGTTCCGCGAGGGAGACAAGGTGATGCAGGTAAAAAACAATTACGACCTTGCCTGGACCAGGGACGACGGTTCCATGGGCGAGGGCGTATTTAACGGCGACCTCGGCATCCTTGTGAAAATCGACAAACGAGCTTCCGCCGTCACCGTTCGCATGGACGACCGCACGGTCCTGTACGAGCTTGAGACGGCCTCGGAGCTGGAACCGGCCTATGCCATGACGGTCCACAAAAGCCAGGGGAACGAGTTCCCGGCGGTAGTCATTCCGATATTCCGCGTCATGCCGCAGCTCTGCTACCGGAATCTGCTCTACACCGCCATCACCCGGGCGAAAATGCTCCTGATCCTGGTCGGCAGCGCCGCCGCCATCCAGAGCATGGTGGACAACAACAGGAAAACAAGACGCTACACCGGACTCTACGATCTGCTGTCTGGAGAAGATGAGGATGAAGCTTAAAAAAACCGGAGATTACTGCCTGGACCTTTTCTTTCCGCCGAGATGCGTTTTCTGCGGAAAGATCATCGCTCCCGGCACAAAAATCTGCGAAGACTGCGCCGGCGATGTTTCCGCCGCAGGGACGATGCACTGCATGGAGATTTCGGTCGAGGGAAGGACTGTTCCATGCGTGTTTTTGTACGCCTATCAGGGCAAGGTGAGGGACTCCGTGATCCGGTACAAATTTTTCGGGGAAAAGCAGTCGTCCGGGTTTTACGCACAGCAGCTTGCCGCCGCAGCCGCCCGGACGATCCCGGCTCTGAGCGCCGACCTCGTAACCTCCGTCCCTTTGCAGAAGGACCGTCTGAAAGAGCGAGGCTACGACCAGTCCGAGCTTGTGGCGAAGCAGTTTGCGAAAGCGCTGGGGCTGCCGTATGCGCGCTGCCTGCAGAAAATTCGGTCGAACCGCGTCCAGCACATGCTGGGCCTCGGCGAACGCCGCAGGAACGTCAAAGGGGCATATTCCCTTGCGGACTTCAGCATAGCGGGGAAGCGTATTTTCCTGGTAGACGACATTGTAACGTCTGGCTCGACGTTTGCGGAATGCTGCGGCCTGCTGATGAGGGGCGGCGTCGAAAGCGTGGTCTGCGTCGCCATTGCTGCAACGCCGAAGGAACAGGTTGAAAACTCAAATTCAGTGTAATATAATAAAACTTGACTACAATAATATTTGCGACGTGTCGCCGCAGGCACGCCCGGCCGTGAAAGCGGGTACAGTCCGCACTTTTTTAGAAATGGATGTGATGGAGTGCTCGGCACTGATATTGCGATCGATCTTGGTACTTCTTCCATCAAGATCTTTCTTGACGGAAAAGGCATCATTCTCAACGAGCCGTCTCTTGTTGCCGTCAACCTTGAAACGGATGAAATCACCGCGACCGGCAGGGAAGCGGCCGCAATGGTGGGGAGAACTTCCGAGAAAATACAGGTCTGCCGTCCTTTGAACGGCGGCGTTATCTCTAACTTCGACCTCGCACGGTACCTGATCAGCACCTATCTTAAACAAATCAACGCCAGCAGGGTCATTATGCCGCGCGTCGTGGTCAGTGTTCCCTGCAAGATCACGGAGGTTGAAAAACGCGCGGTGGTGGATTCCATCAGCGCGGCCGGCGTCCGCAAAATCTGCCTGATCGAAGAACCCGTGGCCGCCGCGCTCGGCGCCGGGGTGGATATCTCCGCGCCGCACGGCACTTTTGTCGTGGATATCGGCTGCGGCACGACGGACATGGCCGTGCTTTCGCTGAGCGGCATCGCGATTTCGCGTTCGCTGAAAACGGCGGGCGACGCTTTTGACGAGGCCATCATTAAATATGTCCGCAGAAAATATAATCTTATCATCGGCCGCCGAATGGCGGAGCAGGCGAAAATAACCATAGGCTGCGTCTTCCCGCGTAGGGAAGTCATGACTTTCCGCGTCAAGGGGCGCAACGCCATGACCGGCCTTCCGCAGTGGACGGATATTACAAGCGACGAAGTGCTGGAGGCGATCCTCGACGGCGCCATGCAGATCATACGCACGATCCAGGAGCTGCTGGAAAAGACCCCCCCGGAGCTTATGGGCGACATCTATTCCGACGGGATGATCCTGACCGGAGGTTCAGCGCAGCTGTTCGGCTTTGATCAGCTGCTTTCCAAAAAGGCGAAAATGCCCGTGCATGTCGCGGATGAGCCGCAGATGTGCGTCGCCAATGGCGCAGGAAAGGCCATCCGCTTCATTGACGACATCGAAAATAAAACCTATGGCGTGATGAACCCCCTGAGCGCAGCGTATTGACTTTCTGCTTTATTTCCAATCGTAAAATTCTTTCAGAAACCAGACGTCTTTGGCTTCAAACTCTTTTCCGTTTAAATATTCCAGCACCCCGGAATCCGAAGTAAACCGGAAAGAAAGGCGGTAGGAATACAGCGCCTGATAGGGGAAACCGGTTTTTTTGTTGACAGCGTTCCTCCCGTATTTGCCGTCGCCCGCCAATGGATGGCCGACGGAAGCGAGATGCGCGCGGATCTGGTGCGTCCTGCCGGTCAGCAGTTCCACTTCAAGCAGGCTGAATCCGGCCCGTTCGCTCAGTACCCGGTAGCGGGTGCGTATGGTTTTGGCTTCCCCGTCTCTGTCATGCGAAATATAGACCCGGTTCTGCTTTTCGTTTTTTGTCAGATACGCTTCCAGCGTATCTTCTTTTTTTTCCATGACTCCGCAGACCACGCAGAGATACAGCTTCTGCATTTCCCGCGCCTTGACCTTCTGGTTCATGATGCGCAGGGTTTCGGCGTTTTTCGCCGCCATGACGATTCCGCCCGTGTTGCGGTCGATGCGGTTGATCAGCGCCGGCGCGAAGGAGTTTTCCCGGCCGGGGTCGTATTCTCCCTTGTCGTAAAGATAATGCTGGACGCGGGCGATCAGCGAATCGAAATGGTAGGTCTCGTCCGGATGTACGATCAGCCCGGGCTTCTTGTCGAGGATCATGATATTTTCGTCTTCATATAGAATATGGAGTTTGTCCGGTGCTTTCAGGAAATCGTATCCTTTGGGCTGTGTCTGAAAGAATTCATCTTTGAGGTATAGTGTCAACATGTCGCCTTCTTCAAGGCGGGTGGAGATTTCACACCGCTTTCCGTTCCGCTTGATATCTTTTTTCCGGATGCTTTTGTACATCATGGACTGCGGAAGGTTCGGAAAGGATTTGGTAAGAAATTTATCCAGCCGCTGCCCGGCGTCGTTCGGGCCGACCGTCACGGTTTTCATATGAATTTTCACGACCTGTCATTTTTTTGTCCCAACAGATTATATCATGGCGGCCGGGTTTCGAAAAGCCGCGGGAGTCTTTTCAAAAAAAAAAATATAGTATATAATAAACAGAAATGGGTTTAAAGGGGCATTGCTATGACACGGGAACACGCATTGGAAATTTTCAGTCAGGCGGGGGTTTTGCTGGAGGGCCATTTCCGGCTTACGTCCGGCAGGCACAGCAACCGGTACCTTCAGTGTGCAAAGATTTTCCGCCATCCGAAATACAGCGAAGAGCTTTGTTCCGCCCTGGCGGAGAAATACCGGGGCAGGAATGTGGAGATCGTGATCGGACCGGCCATGGGAGCCGTACAGATGGCGTATGAGGTCAGCCGCGCGCTCGGCTGCGAGAATTTTTTCACAGAGCGGGGCGAGGACGGAAAAATGTGCCTGAGGCGCGGCTTTGAGGTGCGCCCTGGGCAGAAGGTTCTCGTGGTGGAAGACGTGGTGACGACCGGCGGTTCCGTGCGGGAAGTGATCGACATCGTACGGGCGGCCGGAGGAGAGGTCGTCGGCGTCGGCTCCATTGTGGAC
>JAEZRH010000041.1 GCA_023412845.1 Bacillota bacterium
GAATTAGCCGGCACGCAGCGGATCGATGAGAAAGACGGCCACGGGAACTATTATATCCGCAATCTGCTCGCGGCGGGGGCTAAAAAAGGCGGCGGCTTTACAAGCTACTATTACCCGAAGCCGGACGGCAAAACGCCGGTGCTGAAACGCACCTTCACCGAAAAATGCGCGGAGTACGGCTGGTTCATCAGCACGGGGGTTTACCAGGACGAGGTGCAGGCCTCCGTCGCGAAATACCAGCAGCTCAAGACCGCGGCGCTGACGCGGATGGCTGTCTCCGGAGCGGCGCTGCTCCTGCTCGGCTGCATCGTGATGGTGTGGATCGCCGCGACCGTGGCGGGACCGCTCAGGCAGATCACCCGCCGCCTGGAGCGGCTCGCGCACGGGGACCTGCATTCCCCTGTGCCGCAGCCCCGTACGCACGACGAGACGCGCGTCATGGCCGACGCGGCCGACGCGATGATCGGCACGCTGCGGGACATGATCGGCGGGATCACCCGCAGCCTCGGCGCAATGGCGCGCGGGGATTTCACCGGTGAGACCAATCTTGTCTGTGAGGGCGACATCGCCCCGGTCGGCGAAGCCATCCGGCAGATCTCGGACTCCCTGCGCGAATCCCTCGCGGGCATCGAGCTTGCCTGCGGACAGGCCGCCTCCGGTTCCGCGCAGGTGTCCGACGCGGCCCAGACCATGGCGGGCGGCACCGTTGTTCAGGAGGAGGCGCTTCGGGAACTGTCGCAGTCGGTCGCGCATTTCTCCGAATACGCCGCTTCCGCTGCGGCTGAATCCGGAGAGGCGAGCCGCAACTCCGCCGAGACGGAGCGCAGGGCCCAGGACGGAAACCTCCGTATGCGGGAGATGATGCAGGCCATCGGGAGGATCCGCACGTCCTCCACGGAGATCGGCAAGATCGTGAAAGTCATCGACGGCATCGCGTTCCAGACCAATCTTCTGGCGCTCAACGCCTCCGTCGAGGCGGCGCGGGCGGGCAAAGCGGGCAAGGGGTTCGCCGTCGTGGCCGGAGAGGTCCGCCGGCTTGCTGGACAAAGCGCACAGGCGGCAAAAACCACCGTGCGCCTTGCGGAGGACTGTCTTTCCGCCGTGGAAAACGGCGGCGGCATCGCGGAACAGACACAGACTGCCCTGGCGGAGATCATGGAAAGCGCGTGGAGCTCCGCCGGATTCGTGCGAGGGATCGCCGAAGGGGCGGAAAAACAGCGGGAAATGCTGCGCACCGTCGACGGGGAGATGGAACGCATCTCCGCGGTGATCCACACGAATTCCTCGGCGGCACAGCAGACCGCGGCGGCCAGCGAGGAGCTCAGGGAGCGGACGGAGGCCATGAGGCGCCTGGCCTCGCGCTTCAAGCTGGAGAAAGCCGCTCCGGGCGCCGCGGAAGGCGCCGGATCAGTTACCTCTCTTTCAAACGGGAAAACGCCGCCGGCAGGCCGAAAAGTCCCTGCACATAAATACCACATTCCGACTTTCCCTGCTGAAAAATTAAGCAAAATAGAAGATTTTGGCTCGTTTTCTTGACATTCATGCCAAAAACATCCATTATTATGAAAGGCTGCAGAGGTTGTCGGCTCGACCGGACAGCAGGAGCCGCAGCCATAAAACAGATGGGAATGTGATGAGGGATGATGAAACTCAATCCGGTATGGAAGCAGCAGAGGAAGCAGAAAACAACAGCCAAAGCGAAAGCAAAAACGGGAAAACAGAGAAAACTTGCAACGGAGCTCACCGTCACGGTTACCCTGTTGATTGCCGCAGTTCTTCTGGTACAGTCCACCATTTCGTTCATCGGGCTGAACAATGCGTATAATGCGGCGGCCGACGCCGCCCAGAGCGGGTTCGACAACATGATAAAAATGCAGGTGCAGGGCATCGTTTCCGCGCTGAATTCGAACCACAAGCGCGAACTGAGCGGGGAGATCAACGAGAAAGAGGAAAAGGCGGTCGCCACGGCTATTGTGCGTGACGCGTTCTACGACCACGGCAACGGTTATTTCTGGGCCGACACCGCCGACGGCACCTGTGCCGTGCATTACCGCCCAGACCTTGTGGGACAGCACCGCATCGACGATAAAGACGAAAAGGGCACTTATTATATCAGAAACATCATCACTGCCGGCAACCGAGAAGACGGCGGTTACACCGAGTTCTATTATACAAAGCCCGGCAAGGGCGGTACTTTCCTCAAGCGCGTTTACACGGAAAAATTCGAACCCTACGGCTGGTATATCAGCACCGGGGCATATGAGGACGACATCGAGGCCGCTACGGCGGTCTACCGCATGGAAAAGCTGCGCGCCCTGGCGGAAATGGCCGCGGCCGGAGCCGTTCTGCTGGCGCTGGGCATCTTTCTCATGATCCGCAGGGCCCGGGCGATTTCCCGCCCGCTGGCACTTGTAACCGCACGGCTGGAGCAGCTTGCGGAATGCGACCTGCATACCCCCGTGCCGGAGATACATACGGGTAACGAGACGGAAGTGATCGCGCGCGCGGCTGAAAAAACCGTGCAGAATCTGCGCGGGGTCATTCAGGACATCACCCGGCACCTGGGCCTGATGGCACAGAGCGATTTCACGGTCCGGACAGACCGCGATTACGCGGGTGACATCGCGCCCATCCGGGATTCCATCGAGAAAATCTCACTGTCGCTCAATGCTTCGCTGCTGCAGATACGCAGCGCGACCGAGCAGGTGGCCGCGGGCGCCGGACAGGTCTCCGGCGGGGCGCAGTCGCTCGCGCAGGGGACTGCCGAGCAGGCCGCCGCGCTGGAACAGCTTTCGAAATCCGTCGCGCAGGTGTCGAAGGACGTAAGCGAAAGCGCCGAAAGCGCGGAAACGGCCAGCCGGCTGACCGCGAAAGCGAAGCGCGACGCCGAGGCGGGCCGCGGCAGGATGAACATCATGGTGGAGGCCATGGCTGAGATTCAGGAGTCTTCCGAAAAAATCGGGAAAATACTTAAAACGATCGACGGCATCGCGTTCCAGACGAACATCCTCGCGCTCAACGCCTCGGTGGAGGCGGCCAGAGCGGGCGAGCACGGAAAGGGCTTCACCGTTGTGGCGGAGGAGGTGCGCAACCTTGCCGCAAAGAGCGCCGAGGCGGCGAAGACGACTTCCCAGCTGATCGAAGAATCAAAACACACGGTGGAGAACGGAAAGCAGATACTGGATTCCGCCGAACAGTCACTGGACGCCATTGTCGAAAGCACGAACAAATCCGCCGGCTTTGTTGATAAAATCAGCGAGGGAACCAAAACCCAGGCGGCCGCGCTCGGCGATATCACGAACAACGTGAACCAGATCTCCCGCGTGATCCAGACGAACTCGGCGACGGCCGAGCAGAGCGCCGCCGCCAGCGAGGAACTGAACGGCCAGGCGGTGGTGATGAAAAAGGAAGTCGAAAGGTTCCAGCTGGACCGCGCCGATGCGGGCGCCCGGGAACTCGAAGCGGAGAACCAGGCCCTTCCCACTTAAAAGCAACGGCAAAAGACCCGCCCCGCCGGTTTTCGGCGGAGCGGGTCAAATTTTTATCGGTCAGTTCTGTGCGGACGCACGATTCACACCAGCACGTTGAGCGATGCGGTGCCGGACGGCTTGAGATTTTCGGCCTGTTTTTCCTCCTCGGCCATGCGCTCGGCCTTTCTGGCCTCCTGCTGGGCCTCCTGGGATTTCTGCCGGATCACCTGGGTGGTCTGGGTCAGCACGGTGTGGATGGACTCGCCGGAGTTCCGCATGGCCACCATGGCGGCTGCGGTGCTGTAATGCAGCGTGGAGACCTCGCCGCGGGCGGGCGCGGTCCCCTGCCTGCTGCTCTGCTGGAGCTGCGTGATCTGTTCGTCCACTTTCGCGATCAGGTTGTCGAACGCCCGGACCTTGGAACTGATCTCGACACTCGAGACCCCCTGAGTGCGGGCTTTGGACTGATAATCGTTTTCCATTTTTTTGATCGTTTGTTCGAGATACTGCAGTTCGGCAATCTGCGAAGACTGGCCGCTCCCGGCCTGCTGCTTCTCTACCGGCTGTTTGCTGCCGGCCGCCACAATTGCTGCTATGCCTTCTGTTCCCACGTTTTCCACCTGCTTTGCCTGTAGGATGAATCACAATTCTTCTATTGATATTTATCGAACAGGATTGCAAATAATTTAGCGGGGTTTAAAAATTTAATCTTCCGGAAAGAGAAACAGAAAATATTCACGACCCGTTTTTGTGCAGAACTGTCTCTCCGCGCCGCGCGCCTGCCGCGGAGAAGCGCCGTCCTCGTACAGGTTCACAAGAAGGTCGGCCTCCAGCAGGATGCGGTAGTCCGGGCCGTCCACGCCGGAATACGTGTGGTGATGCCCGATGAGGAAACACACGCGGTCGACGAATTCCTCCGGAAGGCTGAACGGCGCCAGCAGCTCCCTTGCGACAGGGGGACCTTCAAGCTCCTGATAGCTGCCCGCCGTGGAGCCGTATTTCGCCTCGCAGAGGCGGATGCCGATGTCGTGCAGAGCGGCGGCCGTTTTGAGCGCGGCGAGGGGAATTTCGCCGAGGCTTTCACGTTCGCCGATGAGCGACGCATAGGCATAGACCTTGAGCGCGTGCTGGATGCGCTTCGGGTCGCCCGCATTGTAGCGCATCATGGCCGTGACGATTTCGGAAAACGGGACGTTCATATTATAGCTTGCCTCCTCAGTTTTTTGTCAGGCACAGGAACCCGGAACTGCGGGAAACGACCGTGCAGCCCTGTAGCGCGGCGCCGTTCTGTCCGTATTCCTTCGCGCTGATGACGAGCACGCTGCCGGGGCTGGATAAAAACTCCTTCACGCCGCCGGGCTTGCAGTTGAAGTCGAGATACAGCTCGCCCAGCAGCAGATAACTCTGGTCCCACTGCCCGGGCGTGAGCGGATTCTCGATCACCAGGTAGGCGTTTTTGCCGTGCAGCCGGCCATCCGAAGCAAGCTGTTGTGCGAGGAACGGCTGGAGGTCGTCCTGATACGAGGGCTGCAGTACGTTCCACGTGCCGACGTAGGAAGGAATCGCCAGCGCGGCCAGAAGCAGGCAGAGGATCACCTTCGTGCCCGTGAGCTTTTTGCCGCCTTGCATTGCGCGGGCGAACAAAAGCCCGCCGAGCAGCACGATGGGGAAGAACAGCGGGACGGCGTACCACGTGGTTTTGGTCTGCGCGAGGGAAAACAGGAAAAGCGGCAGGAAGACCCAGACGAGGTATAGCGGGAAATCCTCCTTCAGATTACCGTCGAGAGGCAGGCCGCCTTCGCGCACGGCGGTCACTTTCAGAAAGGCGAAATACAGCCCTATGCACAGCGCGAAAGCCCCCGCCGCGGGTGAAGCGGAGAAAAGCATCTGTATGTAGTAAAACGCTCCGCCGGCGTGGCCTTCCAGGGCCTGCGCCGAGCGGTTGACCAGGTCGGTGCCCGCCATGCCGCCGAGAAACTTCATCCCGTCGCAGCCGAACCGTGCAGCCGCCCAAAGGAGGGCGGGGCTCAGGGCACACAGCGCGAAAAGGGCCCATTGCGGCGCGCGGGGCAGGCGGATCCGCTTCGACAGGATGAAATACAAGCCGATCACGCCCAGCACGGGCAGCGCGTACCAGCTTTTCGCGAGGAACGAAAGGGACAGCAGAAGGCCGCACGCGTAGAGATATCCGATATTTTCACGCACCAGCGCCGCCGAAAAGACGGCGAGCACCGCGAACAGCAGGAAAAGGGCATCCGCGTCGCCGTGGCGCGCGAAATGATACCGGTAGAACGGGGCGCAGCAGGAAATGAGCAGCAGCACGGCGAGGGACGCGGTTTTGCCGTACCGCCTGCGCGCGAAAAGCCCCGCCGCGAGGGCCGTGAGGCTGAACGCGAGCGCGGAGTAGAAACGCATGCCGAACAGATTGTACCCGAAAAGCTTGTACCCGAGCGCGATGCACCAGAAGCTGAGCGGGGGTTTCAGGTTCCAGTAGTCTGGCTGCCCGGCGTAGGTGTTTACGAGAAAATTCCCGTTTTTCAGCATCTCATAGGCGGAAACCCCGTGGCGCGCCTCGTCCCAGTCGAGTGCGGGGAGCTGCCCGAGCCGGTAAAAACAGTTGAATGCGACCACGGCCAGCAGGAGCGCGAAACAGGCGGGATAAAGCCAGACGGGCGCGGAAAATTTCCGTGCCTGCTCCCTCTGCCCGCCCGATCCCGTATGCCTTTCGGACTTTATGTTTTGTTTTGAACCTTGCTTCTTATGCTGCCCCATCCCGTTGAACATCTCCCATTATGCTGCTGCCTTTTTCTTCCATCATACTAAATTTCGGGCCAAATGGCAACTCAAAGCATAAAAAGAGGACCGGCGTCGCCGCCGGCCCTTTCTTACATTGATATAGTAGATCAGCGCATCGGGTTGGGGTAGGTGAAAAGGCGGCCCTCAAAATTGCGGAGCACCGCTTTTTCATCGTCCATGCTGACGATGTATTCCGGCGTGGCGGGCGTTTTGCCGCCGCCGCCCGGCAGATCGATCACGAACTCCGGCACGGCGAAGCCGGAGATGAAGCCGCGGACCTGTTTCATAAGGGCGATGCCCGTCGGGACCGGCGTGCGGAAATGCCCGATGCCGCGCGAAACGTCGCACTGGTACAGATAATAGGGCCGCACGCGGATCGTCGTCAGCTGCGTGAACAGCGTTTTCAGCGTTTCGGCGTCGTCGTTCACGCCGCGCAGCAGTACGCTCTGGTTGCCCAGGGGAATGCCCGCGTCCGCGATTTTGCTGCAGGCCGCGGCGGAGTCCGGGGTGATCTCCTGCGGATGGTTGAAGTGCGTGTTGATCCAGATCGGGTGGTACTGTTTCAGCATGGAAAGCAGGTGATCCGTGATGCGCATGGGCATGACCACGGGCGTGCGGGTGCCGATGCGCACGACGCCGACGTGCGGAATGGCCCGCAGGCGGCGGATGATGCGTTCCAGCAGATCGTCCGGAAGGACGAGCGGGTCGCCGCCGGAAAGCAGAACGTCGCGGACTTCCTCATGCTGTTCGATGTAGCGGAACGCCTCTTCCATACGGCTTTCGTCGAGGGAATAGTCCTCGAACCCGACCATGCGGCGGCGTGTGCAGTGGCGGCAATACATGGAGCATTTGTGCGTCAGCACGAAAAGTACGCGGTCGGGGTAGCGGTGCACGAGACCGGGTGCCACCTCATATTTATCCTCGCACAGCGGGTCGGCCATATCGCAGGGCTGAACGTCCAGCTCTTTGGCGGTGGGCACCGCCTGCCGCCGGATGGGGCTGTCCGCGTCCAGCGGGTCGATCAGCGAAGCGTAGTACGGCGTGACGGCCATGCGGAACCGCCTCAGGCATTTGCCGATCTCTTCCTTTTCCTGTTCCGTCAGGGGGATGACCTTACCGAGACCGTCCGCCGTGGTGATGCGGTTTTCCATCTGCCAGTGCCAGTCGTTCCATTTGTCTTCCGGGACGTCTTTCCACGGGCCCCGGCTGAGGAAAGTATTCACAGCGCGTCCCTCCGTTCCCGGGCGGGCGCGTCCATTCCGTACCGGCGAAGCGCGTTCTCCAGCACTTTGAGGATGAGCGTTCTGTAATCCATGCCGCAGAATCCGGCCAGCATGGGGTAATCGCTGTACCCGGGCGCGAGGCCGGGCAAGGGGTTGATCTCGATGAAATACGGTGTGCCGTCTTCCGAAAGGCGGAAATCGATGCGCGCGAAGTCACGGCATTCCAGCGCGTCGAACACGAGCGCGGCGGTCTCTTTCATGCTCCGCGACACGTCCGCCGGGATGTCGGCGGGGCAGCGGTAGTCGATGTAGCTTTTGTAGTCTTTCTTGACGCGGTAGCTGTAGATGCTGTCCTGCTCATGGGAGCGGTAGACGATCTCCATCGGCTCGAACACCTGCAGGCCGCCGCCGTTGCCGAGCAGCCCCACGGTGAATTCGCGACCGGCTATGTATTCTTCAATGAGCATGGGCTCGCCGTACAGGCGGAAGTTGCGTTCCAGCAGACCGCGGAGCTGCGTTTCGTCCCGCGCCACCGCGAGGTCCGTGATCCCTTTGCCGGAGCCTTCCGAATTCGGCTTCACGATGAGCGGGAACCGCAGCAAAGGATCGAGGCCGGACTGCGGCGATTTTATGAGCTGCCAGGCCGGCGTCTTCACGCCGAAAGAGGTGAGGCAGCGCTTGGTCATCGCCTTGTCGAGCGCGATGCCGAGCGTCGTTTCGTCCGAACCGGAAAACGGGATCCCCAGAAAGCTGAGAATGGCGGGGGCCTGGGCTTCGCGCCCTCTGCCATTCCTTCCCTCGGCGATGTTGAACACAAAGCCGGCTTTCGTGTTTTTGATCTTCTCCGCAAAATCGGCGTCCGCTTCCAGAAGCTCGGCGCCGTAGCCTGCCGATTCGAACACGTCGCGGATGGCCCGCACGGTGTCAAGCGAATCGTACTCTGCCTCCATATCTTCCGCGCCCGAAGAAATCCCCTTCTTCAGGTTGTAGGCGATCCCCACTGTCAACGGCGGGGGGTAGCTGTCATCATCTTCCATACTTCCACACTCGTTTCCTCAATTGTAAATTTTGGAACAACCGGTTTTTGCCCGCTTCATTATAGCAAATCATCCCAGAAAGGAAACGCCGGAATCCCGCGTTCTGCATAAGCCTGAAGCCGCCTGCGCCCGTTACGGGGAAAAGCGGAGGCACCGCGGCTTTTATTGCGGAAAATCGCCGCCTGACAGCCCCTGCCGGAGCCCGCTTGTGACGGATATTGACAAACCGCACAGCGCGGCGTACAATTGAGAAAATTGTATTAACCGGTTAGTACATAACCGGGGCAGGAGGGAACACCATGTCTTACCTTACCGTGCTCAATCTAGGCGAATATTCCTGGCGCAGGGTCGAAATCGGCGGGGACGCAGGAAGGTTTGCGGCGTGGATCATCATGGCGGTCCTTGTTTTCCTGCTCTTTCTGCTTGCCGTGCGAATCCTGCTCGGCATGGCGGCATACCACGACGCACAGGCGAAGGGAAATCCGGAGGCGCTTTTGTGGGCGCTGCTGATCGGTTTTCTCGGCCTGATCCCGGGCATCATCTACCTGTGCGTCCGCGATACGGCGCGCCCCATGGTCTGCTGCCCGGGTTGCGGCAGGTGGCACCGTTCGGAAGAGGCTTTCTGCCCCGCCTGCGGCCGGCCTTCCGCCTCCGCGCCGCCGCAGGCGAACCCCTATGCGGCGATTCTGGAGGACAAGGCGAAAAAGGAGCTGATCGCGGCGGCCGTCTGCTTCGGCGTGGGCATCGTGCTGCTGACCGCCGTGTCCCTCGTCTTCGTGTTCCGAGCCGCGTCCCTCGGTTTTACGATATCCTCGTCCTACTGACGCGCGATGAAAAAAAGGAGACTGCGCAGTGCTTGAAGTTTACCATTTGACGAAGCGGTACGGGAAAACGACCGCGAACGACGACCTCTCCTTCCGCGTGGAGGACGGCGAGATCGCCGTCCTCTGCGGCCCGAACGGGGCGGGCAAATCCACGGCCATCAAAAGCATCGCCGGGCTTCTGCGCTACGACGGCACCATCCTGTTCGACGGCGAGTTCAACAAAACGCCGAAGGCAAAGCGCAGCTTCGGCTACATCCCCGAAATGCCCGCGCCCATCGAGACGCTCACCGTGGAAGAGCACCTCGAATTTATCGCGCGCGCTTACCGGGTGGAGGACTGGAAGCCGAAGGCGGAGGAACTGCTTGCCTGCATGGAGCTGGATGACAAGCGCAAAAAACTGGGCAAGGAGCTTTCGAAAGGCATGCAGCAGAAGCTGAGCATCTGCTGCGCGCTGCTGCCGGGGCCGCGGACGCTGCTGCTGGACGAACCGCTCGTGGGCCTTGACCCGCACGCCATCAAGGAGCTGAAGAACATCCTTCTGCGCCTTCGGGATGAACGCTGCGCCATCCTGCTGAGCACCCATATGCTCGACAGCGTGCAGGAGTTCTGGGACAAGGCGCTCATCATGATGAACGGCCGCATCGCCGCGTCGCGTACGCGTAGCGAGCTGTCGCAGAACGGCGAGAACCTGGAGGACCTGTTCTTCGCCATAACGGAAGGGCCGAAAGGGGAGCCCATATGAGCGCTCTTATTTTCCTCGCCGCGAAACAGGTTAAAAATTTTTTTCTCGACACGCTGCGCCATCCTGCGAAGCTCGTGATGTACCTTGTCTGCCTCGCCCTGCTTGTATTCACGCTCGCGGCCCCGGGTTCGCGCGCGGCCAGGGCCGGCCATGCCGACCTGCGCCTGCTGCAGGGCGTCTATCTCGCCGTGCTGATCTTCTTCGGCCTTCTGCAGCTGATGTCGGCCTTTAAGTCCGGCGCGTCGTTTTTCCGCATGTACGACGTGAACTTCCTGTTTGTCTCACCGCTTTCGCCGAAGAGCGTCCTCTGGTACGGCATGGCGCGGCAGGCGGCCGCGACGATGCTGTCGTTCCTGTTCCTGCTGTTTTACAACGGCATGCTTGTCGAAAACTTTGGCATTTCCGGCACGGATACGGCGGTCCTCGTCGCGGGGCTGGTCTTTTTCGTGTTCTTCACGCAACTTCTTTCCCTGCTGCTGTACAGCTTCCTGAACAGCAGAAGCGGCCGGCAGCGCGCCGCAAAAGCGGTCCTCACGGCGTATTTCGCGTGCATGCTGCTTGCCGTCTTCCTTTCGTACCGGCAGTCCGCGGGCGGGCAGGAGGGGCTGCTGGCCGCGGTCTCTTCCCCGTACCTTTCCTGGTTCCCCGCGTTCGGCTGGACGGCTGGCGCGGTGTTTGCCCTGCTGCGGGGCGAGGCGGCGGGCGCGCTCGTCTTTTCGGTGCTGATGCTCGCGCTGACGGCGCTGTGCCTGTTCCTGTTCGTTCGGAGCGATCCGGACTATTACGAGGATGTGCTCCGGAATGCGCAGACCCGCTTTGAAGCCATGCAGACGGCGAAAGACAGGCGCTTTTCCGGCGCGGCTTCCGTCTCGTCGCGCAAACCGCCGGACATTGGGAAAAGCGGCCTCGGCCATGGGTGGGGCGCCAGCGCCTTTTTCTTCAAGCATCTGCGCGAGGCGAGGCGCCGCAGCCGCTTTGCTTTCATCAGCTTTTCCACGGCGCTCATTTTCGCGGGCAACGTGGCGGCCGCCTTTGTGATGCGTTCCATGCAGGGCTCTTCGGCTCCCGCGCCCGACCGGATGATGCTCTTTCTGCTCGGGGCCGACGTCTACATCCTGTTTCTGATGAACGCCGCGGGCGATTGGTCCCGCGAGCTGCAGAAGCCGTATATCTACCTTGCCCCGGAGCCGCCGTTTGCCAAGCTGTTCTGGGCGAGCCTGACGACCATCCTCAAGCCCGCCGTGGACGGCCTTTTGTTTTTCGCCGCCGCCTGCGCCGTGCTGGGCGCCGCGCCGTCCACGGGCGCGGCCTGCGCGCTGCTGTATGCGAGTTTCGGCTTTCTGTTCACCGCGGGGAACATCCTGTCGCAGCGGCTGTTCGGCGGCATGGCGAACCGGGGCATTATGGCGGTGCTGTACATGTTCCTGCTGCTTGTCCTCATTGCGCCGGGCATAGGGTTCGCTTTCGCCGTTTACAGCTTCCAGTTCGCGGCGGCTTTTTCCGTCAGGATGCTGCTGTGCGGCCTGACCGCCTCCGGGTGGAACGCCGCAGTTTCTCTCGTCATCTTTTTCGCCTGCCGGAATCTGCTTTCCAGCGCGGAAATGCGATGATATCGGATTTGTTCGGATCAGCAAAAAGGCATGGGATTCGACCGGATGTTGGCGGAGTGTAAAAAAACTAAAATAAAGTTTAAAAAAATTTAAGTTTTCCCTTGCATTTTGGCGGTATCTGTGCTAAACTTAAAAAGTCGTCACGAGAGACAAGCAGTTGGCGTTGATTGCGGTGAGGGTACACCCGTTCCCATTCCGAACACGGAAGTTAAGCTCATCTGCGCTGAAGATACTTGGCTGGTAACGGCCCGGGACAATAAGTAATGCCAACACCATAAAAGCAGTCACCCAATAGGGTGGCTGTTTTTTTTTAACAGCCTGCCTGAGGAAAGCAGGGAAAGGCAGGAAAGTCCGTGTTCGGTGTGGTAGGATGAGAAACGACGGGAGGCAACACGATGGATTGGATTGAAGGGATGCGCCGGGCGATCGATTACATGGAGGAGCATCTGGCGGAACCGGCCGATTTCGGACGGATCGCCGGGGAGGCGGGGTATTCCGCCTTTCACTTCATGCGGATGTTCGAGATCCTGACCGGGATGACGGTGGGGGAATACCTGCGCCGCCGCCGGCTGACGCTCGCCGGGCAGGAGCTGACGCTCTCCGGCGGAAAGGTGATCGACGTCGCGCTCCGTTACGGCTACTCTACGCCGGAGGCGTTTACAAGGGCGTTCCGGCGCTTCCATGGCATTTCCCCCTCGGCGGCGCGCGAACCGGGGGCGGCACTCAAATCCGTCGGGAAACTCTCGATCCAGGTCACATTGAAAGGGGATCGTGCCTTGAATTACAAACTGATCGAAAAAGAAGAATTTACCGTGCTGGGCAAAAA
This sequence comes from Bacillota bacterium, assembly GCA_023412845.1. Lineage (GTDB taxonomy): Bacteria > Bacillota > Clostridia > Oscillospirales > Acutalibacteraceae > Thermocaproicibacter. Next base: position 12,529 of record JAEZRH010000041.1, read on the forward strand.
GATAAGGGTGTCCTGCAAGGACGGCGAGAATTTCCGGGTGATCCCGGAGTTCTGCGCGCGGTGCCGGCAGGACGGAACCTTTGACCGCCTCGCGGGATTTGCGGAAAAGAGCGGCATGGGGATGCTCGGCATCTGTGCCGACTTCGGCGACGAGGCCGACGACTTCGATTATTACGCCGCGGCGGTCTGCGACGGCGGGAAGATTCCGGACGGAATGGAGACTTTGAAGATCCCGGAGACCACCTGGGCGGTGTTCGAATCGGTCGGACCCATGCCGGACGCGATCCAGGACGTCTGGAAGCGCATCTTCTCCGAATGGTTTCCCTCAAGCGGCTACGAGCACGCGGTGGGGCCGGAACTGGAAGTGTACGGGCCCGGCGACATGTCGAAACCGGATTACCGCTGCAGCGTCTGGATCCCCGTCGTCCGCAAAGCATAACAGGAAGCGCCTGGAATTCCAGGCGTTTTTTCATATCGCTTGCAATTTGACGCTTTAAAGTGTAAAATAACAGATGCAAAACAGCAGAATAGGGGCGTTACCATTGATTATCGTCATGAAACGGTCCTGCACGAAGCAGGACGTCGAAAATGTGATTGCAAAGCTGAAGGAATATGGGCTGGGCGCCAACCTTTCGGAGGGATCGCAGGCCACCATCGTGGGCGTGCTTGGCGACAAGACGAGGCTCGACGGCGCGAACATAGACCTGATGGACGGCGTGGAAAAATGCGTGCCCATCATGCACAGCTATAAACTGGCAAGCCGCGACATGGTGCCCGACGGACGCACCGTCGCCGTGGGCGACCAGGTGATCGGCGGAAAAAGGCTCGCCATGATCGCGGGCCCGTGCGCGGTGGAAAACGAGGAGCAGATCATGAAGGCGGCGGCAGGCGTCAAGGCCGCGGGAGCGGCGTTCCTGCGCGGCGGCGCGTACAAGCCGCGCACGTCCCCTTATTCCTTTCAGGGGACGGAGGAGGCGGGCCTTAAAATGCTGCGCAGGGCGGCGGATGCCTACGGCCTCAAGACCGTGACGGAGATCACCGACCACGACCAGATCGAGATCGCGGGCCCGTACTGCGACATGTTCCAGATCGGCGCACGGAACATGCAGAACTTCCGCCTCCTGCGCGAGGTAGGCCGCACGAAGACGCCGGTCCTGCTCAAGCGCGGCATCGCCAACACCATAGAGGAGTGGCTGGACGCCGCCGAGTATATCATGAGCGAGGGCAACTGCAGCGTCGTGCTGTGCGAACGCGGCATCCGCACGTTCGAAACCGCAACGCGAAATACGCTGGACGTCTCCGCCGTGCCGGTCGTGCGCGAGAGAAGCTGCCTGCCCATCATCATCGACCCCTCTCACGCGGCGGGAAAAGTCGCCTATGTCGGACCGCTGGCCCTCGCCGGCATTGCGGCCGGGGCGGACGGTCTCATCATCGAGGTCCATCCGGACCCCAGACGCGCCCTCAGCGACGCCGCGCAGCAGCTGACCCCGGAAGCATACGCGAAGCTGTTCGCGCAGGTGGGAAAAGTGGCCGCAGCCGTCGGTAGGGAAATGTGAAATCATCCGACATATATATTAGAAACAAAGGCCGTCCCTCCGTTCACCGGAAGGCGGCCTTTGTTTCTCCCGAGCCGGGGTGTTTTACCATGCTAAATTGTAAACTATAATTTAATAATAGGTTGACAATTCTCTATATACACGCTAAAATGGAAAAAGTATTTTTCCCGGCGGAACGTCCGCGTTTTCCACGCCGCAGGGGAAAAGTTTTCCCGGTTTCCGGGGAAAGGGCCGCAAAGGGTGCAGGAAAAAAGCGCAGGCGAACGACAGGGCATGCTTCCTGCCAAAGCGGAACACATGTCCCGCCTACACCGGAGCTCCGCTCCCAGAGCCGCCGGAGAGGCGTTTCCCGCATCGGGGGAAAGGAACGGGCCTGTCGAAATCAGGAAATTTCTGGTAGAGTTGTGGAATCACCTTTGTCAACAACAAGATGTTGAAAAGTCGGTCGAAAATGTTAAAAACTTTCCCAAATTTACATTCTGTAATAAAAAAAGCAGGGCGCATCCTACGCGGAATGCCGACGGCCGAAGACGCGGCGCCACAGAAGGCGGAGAAAAGGAAGGAAAAAACATGAAAACAAAAGAGCTTGTATTCGCGGCGCTCTGCACCGCGCTGACCGCAGTGGCGGCGCAGATTTCCGTGCCGCTGCCGTTTACGCCCGTGCCGTTCGCCATGTCGGTATTTGCGGTATATCTGACGGGAGCGCTGCTGCCCATGCGGGAAGCGCTGCTTTCGCAGGTCGCATACCTGCTGCTGGGGGCCGCGGGCCTGCCGGTCTTCGCCGGTTTTCGCGCGGGTGTCGGCGTGCTGGCGGGGCCTACGGGCGGATTCCTGGTTGCATATCCGTTTATGGCGGCGCTGGTCGCCCTCGTCTGCAGGCTTTTCGGCAGGAAAACGGTGCCGGTGCTTGCCGTGGGGATGCTCTGCGCTCTTGCGGTGTGCTACCTCGGCGGGTCGCTGTGGTTCTGCGCCTCGGCGAAAGTATCGTGGGCAAAGTCGCTTGCGCTGACCGCCATGCCGTTCGTACCCCTGGACCTTGTGAAGATCGCCGTCTGCGCGCCGCTTGCGGCGGCACTGGCCCGCAGGCTGAGCCTGCGGGCAGAACCCGTTGCGCCCCGCCGTGGGCCGCGGTGAAAATTCCAGGCTTTTTTTGGCGGGAGAGTTATAGACAGCTCCCGCGGGCAGAGTACTGCCTGGCCAAAATCAAGCAGAACGGCGCCGCCGGGGAGGAACCGATTTTCCTTCCCGGCGGCGTCGCTTTATTAAGTACTCTTTCCACAACCAAATTAAGACAGACGGCGGTCAGGAGGAGTGGTCTGTCAGCCCTGCCGCCGCCTGCCGCAGGGCGCAAAAAAAGCGCCGTACACGGATTCTTCATCCATATACAACGCCGTAAGAACACACCGTGAAACCGATAACGCCCCCTGTACAAAAAGAAAAAAAGGAGGTATAATAGTTCCCGCAATGTGCCGATATTTCGGTTGCGTATGGAGACTTGGCTCCGTATGCAGGGGGCAGGTGCTCGTTACACCTGTCTCTGCATTGCACTTCTTTTTTATTGTGCCCTACAAGGAGAATTATACCTCTTTTTTCCGGAAAGTCAAGAGCAGCGGGCAGAGCCCGTTTCGCCCCGCCACGGGGCGCGGTGAGAATTTCAGGCTTTCTTAGGCGGGAGAGTTTATAGACAGGCAAAGCCTGCTCATACCGGGCCGTCCATGAAAAGCGGGATCGTGTCGAATGCCTCACAGCCGCATGGGGAGTCCCGGGGGATTCAAGGGGGATTTTTTGAAGCCCCTCCCGACGGGAGTTGAAAATCCCCCTTGATCGGACTTTGCATACTTTCGGCCGAAACCGAAAGTATGGGCCCGCGCGGCCTGAGTGCAAACCAACACCGGCGCTTGGGACGCAAGTCAAAGCTTTGCCCTCACCGGATTGCCGCATAAGACCTTTTTGCTGTTTTCGGGAGCGGCTTCAGAACCGTCTCGCCAAGGTAAGCTGTTCTTTTCCACCCGTCCCATGGCGGGCCGGAACGGACGCAGTCCGTGAAATGACGCGCGAGCCACAGCAAGAAATAGAGCAAAAAGCAGAGAAAACGGGAGATACGCAAGAATAAATTAAAAATCCGGGCATTTTAACTTGACACTGCCTCCGCGCTGTGATAAGATTGCAGTTGTGATTTTATGCGCCGGGTCCCGGCGCATCGAGCGATATTATTTAGAAAGACTGAATTTCGGGAGGTCAAAGTTATGTCCACCTATATGCCGAAAGCCGGCGATATCCAGCGCAAATGGTATGTGATCGACGCGGCAGGCAAACCGCTGGGCCGTGTGGCCGCGCAGGCAGCCGTTCTGCTCCGCGGCAAGCAGAAGACCCTGTTTGCGCCCCATGCCGACTGTGGCGACCACGTCGTTATCGTCAACTGCAGGGAAGCGGTCCTTACCGGCAAGAAGCTGGAGAAGAAGATCGCCTATCACCCCACCCTTTACATCGGCCACATGAAGAAGGTCCAGTATAAAACGCTCATGGCTGAAAAGCCGTGCAAGGCGATGGAGCTTGCCGTGAAAGGCATGGTTCCGGATACGACCATCGGCCGCACCGCAATGACGCGTCTGCATCTGTTTGAGGGCGCGGAGCACACGCACACCGCTCAGAAGCCGCAGACCTGGGAACTGTAAGGGAGGATCAACGATGTACGAGAAAGCACCATATTTTTACGGAACAGGCAGAAGAAAAAGCAGCGTTGCCCGCGTCAGGATCTACCAGGGCACAGGCGTCGTCACTGTGAACGACCGCAGCCTTGACGATTACTTCGGTCTCGACACGCTGAAGGCCATTGTCCGCCAGCCGCTCACTCTGACCGGCACGGATGCAAAATTTGATGTTGTCTGCCGCGTCGCCGGCGGCGGCGTCACCGGGCAGGCCGGCGCGATCCGCCACGGCATCGCGAGAGCTCTGCTCCAGTACGATTCCGAGAATCTGCGCACCACGCTCAAAAAAGCGGGCCTGCTGACCCGCGACCCGAGGATGAAGGAACGCAAGAAGTACGGACTCAAAGCCGCACGCCGCGCGCCCCAGTTCTCAAAGAGATAGTTTTCCGGATTTTCAGAACGCCCCCGCGGGAATTTCCCGCGGGGGCGTTTTTGGCCGGATACGGAAAGACCCTCCGTCTGAAAAAAGACGGAGGGTCTTTTGTGGAAACGGTTACGCGTCGCCGCCGCTTCCGGTGGAAACGAGCGCTTTCGCGCGGTTCACTTCGCCGGCAATTGCCTGGCGAAGCTGCCCGATCTCCTCGTCGGTCACGGCGGGCAGGAGTTTTTTGATCTCTTCCGCGAATTTCTCCTGCTTCGCCTGCATGGTCTTTTCCACATTTGGGGTGATGCGGAAATACTCGTCCACAATGTACCACGCCTCCCGCGCAAGCGAAAGGCTGCGGTCATACTGTTCCGCTCCCATACGGTTTATGAGTTCCTCCTGCTTTTGGCGCAGATAGGCGACTCCCGCCTCGCCGAAAGCCCTGACCGCCGCGGCGAGGACCGCCGCAAGCGCTGCCGCCACAGCCGCGGCGACAGCGCCGACTGCCGTGCTCAGCATCCTGTCATCAGTTCCTTTCCGCCGGAGAGACCGGCATTTTTTTCACGCGCTCGAACAGCTCCGTGCCCGTGCTGTTTCCGCCCAGAGCGTGGTAGGGGCGGTACAGATACTCCAGGTTTTTCAGGTCGTTCACGTCCGCGTATCCCTTTTCGCGGCACTCCGCGTAGGCGCTGTAGATGCGGTCGTGCAGCAGGGCGCGCACGCCTTCCTCCACCGCCTCCTGCCGCTCCGCCTGCCGTTTCAGCCTGCGCCGCATGCGTCCGAAAGCCGCGCCCAGCGCGCCGGTCAGCACGCCGAAGAGGGCTTCCAGCCAGTATTTCGCGATCCAGTCCTGCACGGCCGTCAGCCTTCCTCCGCGAGGTTGACCACCAGTCTGCGCCGTCCCTGCTCCCCCGGCCCGGCGGCGTAGATGCCGGCCCTGCCCACGGCCACAAGATACCACAGGTCGTCGCAGCCGGAGCGGTATCTCGGTAGCACGAGCACGACGCGGCTGTTGCCGGACCACACCTTTGCCGCGCCCGGACAGCTGGTTTTGAGCTGGTACACGCTGCCGGGCGCCATGGTGTACGTGCCCGTCGTGTCGATCCGCACACTTGTCGGGGCGCCCTCCGCCGCGTAGTCCCTGCAGCAGACGTCGAGGTCCACCTCGCCCGTGATGCCCGGAACACGCCCCGCGCTGCTTTTCTGCCAGATCGCGCAGGGCGCGTCCGGCCCGCCGGAGTAATCCGCCAGCCAGACGTCCCACGCGGCCAGCGTCTGGGGCGAGAAGATGCGCTTCCGGAAGTCGTTGTTCGTGTAAAGCGCGGTACGCCAGCCGTCCTTTTTCATTTCGCCGAGGAAGGCGTTCGCGATGCGGTTCGCAAGCTCCGCCGAAGGCGCGGCGCCATGCTTCGCCGCGTAGGCCATGCTTTCGGCCTCATAGTCGAACGCCGCAGGGTAGACGATCTTTTCCCGGTACGGCGAGATGATTTTGCGAAAGGCCTCCGCTTCCCGGCGCGCGTCGTCTTCGCTGACCGCATAGCTGAACCAGTATACCCCCGCGTCCAGCCCGGCGGCGAGGGCGCCGTTCAGATTCGCTTCAAACCTGGCGTCGTTTTTCGAGATGTCGTTGCCGTACCCCGCGCGGATCAGCGCGAAGCGGATCCCGGAGGCGGCCGCCTGCTTCCAGTCTATGACACCCTGATGCCTGCTGACGTCGATTCCATCAACCATCCGTTCACCTCCCGGGCGGCGGCGGATTTGGTAAAACCGGCGCCCGGATGCCTTTCGGGTTCCCCGCTGCGGAACCTGTTTTTTTCCCGCGGGAGGTAAACTGCGGAAAAATTTTATGCATGTTTTTCCATGACAAAATTTGACGAATTGGGAAATATGTAGTAGAATTGTGGACTAATCAACAAGGTTGCGGAGGAGACTGCTTATGAGCCAGAAGCCTTCGGACAGGGCGCGAAAGCGGAGCGACGTGATTCTGAAAACTGCCAATCTGCTGAAAGACCGGTCCTTTGACAGTATAACCGTCCGGATGATCTGCAAATCGGCGGGGATCTCTATCGGGACGTTTTATCATTACTTCGACAGGAAAGAAAATGTTGCTACGGATATCTTCCGCCTTACGGACGAGTATATTGTCGGGACGCTTTTGCCGACGCTGACTTCCGACGACGAGATCGCGAACATTGTGCGTTTCTGCACGGAACTGGCACGTTTTGCGGAAGAACAGGGCGTTCCGTACAGCAGGGCCCTCAATTCTTTTTTCCCCAGAAGGGAAAGCTATGCTGCCGATCTGGAAAGACAGAGGCCGCTTTTTTCCGAGTTGCGGAATATCATCCGCCGCGGCATCGAGAAAAAACAGATCGACCCTTCCTACGATCCGGACGGGCTGACGGACGAGCTCGTGCTGTTTTTGCACGGTCTGGATTTCGACTGGGCAAAACGCGACGGAGAGTACGGCCTGACGGAAAAGACGCGTTTCCTTATCACGCAGATCGTCGGGCTGCTCAGGCACCCGTTTACCGATCCTTCCATTTACTGTTAACAAATTGTTAAATTGTTCATATAAAATTCACAGGATTGGAACTGAATTTCCACAATGTTTACAGTTCAGTCATTCTCATTGACTTTTCATTTTTGATGGCGTAAGATGTCGGCAGACTCTGCAGCTTTTACAGCAGTCGCTAAAGAAGGTGTTGTGCATGTTGACTGAGATTGGGCGCCGGACCGTCGCGGCGGTTTTGGCCTTTTGTACGGCGGTGACCGTCCTTTCCGGGTGTTCCCCCCAAAAACAGGTTGACCCCGCACAGGTGAAGACAAGCGCAAGTTCCGAGCCGTCCGTCGTGAAAACGCCGATTCAGGCCAAACTGCCTGATACCTCCGTACAGTCGCTGAAAAAAGGCGGAGTGCCCGGAAAATTCAGCAATAATTTTCTTGCCCTGCAGAAAGCGTATAATCTTGCCGCGGTGCCCACCTACGACGGGTTTAACCAGAGCACGCACCCGAAGGTCCTGTATTTCCCGAACGGGTGGAACGGCTATAAATACTGGATGTCCATAACGCCTTACCCGTACGGGATCGACGATTACGAAAATCCCTGCGTCGTGGTCTCGAACGACGCCAAGACCTGGACTACGCCAGCGGGGCTGAAAAACCCGGTCACAGGGATCCCTTCCGACGTGAAAATCGGCGCGCACTATTCCGATTCCCACATCGTGATGCACGGCAGCGTAATGGAGCTCTGGTACCGCTACAATAAAGGAAATCCCAAGACGAAGCACCCGGATGAAAGCATCGATTATTATTACCGCATCACCAGCACGGACGGCATCCACTGGTCGAAACCGCAGCTGATGCAGCAGGCCGTGTCGAGCATCATCAGCCTTGCCGTCAACTACGAAGACGGCAGATATCAGTTCTGGTTCACCAACAGTAAAAAGCAGCTGATGTATGCCGACAGCACGGACGGTGTCCACTGGCAGGATGAACAGCCGTGCTCCATTGCCCTGCCGACGGGATATCTCCCGTGGCATCAGGATCTGATCCACTATCGGAACGAGTATTACCTGCTGCAGACCGGCATCAGAAAGGCGAATTATTCCTTCGCGCTTTTTCTTTCGGAATCGTCCGACGGAACCCACTTTACGAAGGGCGTTTCCTTTTACCCGAGCGATAGCCCGGTCGTTCTGACGAAAACATGGCTGTACCGCAGCACCGTATGGGCGGACGGCTCCACGCTGCGCATGATGGTTTCGTACCGGCTACCGGGCCAGAAATGGTACCTTACGCCGACCGCCCTTTCGGTGCAGCAATGGCAGGCCGCCTGCGCAACCCAGAAGGGCATTACCTTGAAAGCCCCCGCCGCTCCGTCTTCCACCCCCTCGCAGAAGCCGGCCGGAGGCAGTGCAAAACCCAAGTTCCGGATTGTACCGAAGTCCGCGCCCGTGCAGCTCCACAAAAATGTAGGCAAGGCCTGATCCGCCCCGCCGTTGAACTTTGTCTATCGGGAAGTATTATAGTCTGTCGAAAGCGTACCCTCTGCAAGGGGTACGCTTTTTTGTTTCCCTGGAGCAATCGGGTGCGGGCCCGGGCGAGGACCGCACGGACGGCGGGGTGTTGCCGGCGGAGGCACGCAGCCTAAATCAGTTAATGTGACCATATTTTATCGGTTTTATACGCCGCAGTTAATAAATTTGATGATAGAGAAAAGAATTTCATATGGATTTCGCAAAAAAATTACAGTATAATACCCAATAGAAAAGAGCGGGGCTGAATAAAATTGTGCAATAGTACAACAAGCAAAGCTCCGCAAGATTTCGAAGAAAGCAGGGAGGATATTTATGAAGAAAACAATCGCATTGGTTTTGACAGCCCTGATGGTTGGGTCAGCCACAGTCGGCTGCTCAAGCGGCACGTCTTCGGCGAGCTCGGCTGCGGCTTCCGCGGCTCCGGCGGCGTCCGAGGCGGCAAGCGCGGCAGCGTCGAGCGCGGCGGCTGCAACAGGCAATGTAAACGTCGGCGTCTGCATCTACAAGTTCGACGATACCTTCATGACCGGCGTCCGCAACAACATGACGAAAGAAGCCGGAACGCTCGGAGCGAAACTGGATATCGTGGACTCCCAGAACAGCCAGCCCACCCAGAACACCCAGGTCGACACGTTCATCACGAAGGGCGTCAACGCCCTGGCGATCAACCCGGTGGACGCAACGGCCGCCGCTCCGCTGATCGAAAAAGCGAAGGCGAAGAGTCTGCCGATCGTGTTCCTGAACCGTGAACCCGCGGCGGATATCCTCAAGGGCTATGACAAGGCATGGTACGTCGGCGCTCCGGCCGCACAGTCGGGCACGCTTTCCGGCCAGCTGATTGCCAAGTACTTCAAGGCAAACCCGGCGGCGGACAAGAACAAGGACGGCAAGGTCCAGTACGTGATGCTTCAGGGCGAACCCGGACACCAGGATGCAGTGCTCCGTTCCCAGTATGCTCCTCAGGCCATCAAAGACGGCGGCTATGATCCCGTCTGCCTGGCTAAAGGCACGGCAATGTGGGATAAGGCCAAGGCGACCGACCTGATGAACAACTTCATCACCTCCCAGGGCCTTGACAAGATCGAAGCGGTCCTCGCAAACAACGACGACATGGCGCTCGGCGCAATCGAAGCTCTGAAAGCGAAGGGCTACAACAAGGGCGACAAGACAAAGTTTATTCCGGTCGTCGGCGTTGACGCCACCGCTCCCGCACTGGAAGCCATGAAGGAAGGCTCCATGCTCGGAACCGTTCTGAACGACGCTGAGAACCAGGGCAAAGCTACCGTCAACATCGCTGTCGCCGCCGCTCAGGGCAAAGACATCACCAAAGACAATATCGGCTACGATGTGACGGACGGCAAGTATGTCTGGATCCCGTATGTTCAGGTGACTCAGGACAACTACACCCAGTATATGAATAAGTAAGAGATAATAAGACCCAACCCGGGTTACTCTTCACGGGGAACGCGAAGGCATGCGCTTTCCGTTCCCCGCCATTTATAAAAGAAGCAAAGGAGGACTGACCGTATGGGCGAGTATGTGCTGGAGATGAACCACATCTCGAAATCGTTCCCAGGCGTTCAGGCGCTTGACGACGTCACGCTGAAAGTCAGGCCGGGAAGTGTCCATGCCCTCGTCGGAGAGAACGGCGCGGGCAAGTCGACATTGATGAAGTGTCTGTTTGGAATCTACATAAAAGACATGGGCGAAGTTATTTTAAACGGAGAGAAAGTGGAAGTCACCTCCACAAGACAGGCGCTTGACCTTGGTATTTCAATGATCCACCAGGAACTCCACCCGATCCGTTTCCGCCCCGTCATGGAGAACATCTGGCTCGGCCGGTTCCCGAAACGCGGAATCGCCGTAGACAAAAGAGAAATGATTCGCAGGACCCGCGAGCTCTTTAAGGAAATCGAATTGGATATTAACCCGGAAACAGCGGCTGGTGACCTCTCGCCTTCCAATTTGCAGCTAGTGGAAATTGCCAAGGCGGTAAGTTATAACGCGAAGATCATCATCATGGACGAACCCACATCTTCGCTTACTGACAATGAAACCCAACATCTGTTTAAGATAATAAAGCAGCTTCAGGCAAAAGGCTGCGCCATCATCTATATTTCCCATAAGATGGAGGAAATCCTCAAGATTTCCGACGAAGTCACGATCATGCGAGACGGCAAATACATCGGCAGCTGGCCGGCGTCTCAGCTTACGACGGACGAGATCATCAACAAGATGGTCGGCCGGGAGCTGACGAACCGCTTTCCGCCGAAGGACACGGTCCCGGGCAAGGATGTGATTCTCGAGGTCAAAGACCTCTGCTCCGACATTCCGCGTTCCTTTCAGCACATCAGCTTTGATCTCCACAAGGGCGAGATTCTGGGGATCGGCGGGCTGGTCGGCGCGCAGCGCACGGAACTTGTAGAATCGATCTTCGGCCTTCGCCAGATCGCTTCCGGCGAGATCGTCAAAAACGGGCAGAAGGTCGAGATCAAAAGCGTCTCGGATGCAAAGCGGAACGGCTTTGCGCTGCTCACGGAAGAGCGCAGGGCGTCGGGCGTGTTCGCCCATCTTTCCGTCCTGGACAACACGGTCATCGCAAGCCAGAGGAAGTTTGCGCCAAACGGCGTTCTGAACGGCGGCAAGCGTTACGAGGCGGCGAAAAAAATCAATAAGGAACTGAACGTGAAGACGCCGAATCTCCAGACTGAAATGGAGAATCTCTCCGGCGGCAACCAGCAGAAGGTCCTTCTTGGCCGCTGGCTTCTGACCGAGCCGGAAATCCTGATCCTAGACGAACCGACCCGCGGCATCGACGTCGGTGCAAAATATGAGATCTACAC
>JAEZRH010000044.1 GCA_023412845.1 Bacillota bacterium
ACCCGCTGATCCGCACGACGACGGAGGGACTTGAGGCGAACAGCCACGGCTGCATCGTCGTGAAGGACGACGGCTCGATGGCGACGACGCGCGAAGGCGTGTACGCCGCGGGCGACGCGGTCAGCGGGGCGGCGACGGTGATCCTGGCCATGGGCGGCGGCAAGGATGCCGCGCGCTCCATCGACAGTTATATCAAAGCAAAATCGAATTTCTGACCGATCCATGCCGCGGGGGTGCCCTCTTCCGCGGCATTCGTATTTGAATTGGAGAGAATGGGGAGAAATATGAAGCTTAAAAATATGAAATGGAAAAAAAATAAAGCTGAGAAATATGAAAATAGGCAGGAAACTGGTTCTTACCTTCATATTGATATCTCTGATTTCCAGTATCAGCGGGGTCGTCGGGTTTAGCATGATGAAGACAATGGCCCGGCAGTATTCGGTTGTTCTGGAAAAGTATGGATTCTCGCAGGGAGACGTCGGCCTTTTTAATACGGAATTCAATAATAACAACGTTATTATGAGGGATATTATTCTTCAGGGCACTGTCGCCGACAAACTGAAAAACAAGGAGCAGCTTGATCAGTCCAGCGTCAAGCTGAACCAATATCTGGCTAGAATGAAAACCAGCATGGTGAGCGGTGACGAACAAAACTATTATAATACCATACTGGACTGCCTGCAGCAGTATGCGGTTGCGCGGGATCAGGTGGTCCAACTGGCGATTTCCGAGGATTCCCCAAAGGCCTCGAACATGATGGCGCAGGACTGCACTCCGGCACTGCCGCCGGACGCTTTCCGTACAAGCCCGCACCGCTGCCGGGGGCGGGGATTCGTTGACAGTTCGTCTGCGCAAGGGTATAATACTTCTCAGACGGAAAGGGGACCCTTGCCGATCCGCCCTTTGTTTTGTTTGGAGTTGCGGGATCTCATAAACCCGCGGTTCCCGGCTTTTTTGACGAAGCACGATCCGAGCCGGCCCATACGGACGGGCTCTCAGTAAAGAAGGAATGAATACGGATATCGGCAGCAAATCCGCCGGAGCGTCCACGGACCGTCCGGCAGAAAAAATTCAGGCTTTTCCTGCGGAAGGCGTCTATGAGGCGCTTTCCACTTCCCCCGGCGGTCTTACGCCCGGGGAAGCTCAGGAGCGGCAAAAAAAGTACGGTAAAAACCTGATCGAATCAGGGAAAAAGAAATCCCCGGTATTGATTTTCCTTGCAAATTTCACACATCTGATGGCCGTGCTCCTTTGGGTAGCCGGCTTCGTGGCCTTTTTTGCGGGAATGCCGGAGCTTGGCGTTGCCGTCTGGCTTGTCAATGTGATCAACGGAGTGTTCAGCTTCTGGCAGGAGTACCGCGCCGGCAAGGCGACGGAAGCGCTCAGACGGATGCTTCCCTCATACGCCCGCGTCATCCGGGGCGGGGAAGAACAGAAGATCCTCGCGGAGGATCTTGTTCCCGGCGACATCATCCTGCTCGCGGAAGGCGACCGCGTTTCTGCGGATGCCCGTCTTGTGGAAAGCAGCGGTCTTCAAGTCGACCAGTCCACTCTGACCGGCGAATCGAACCCGGTTCACAAGATCAAAGACGCCGTATTCAAGGAAGACCTGACCACGGCAGAAATTCCGAATCTTGTGTTTGCGGGCACCAGTGTTTCGGAGGGCAACGGCAAAGCGGTCGTGACCAAAATCGGCATGGGCACGGAATTCGGCAGGATCGCTTATCTGACACAAACTACGGAAACGGGGGACAGCCCCCTGCAGAAAGAACTGAACCGCCTGACCCGCCAGATCTCCGTGATTTCCATTGCCGTCGGTTCGCTGTTTTTTGTGGCGGCGCTCCTTTTCATCCATCAGCCGATCGCCCAGTCGTTCATTTTTGCGCTGGGCATGGTGGTGGCTTTCATCCCGGAGGGCCTGCTCCCGACGGTTACCCTGTCCCTCGCAATGGCGGTGCAGCGCATGGCCAAACGCAACGCGCTTGTGAAAAAACTCAACTCGGTCGAAACGCTGGGCTGTACCTCGGTCATCTGCACAGATAAAACGGGGACCCTCACGCAGAACGAGATGACGGTTAACCGCCTTTGGACTTCCGGGAAGGAATACCAGGTGACGGGCGTCGGTTATGAGCCCCGCGGGGATGTTCTGCTGAACAACGAAAAAATAACCGCGCGGCAGGACGACGAGCTCCGCCTGCTGCTGACTGCCGCCGCGCTTTGCAGCAACGCGCGGCTTTTACCGCCGAGCGAGGAGTCCGGCCGATATGTCGTACTCGGGGACCCAACGGAGGCTTGCCTCGGCGTGGCCGCCCAGAAGGCGGGAATCGACATGCAGCGGCAGGCGCAGCAGACTCCCCGCCTGCGCGAACTGCCGTTCGAGTCCCGCCGAAAGCGCATGACGACCATCCACCAGCTTGAGTCGCCAATAGACGATGCCGCGCGCGTCGCCTACGTAAAGGGGGCGCCCAAGGAAGTCATGAAGCTTAGCAGCCGGATCCGGATAGACGGCGAGGAACGGCCCATGACGGATGACTTCCGGCAGCGGATCATGGACGCAAACGACGGTTACGCCCGCAACGGCCTGCGCGTGCTTGCCGTTGCCTACCGGCTGCTTCATAAGACCGACCCCATCCCGAAAGCCATGAGCGCTTATACGCCCGAGATCATAGAACAGGACCTCGTCTTTGTCGGCCTTGTGGTCATGGCGGATCCCCCGCGGCCGGAGGTCGCGGCAGCCGTCGAGGAATGCCACAGCGCCGGCATCCGCGTCATCATGATCACGGGCGATTACGGGCTGACGGCCGAGAGCATCGCAAAGCGCATCGGCATTGTAACGGGCCCGCACCCGCGCGTGGTCTCCGGGCTTGAACTCGAAGCTCTTTCGGACGATCAGCTGAAGGAATATCTGAAGGACGAGATCATTTTTGCCCGCGTCGCGCCGGAGCAGAAGCTCCGCGTCGTCTCCAATCTTCAGGAAATGGGCGAGGTTGTCGCCGTCACGGGCGACGGGGTAAACGATTCTCCGGCCCTGAAGAAGGCGGACATCGGCGTTGCCATGGGAATCGCGGGTACCGACGTTGCCAAAGAGGCCGCGGATATGATCCTGACCGACGACAATTTCGCCTCTATCGTCCATGCGATCGAAGAGGGGCGCGCCGTCTACAGCAACATCCGCAAGTTCCTGCTCTATATTCTCAACTCCAACGTCCCGGAAGCGGTCCCGTCGGCAATGTTCCTGTTTTCGCGCGGAGCCGTCCCGCTTCCGCTGACGGTCATGCAGATCCTTACGATCGACCTCGGCACGGATATGCTGCCGGCGCTCGGCCTTGGCACGGAAAAGCCCGAGGCGGGGATCATGAACCAGCCCCCGCGCGACAGGAAGAAGCCCATGCTGAACAAAGGTCTTGTAGCCAAGGCGTTTTTGTGGTACGGCATGCTGGAATCGGCCCTGTCTATGGCCGCGTATTTCTTTGTCAATTGGGTGAACGGATGGCCCGGTCTGCCGCTTGCGTCCGGCAGCAGCCCGGTCTATCTGCAGGCGACTACCGCCACGCTGGCCGCGATCGTTTTCTGCCAGGTCGGGCAGGTGTTCAACTGCCGTACCGAGCGCGTTTCCGTTTTGAAGACCGGCCTCTTCGGCAACAGACAGGTCAATCTGGGCGTGCTGTTTGAGCTTTGCCTGATAGCCGTTCTGGTGTATTTCCCGCCGCTGCAATACGTTTTCCATACGTCGCCGCTGACCGGCAGCGACTGGTTCTGCTGTGCGCATGGCCGCCTCTTGTGCTGCTGCTGGAGGAAGCGAGAAAAGCCCTGCCGAATGGAAGACGCAACCGCTCCGACTTAAAAAATAAACAACAGGAATAGTCAGAGGAGGAAATCATATGAAAGTGATCGTAGTCGGCATGGGACGACTTGGACTCGGGCTTGCCCGCAGCCTTGTGAAAGAGGGCGATCAGGTCATTGCAATCGATTCCGACCCGGAAGTCCTGAAGGGGATCGTGGATTTTCCGGTCAAAAAAGTAGTCGGCATCGGTTTCGACCGTAAGGTACTGGAGGAGGCGAAGATCAGCGCCGTCGATGCGGTCGTCGCGTGTACTTCCAGCGACGAGGCGAATATCGTCATCGCCAAGGTTGCAAAAGACGTTTATCACGTGCCGCGCGTCATCGCCCGGCTTTACGACTATAACAAGGAAGAAACGTACCGCCGCATCGGCATTCAGACCATTTCCGCCACGACATGGGGCGCCAGGCGCGCGATCGAGCTTCTGACCTACCATCATCTTGACAATGTTTACGAGATCGGCAACGGTAACGTGGATCTTGTCCGCGTGGACATCCCGCTGATGTTCGTTGGCCACACGGTTGCCTCCCTGACCGCCCTCGGCGAGATTCAGGTCGTTTCCATCAGCAGGAACGGCCAGACCTTCATTCCCACCGCGGGCACGGTCCTGGAAGTGGACGATATCCTTTATATCGCGCTGCTCGCCGCCGCTTCCGAAAAGCTCAAATCCATGCTCGGCCTTGCATGAGAAGAAAGAGGTGATTTTTACATGAAAATCATTATTGTGGGCGGCGGACACGTCGGCTCTTATATTGCGCGCCTTTTGATTTCGGACGGACACGAAGTGAGGGTGGTCGAGCACCGGGAAGAGGTGTTCATCAAGCTGCAGAAAGAGCTTCCGCGGGAAGCGCCCGTGTTTGGCAGCGGCACAAACCCCGAAGTGCTTGAAAAGTCGGGGATCGCAGATGCGGACGTAGTGGCGGCAATCACCGGCAAGGATGAAATCAATCTGGTGGTTTCCCTGCTGGCAAAGGAAGAATACGGCGTCCCGAGAGTGGTCGCAAGGGTGAACAATCCGAAAAACTCCTGGCTGTTCAGCCCGTCCATGGGCGTGGACATGGGAATCAACCAGGCGGATCTGGCGGCCCATTTCATCGTGGAAGAAATGGACATGAAGCAGATATTCACGCTCATGAAGCTGGACCGCGGGGACTATTCCATTGTGCGGGCCAAGGTGATGCCAGGGTGCCGGGCCGCCGGGAAACTGGTCAGGGACCTTTCGCTCCCGCAGAAGGCGGTGCTGATTGCCGTAACGCGCGGCGACAGCATCCTGATCCCCCGCGGGGGGACGGAGCTGATGGCGGGCGACGATATCCTTGCCCTTACCGACGCCAAAAGCCGCGGCGCGCTTACCGAAGTGTTCTGCTGAACACCGGGCAGACCTGAACTGAAAACGTCGGTCCCGCGGCGTTACAGATTGTTTTTTACAAAAAATTAACCATGTGCAGGGATTTCTCTGCACATGGTTTTTTGCGCGCTGACGAATCCTGCTGTTTCCATGCTGCAGCGGAACGAAAAATCGTCAGGCGGTCCTGCTGAGCTGGAAGCGCGAGATCAGATGCCGAAGCGTCTCGGCCTGTGCGGACAGTTCTTCGCTGGAGGCGGCGCTTTCCTCCGCCGTGGCCGAATTGGTCTGTATCACTTCCGAAATCTGGTCGATATCGGTATGAATATGCCCGATGTCACCGGTCTGGGCCTTTGAGGCATCGGCGATTTCCTGTACCGATGCGGATGCGGCGTTGGCCTTCTGGGCGATCAGATCCAGATCTTTTTCCATTTCGGCGACCATTTTGTCACCGTTGTTGATGGCGGTAAGCGTATTTTCAATCAGAATGGCCGTTTCTTTCGCAGCGACCGCGCTTTTGCCCGCAAGATTGCGGATTTCATCGGCAACTACGGCAAAGCCCCTTCCGGCCTCGCCCGCCCGCGCTGCTTCTATCTCTGCGTTCAGGGAGAGAATGTTGGTCTGGAATGCGATGTCGGTGATGGTTTTGCTGATTTTCTGAATTTTATCGGAAGTATCCGTAATTTCATCCATTGCCCCGATCAGCTTGCTCATCTGCTTGCCGCCCTGCTGGATCTCACCGCTGATTTCGTTCATGTCGGCATTGGCCTGCTGGGCGTCGTTTGCGGTTTGCCTAACCTTCTCCGCCATTTCGCTGACGGATTTTGCCAGTTCCTGCACGGAACCCGCCTGTTCGGTGGTGCATTGGGCGAGAGACTGCGCGCCGGACGATATCTGCTCGGAACCTGTTGCAACCTGCTGGGAGGAGATGCTGATCTGTGACAGCGCACCATTCAGCGAAGCGACGATCTGTTCGATCGATTGTTTGATCGGAACAAAATCGTTCCGGTATTCCAGATTTGCAGTTGCCGTCATATCGCCGTCGGAGATGTGGCTTAAAATCTGCGAGATATCCGCAATATAATCCCGCAGATTTGCGACCAGACTGCGGATGCTGTTCGCGAGTGAGCCGATCTCGTCTTTGGAGGAATACAGGACGTCGGCATGCAGTTTGCCAACCGCCATCAGCTTTGCTGCGGCATCCATTTCCTGAAGGGGCTTGGTGATGGTGCGTATCATGTAGATACACAGGGCCGCAATGACCGCCGCGGTAAGAACAAAATAGACGATCCTGAAGACGGTTATGCCGGATGAAAAGATGCCCGGACCTAAAAGGAAGGTGAATAGGAACAAACCTGCGTATAGTACCAGAACGATGCCGAAAATCAGAATGAGTTTTCCCCTGATGGATAGATTTTTCATGTTTTCCCTCCGTTTTAAATAAATACTGGAAATATGTGTCCCGATGGCTTCTCCTTTTCCCTTGCCGCTGTAGAAAAAGCGCCGCGCTGCGTGTATGAAAGATTTGAACTTGGCAAAAAAAATTAGCGGATGTTTTCACATCCAATATTTGTGAATGAGCTTAAGGAAAGATAATTTCACCGAAATGCGGGAAAATAGGAACCATCGAAGGATCCGGTACGCAAATGCTTTCGTGAAGTATCCAACTTTACGATAAAATGCGCTCAAAGGCCTGAAAATAAAGACCTTTTGTCTTCTCCTGACTGAAATTTTTGACGGCGAATCCTTTAAGCGCTAAAAAGCAACGGATAATTTTTCAAGGCAGTCCCGCTGGTGCTCAAAAGCAGGATGGACATAACGGTTCAGCGTTATATTCACGGTGGAGTGTCCAAGCAGTTCGCTGATGGTCTTTGCATCCACGCCCAGCTCAACGCACC
>JAEZRH010000151.1 GCA_023412845.1 Bacillota bacterium
TGTTCGTCGCGCTGGGCGGGGCGGGCAGCACGGACCTTGCCCGCATGCGGGGCGCGGAGATAAAGGACGGCGGCGGCGCGGCGGACGAAAGCCGCCGCACGAACGTGCCGGGTCTGTATGCCGCGGGCGACTGCACCGGCGGCCTTTTGCAGATCGCAAAGGCCGTGTACGACGGCGCCGTGGCGGGAACTTCCGTCGTGAAGGAATTCCGCCGCGTGCAGGCGGAAGCGAAAGGTTGACGCGCCGCATGGATTTTTCACGGATCGTCGGACCCCTGCTTTCGTGGTATGAAGGGAACGCGCGCGTGCTGCCGTGGCGGAACGACCCGACCCCCTACCGGGTCTGGGTCTCCGAGATCATGCTGCAGCAGACGCGCGTGGAAGCCGTCAAGCCATACTTCGAGCGTTTCGTGCGCGAAGTGCCGGATATCGCCGCGCTCGCCCGGCTGCCGGAGGAAAGGCTCCTCAAGCTCTGGGAGGGGCTGGGGTATTACAGCCGCGCGCGCAACCTGAAAAAAGCCGCGCAGGCCGTTGCGGAACAGTACGGCGGCAGCCTTCCGGCGGACGCGCGGGAACTGCGGAAGCTGCCGGGCATCGGCGAATACACCGCGGGAGCCGTGGCCTCCATCGGTTTCGGCCTGCCGGAGCCCGCTGTGGACGGCAACGTGCTGCGCGTGGCGTCGCGCCTTGCCGCTTCGCACCGCGACATTTCCAACCCGGCGGTCAAGCGGGAGCTGGCCGGAGAACTGCGGAAAGTCTATCCGTCGGGCCGAGCCGGGGCGTTCACGCAGTCGCTGATGGAGCTCGGCGCCACGGTGTGCATCCCCAACGGGGAGCCGCTGTGTGACAAATGCCCGCTTTCTTCCCGCTGCGAGGGCCGGAAGACCGGAGAGGCGGCTTCGCTTCCCGTGACGGCGCCCAAACCTGCGCGGAAGACGGAGGAGCGCACCGTTTTCCTGATCCTGTGCGGTGAAGCCGTCGCCGTGCGGAGGCGGCCGGAGACGGGGCTTCTGGCCGGGCTTTGGGAATTCCCCTGCGCGCCGGGGCGTCTCTCTCCGGGCGAAGCGGAAGAACAGCTTTCAGAATGGGGCTTGTCCGCACCGGAGATCCAGCCGCTGCCAAGCGCGAAGCACGTCTTTACGCACCTCGAATGGCGCATGAGCGGGTTCCTTGCCCGCGTCCCGGAGAGGAACGCAGGCTTTGCGTGGCCGGAGAGAACGCGCTTTTTCCGGGATTACGCGCTTCCGTCCGCCTACCGGGTTTACCTTGGCTGCCTTAAAAAGTTGTAATTATTCAGGCTGTCGATAAAGCCGCGCAATCGCAAATTGCTGTGCAATTTTGCTTACTGCGTTGGCTGCACGATTTCTCAACGCCTGACAAGTTTTTCGATACTCTCACTTATCGGCCGATTTGCAGCACAGGAGGGATGCTTTATGTCATTCAACACAAGAAAGGTCGTCATCATCGGCGCCGGGCACGTCGGCTCGCACTGCGGGTACAGCCTTGCGGCCCACGGGGTGTGCGACGAACTGGCGTTCATCGACATCGACAGAGACAAGGCCGTGTCACAGGCGCTGGACATCGCGGATGCCGTTGCGTATCTGCCGCACGGCGTGATTTCCCGGGCGGGGGATTACGGCGACCTGAAGGACGCCGACATCGCGGTCATGAGCGCGGGCCCCCTGCCGGACGGCACGCAGACAAGAATGGAGATGCTGGGCGAAACGGTGCGGATGATCAGGACCATCGTGCCGCAGATCAGGTCCTCCGGTTTTTCCGGCGTGCTGATCAGCATTTCGAACCCGGCGGACGTCATCGCGCATTATCTGCAGAAAAATATCGACCTTCCGGCGGAAAAGGTCATTTCAACGAGTACCTCGCTCGATTCCGCGCGCCTGCGCAGGGTCATTGCGGAGCACACGGGCGTCGCCCGGCAGTCCATTCAGGCCTACGTCCTCGGCGAGCACGGGGAGTCGCAGACGGCGGCTTGGTCGAACGTCACCGTGGCGGGCAAACCGATCTCCCGGTGGATGGCACAGTACCCGGAAACGTGGGGCAGGCTCGATCTTCCCGCCATGGCGGAGGAGGCGCGGCAGGGAGGCTGGGTCGTTCTGCACGGCAAAAAGTCGACGGAGTTCGGCATCGGAACGACCCTGTGCGAGATCGCGAAAGCCATCCTCCACGACGAGCACCGCGTGATGCCTGTCTCCGTCCTGCTCGAGGGGCAGTACGGTCAGAAAGACGTCTATGCGAGTGTGCCCGCCGTGCTCGGCAAGGGCGGCGTGGAGCGGATTGTCGAACTGGATCTTGCTCCCGGGGAAAAGGCGGCATTTGATGCTTCCTGCGACGTGATGCGCAAAAATTTCGTGCTGACGGAGCAGGTGTAGCCCGATCCGTCCGGGGTGGGCGCGGCCGGGCCGGGGCCGTGCGACGCTTCGCGGCGGGGCTTGACAGCGGTGGCGCGCCGCGGCGAAACGGGCTGTGCCGGCGCTTGTAAAACGGGCGGGGCGACGCTATAATAAAAGGAAAGCGAATTCTGTCGAAATAGGGGGCACCGGCTTGGCAATAGTGATTTCCGTTTCGAACCAGAAGGGCGGCGTCGGCAAGACGACGACGACCTGCGCGGTCGCGGCGGGGCTGAAAAAGCGCGGTTACCGCGTCCTTGTGGTGGACCTTGACCCGCAGGGAAACCTCGGGTTCAGCGTGGGGGCGGATACCGAGACCAGCGCGACGATCTACGATGTGCTCAAGGGCGAGGTGAAGGTCCAGTTCGCCATCCAGAAAACGGCCGCGATGGACATCATCATCTCAAGCATCCTCCTGAGCGGCATTGAGCTGGAATTCACGAAGACCGGCCGCGAATATCTGCTGAAAGAGGCCCTCAAGCC
>JAEZRH010000169.1 GCA_023412845.1 Bacillota bacterium
AATCCGCTCAGAACAGGATCGATGCCATTACAAAAGCGAAGAGCAACGATCTTTACAGGCTCGTTTATGCGCTGGGGATTCCTCACATCGGTCAGAAAGCCGCAAAACTGCTCTGTTCCCGGTTCGAAACGATCGACGAAATCTTTCAGGCTGAGGAAAGCGAGATTGCTTCCATAGACGGATTCGGGGAGATCATGGCGCAAAGCGTCCGGAACTTTTTCGATCTTCCGAACACGGCCCACCTGATCGGCCGTCTGCGCGACTGCGGCGTGAATCTTGCAACCGTCCGCGAGGCTTTGCAGGACAGCCGGTTTGCGGACAAAACCTTCGTGCTGACGGGGACGCTGAAAAATTTCACGCGCCAGCAGGCTGCGGAGATCATCGAAAAATACGGCGGACGCGTCAGCGGCAGCGTTTCCCCAAAAACGGATTATGTGCTTGCCGGTGAAGACGCAGGCAGCAAGCTGACCAAAGCCAATCAGCTGGGAATCCGCGTGATTTCGGAGGATGAGTTTAACCGCATGGTCGAATAGGGCATACGGCGGGCTGTGCACGTGGGCCGGGAGGGGGCTTCCCTAGAGAACTCTACCGGGCATAAAATGCCTTGCGCGCCTGGCGGCATCCGCGGCTGTGATCTTTTCTGAACAATAGGACCTGACAGCGGCGGAATGCCGCTTATTTTTTTTGTTCTAACATGGTGGCTTTGTCCATATGTATGTGGTGAAGGGAGAGGACAAGGCAATGGTCGTACAAAAAGAAGAAAGATTCGATTCCGCGGCCGACGGCGTATGCGAAAAAATACGAAATTATCTGAAAAATCTTCCACCGGACGTAAAAAAACAGACGCAGGAGATCCGGCTCAGGATCAACCGGCCGGTGACTATCTGCTGCCCGAACGGCATCTTTTTCATCAAGCGCAGAGGCGGGCTGAACTGCACGCCGGACTTTGACGATCTGATCGCGGACCGTGACGACCTGGAAGAGAGCTTCCGGATTTTATGCAGCTATTCCATTTACAGCCACGAAAACGAGATCCGGAACGGCTACGTCACCATCCAGGGCGGACACAGAGCCGGCGTCTGCGGCACGGCCGTGCTGCAGGACGGACAGATCGGCGGAATGCGGGATATCTCTTCGGTCAATATCCGCGTCGCGCGCGAAATTCCCGGCTGCGCGGATAAGATCCTAACCAGTCTGAAAGAAAACATCGCGAAAGGGCTGCTTCTTGCGGGCCCTCCCTCCAGTGGAAAGACGACGATCCTGCGCGATATGGCGAGGCAGCTCTCCTGCGGCGTCAGAGGGAATATCCGCAAAATTGCCGTGGTAGATGAACGCGGGGAGATTGCGGCGGCTTACCAGGGAGTCCCGCAGAACGACATCGGCATCTGCTGTGACGTTCTGGACGGGTACCCGAAAGCGGAGGGAATCCTGCTCGCCATGCGTTCGCTGTCGCCGCAGATCATCATCTGCGATGAGCTCGGGACCGAGCGGGAAACCTACGCCGTGGAACAAAGCCTGAATGCGGGCGTCGGGGTTATTGCCAGTATGCACGCGGGGAACGCCGCCGAACTGATGAAGCGCCGCCAGGCGGTGGAACTGCTTCGGACCGGCGCCTTTCCGTATGTCGCGGTTCTTGGCGGTTCCACGATGCCGGGCAGCATTGCGGGAATTTACAAAGCGGGGGATTTGCTTGCTGAAATTGGCGGGGGCGATCATGCTGATCTGCGCGGGATTTCTCGCGGGGTATATGGAATCGCATAAGCTTTCGGTACGGGTGGAAAAGCTGGAGGCCTTTCTGCAGTTCCTATCGGCTGCCAAAGCCGAGATCCGGTATTCCTCCATACCTGTGTGGTCGGTTGTGGAGAAGCATGGGAAAAACCTTTCTTTTCTGGAGCTCTGTTCCGAAAAAAGATCACAGGGAATCGGCTGGCAGGAAGCCTGGGAAAGCTCCGTCCGGGAATCGGCGAGAAGCGAGTGCTTCTCAAAAAGCGACCTGGACCTTCTGCACGGATTCGGAGAGGGATTCGGGACGAGCGACACGGAAGGGCAGCTGGCTCATTTCAGCCTGTATGCCGGCCTGACAGCCGATGCCCTGGAAAATGCAAAACAGGACCGAAGTCGAAAATCCAGGCTTTACCTGATGCTGGGAAGTTTCAGCGGCATTCTGGCGACGCTGCTGCTGTGCTGAAAACGGAGGAAACAAAATGGATGTGGATTTGATTTTTAAAATCGCCGCGATCGGAATCATCGTCGCGGTTCTGAACCAGCTGCTGATCCGATCGGGAAGGGAAGAACAGGCCATGATGACCACGCTGGCCGGCTTGATTGTGGTCCTGACAATGGTTGTCCAGCAGATCAGTACGCTTTTCAAGACGATCAAATCCATATTCGGTCTTTAAAAAATGATGAATGTAGTGGGGATTGCCGGCATTGCGGTCTGCGCGGCCATTATCGCTTCCATGCTGCGGCGGTATCATCAGGAATATGCCGTGTTGGTGGGAATCGCCGCCGGAATTGCGATTCTGCTTGAGATCTTTGCGAATATCGCGCCGGCGATGCGGCAGATCAACACGCTTCTGGCGGCGACCGGTATTTCTTCCGATTATGCTGTCATCCTGCTGAAAACACTCGGGGTATGCTTTCTGACGCAGTTCGCGGCGGATGCCTGCCGGGACGCCCAGGAAACCGCCCTTGCCACAAAAGTGGAACTGGGCGGAAAAATTGCGATCGTCGTGTTGGCATTGCCTTTGTTTGAAAAGATCGCGAAGACGGTAAACGGGCTGATTGGCGGTGGAACATGAAACGGATTCTTTGTTTTTTGTTTCTGCTGGCGCTTTTTTTCTGCTTCCCTGTTCATGCTTTTGCGTCGCAGACAGCTTCTTCGGAACAGGACATGCAGGAGTATTACCGCGAGCAGTTTCAGAAAAGCGGTGCCGCCGACCTTCAGGAAAGTCTGCCGGAGGACACGCGCAAAATACTTGACCAGCTCGGCGTGGACGGATCGGACTGGAATTCCATTTCTTCCATCACGCCGCAGAATTATTTTCAAAAAATCATTTCGATCTTTTCCGGGAAGCTTCCCATTCCTTTGCGCGTGATCGCATCCGTCATCGCGGTCATTCTGCTGTGCGCCCTGCTGAACAGCATGAAGCTCTCTTTCGGGGAACAGCCGCTCGGCGGCGTGATCGGCATGGTCGGGACCCTGTGCGTATGCACGCTTGTGGTGTCTCCCATCGTTGCCTGCATTTCGGACGCCGCAGATATGCTCAAGGCTGCGTCGGGCTTTCTGCTTGCCTGCGTGCCGGTGCTGGTGGGTATTATGGCGGCTGCGGGGCAGCCGGCCTCCGCGGGTTCCTATCATATGCTGATGGTGGCGGCGGGGGATGCCGTTTCCGTTTTTTCCTCCAATTTTCTTGCCCCCATGATGAATATCTTCCTTGCCCTTTCCGTCGTCTCCGCTATTTCCCCGAACATCAATCTGGGCGGGCTCTGCGCCGTCCTGAACAAAGCCATCAAGTGGCTGATGGGACTTGCCATGACGCTTTTCACAAGCCTTATCACGATGCATTCCATCGTCGCCTCCGCCGTGGACAGCACCGGTTCCAAAACGGCAAAATTCATTGTCAGCAGCTTTGTGCCGGTCGTCGGCAACGCTTTGGGCGAGGCCCTCAATACGGTGAACGGCTGTATCAAAGCGCTGAAATCCGGAGTAGGGGCCTTCGGGCTTCTTGCCGGGCTGCTTATTTTTCTGCCGGTCCTTGCGGAATGCCTGCTCTGGATGCTGTCGCTGACCGTTTGTTCCGGCATCAGTCAGGTCTTTGAGCTGAAAGAGATCACTTCGCTCCTTAAGTCGTCTTGCGACGTCGTTTCCACCATGATGGCGATTCTGCTTTGCTGCATGGCGATCCTTGTCATCTCGACGGTCGTCATGATGGTGATCGGAGGCGTTTCATGAACGGGGTGCGGGAATGGTCCGCGATGATCTGCCTCGCGGGGATTGTCGCCGCGCTCGTGCAGGGACTGATGCCAAACGGGCCGATGGAGCGGATCGCAAAATTCATCCTCGGCGCTTTCATCATCTGCGTTCTGATCGGGCCTTTGACCAGCGCGATCCCGAAAATCAGCCTCAGCATGGGCAGCACCGGTACGGCTCAGCGCAACCAGAGACTGGACTCCGCGCTGGACGGCCAGATCCGCGAGGCCTCCGAAAAAAGCATCACGGGACTTGTTGTGTCCGAGCTGAACAAGATCGGTGTAAAATGCAAAAATGTTCACGTCGATATGGATACAAACAAGGACGGCAGCATATCAATTACTAAAATCACTGTGACCCTGGATGCAAAATACGCCGCTGAGCGGAAAAAGACGTCGGACTGGCTTAAAAAGGAACTGGGAATTCAAACGGAGGTTGTTGCAAATGGCGACTGAACCGGCCCGCGGCAAAAACGCGGGGCTGTTCCAAAAGCTGGCGGAAAACGAAAAATACCGGAAGATCATCGTTTTTGCCGGCCTTGCGGGCATCGTTCTCATCCTGATCTCCGGCAATCTGAAAAGCTGCGACAGCAGTCAGCCCAGCCAACTGCAGCCGGTTTCTTCCCAATCCGCCGTCACTGCGGAACAGTATGAAAAAAGCCTGGAAGCGGACCTGACGGGGATCATCTCGCAGATCAGCGGCGTGGGGAATGCCAAGGTCCTTGTTACTCTGGACAAGACGGCGCAGTACGTCTACGCTACGGAAGAAAAACAGTCACGTCAGCAGACAAGCGAAAAAGCGGACAGTCAGGCGGGCAAAAGCGAAGAGGATTACAGCGATGAAACGACCTATCTTCTGGTCAAAAATTCCGACGGCTCGGAGCAGGCGCTCCGGGTGACGGAAATCCAGCCGTTGGTGAAAGGGGTTGTCGTGGTATGCGACGGCGGCGACGACCCGGGGGTGCAGCAAAGCGTGACCGATGCCGTAACGACGGCGCTCCACATTACATCCGTGCGGGTGTGCGTCATAAAAGCAAAATAATAAAAAGCAGGGGGAATTTAAGGTATGAAAATGGGTAAACGGCAGCTGGTACTTGCGGCGTTGGTTGTCGCGCTGGGCGCAGCCGTCTATTTGAATTTTACGCTTTCCGGCGGAACGCAGCTTCCGGCAACACAGGCCGTGGCTTCAGGCAGAGAACTCGGGCAGACGCTGCTTGTCAACGCCTCCGGCAGCGCCATTGTGTCTTCCGGGGGAAAAGCGGCTTCCGGCATGACTTCCGGCGTGGTTTCCGCATCCTCCGGCACAAGCTCCGGCGCAGTGAAAACAAGCGCGGAAGCGGGGACCCTGACGGACGAATATTTCAGCCAGGCCAGGCTCAACCGGCAAAAAGCGCGCGACGCAGCCACCGAACTGCTGACAGAGGTCCTGAACGACGCGCAGAAGAGCGATGCCGCCAAGACGGAAGCTGTTGACAAGGCCGCGGTCATCGCGCAGAATATTCAGAAGGAAACCAACATCGAAAACCTCATCAAGGCGAAAGGCTATCCGGACTGCATCGTCTCCATCGAGGATA
>JAEZRH010000003.1 GCA_023412845.1 Bacillota bacterium
TAGGAAAACATATATACGGTGTTGTTTCGGCTGCGCGTGCGGTTGCCAAGCGCCTGCACCCTGGTCATATTGGAGACCTGACCGCATTGGTTGCCGAGATCAAGCACGATAACGCCCACGACAAGCCCCCAGATCCGATATCCGAAAGCGGTGAAGAAAAGATACGCCGCCGTGGAAAGGATCGCGCCGATGCCGACGGTGAACCGCGGACTTTTCCGGTCGGCCGCTTTGCCGACCAGCGGTGCGGCGAGGGCCCCCGCCACGCCCGCAAGCCCAAACAGTCCGGCTTCCCTTTCTCCCATATGGTAGTGCGGGGTTTCCAGGAGGAAGATCAGCGATGTCCAAAAGGCGCTGAACGAGCCGAACATGAAAAAGCCGTTGAAAGCCGATTCGCGCAGGGTTCGCTGGCTCTTGATCAAACCGGGCATGGAGGCAAGGAGCTTGAAATACGGCATCTGTGCTTCCGCTTCCCTTTTCGGAAAGCGGAAGCGGACAACGACCGCCAGCAGGACGATAAGCCCGGCCGCAAAAAAATAAACGGTCCGCCAGCCCACGGCGGCGCCCATGAATCCGCTGAAGGTTCTGGACAGCAGAATGCCGATCAGCAAACCGCTCATGACGTCCCCGATGATTTTTCCCTGCTCCTGCGGGCGTGCAAGCTGGGCTGCATAGGGCACGATCAGCTGCGGCACGATGGTCGTGAGCCCAATGGCGAACATGGCGGTCAGCAGCACCGCATAGTTCGGCGACCACCCGGCAATCAGCAGCGACGCGGCCACCAGGATCAGCATTCGCAGAATCACGGCTTTCCGGTCGGCCATATCGCCGAGCGGTACGAACAGCAGCAGGCCGAGCGCATAACCGACTTGCGTCAGCATGGCGGCAATTCCGGCCGCATTCTGAGAAATGCGGAAGGCCGCCGCAATCTGTGCTTCCAAGGGCTGTATGTAATAAAGATTCGCTACCGAGACGCCGCATATAACCGCCATCAGAATCGTCATCGATTTCGTAAGGACAAACGTCGTTTTCTTTTCCTGCTCCAAAATGAAAGCCCCTTTTATTGTTATGTTCGCATGCTATTATAATTTTTACAGAATCTATTTCCCCGTTAATACTTTTTCGAAGTTCAGCAGGAAATCCGAAAGAAACCGCCGCTGTTCCGCAGTAGTCCCCGCCAGGATGTCTTCGATCCTCTCACGGTATCTTTCATGCGCGTCCCTATGGTTGAAGGCGGCCGTTTTCCCTTCGGCGGTAAGCTGCAGGATAATTATTTTATTGTTTTCAGGGCAGCTGCGCCTGACGATCATCCGCTTTCTTTCAAGGCGCTTTGCGGTTTGCGACGCGGCCCCGCGGGTAATGCCGAGCAGCCGGGCGATTCCGGAAATGTGCAGCCCGGGATTTTCCTCGATGCATTGCAACATATGGATTTCGGAGTGATAAAGCTCCGTGTCGGTGCCGAACGTCCGCGCCCTGCCGTCGCTTTCATAGAATTCGCTGATCACATTAAGCAGAAGCTTGCAAATCTTTTCACTGTCGTTTTTCATAATTTAAATTGTATAGTATATATACAATATTGTCAAGGGACTTTCCGTCATTCTCCGGGCACCTACGGACCGGGCAAGCAGGAAAGGGATTGACAGGCCGAATAAGGTAATGTATTATGTATTTAACACGTTACCTATTTCACGGTTAGGAGGCTGCTCATGAACAAACCTGAAAACTTGCCGGCAAGAAATTATATATTCGGCGCGCTGTTTGTCGCGGCAAACAGGGTTGAGACCATGCTGGAAAGGGGACTGAAAGAATTTGATGTCACCGCAAAGCAATGGTTTTTATCCATTGTGATCGATTATCTGTTTGAAGCTCCGCCGACCATCAAGGACGCGGCAAGGGCGATGGGGAGCTCCCATCAGAATGTAAAGCAGCTTGCCGCAATGCTCGAGAAAAAAGGCCTGCTCGATTTTCGGAGGGACCCGGCGGACAACCGGGCAATCCGGCTGAAGCTCTCGGAAAACAGCCGCCCCTTTTGGGAAAAGGTCAAGGCAAAAGGAAGCGCCTTTCAAAACGGGCTGTTTGAGGGGATCGGGGAAAGGGACTTAACCGTCACCCAGAGCGTACTGGGGAAGATGCTTGTCAATCTTGAAAAAATGGAACAGGACGGGAGGGGGGGCCGCAAATGAATCGGCTCAAAGACTTTTCCCGGTTAACGGTCTGTTTTACCATCCCCATTGCCGTTCTGATGGCAGTCTGCAGCGGACTGGGAATCTGGGACCGTTCGCTGTATGCAAAAGAAACCGCGGATTGGCTTTCCCAATGCGTGGGGCAGGATTTTTCAAATCTGCTTTGCGTGATACCCACATTGCTTGTTTCCGCTTTTCTTGCGGCGAAAGGGAGCAGAGGCGCGAAAATCATCTGGGTCGGGGCAATGATCACGAATATCTATTCGTATATCATCTACTGCTTCTCCGTTCATTTCAATTATCTGTTCCATCTTTATTGCCTGATTCTGGGCCTGTCTGTTTACGCGGTGATCTGCTTTGCGATTCAGGACCGCGGAAGCGATTACAGCCGTTGGTTTTCAGGTTCGGTCAAAAGAATGCCCGCCGCCGTTTTATTGATCGCGATTGCGGTCCTGTTCTCTCTGCTGTGGCTTTCGCAGACCGTACCGGCCGCCCTGCAGAACTCCCTGCCGCAAAGCATCGTCAAAGACGCGGTGCCGACAAATCCCATTTACGTGCTCGATTTTTCCTTTTATATTCCGCTGCTTTTTATTTCGTCCATTCTGCTTATCCGGAACGCCGGCGCGGGATACTTTCTGGCGCCGATGATGCTCGTTTTCGGGATCATTACAAACGTGAATATCATCAGCCTTACCGGTGTGACCGCCGTGT
Source organism: Bacillota bacterium (assembly GCA_023412845.1). Lineage (GTDB taxonomy): Bacteria > Bacillota > Clostridia > Oscillospirales > Acutalibacteraceae > Thermocaproicibacter. The sequence goes on from JAEZRH010000003.1 coordinate 2,892, forward strand.
ATACCCATTCGAATCAGGCCCCGATGCTGATCCTGTTTTCCATATTCACGGTCGTTTGTTTCATATTCCTGCTGCCGCTCCTGAAAGGCATCAAAAAAGCCGGACGATCCGAAAAATCTTAAAATCTGCATATGCCGGGCTTTCAGGCGGCTCCGCCCGCATTATTTTCCGCCGCCGATCTCCATGCCGAGCTTCAGCAGCCGGAACATTCTCCGCGACGCGCTGCGGAAGTCCGCCTCCGCGTTTGCGGCCGCTTCTTCGGCGCTTTCGGCCCTGCCGATCGTCGCCATGATGGACGCGACGCCCGCACCGTAAAGTTCTTCCGCGCCCCGGCCCATTTCCCCGGCGATCACCGCGACGGGAACCCCGTGCCGCCTGCACATGCCGGCGATCCCTGAGATTGCCTTCCCGCAGGCGGACTGAAAATCCACCCTGCCTTCGCCCGTCACGACCAGGTCCGCGCCCCGCAGCAGGTCCTCGAACCCGACAAGCCTCAGAACGGTCTCGACGCCCGACTGAACCTCCGCATTCAGGAATCCGATCAGGGCCGCGCCCATTCCGCCGGCGGCCCCAGCCCCCGCGGCGGCCCCGAACGGGATCTTGAGGTCGCGCTCCGCGATTTCCGCGTAATGCGCCATGCCGCTTTCCAGAAGCTCCAGTTCCCGTTCTCCGGCTCCTTTCTGCGGTCCGTACACATAAATTGCCCCCTCCGGGCCCAGAAGGGGATTCGTGACGTCGCACATCACGTGAAATTCAGCGCCGCGTACAAGCGGGCTGAGGTGGGAACGGTCGATTTTCTGTATCCTGATCAGGTTCGCGCCGGTGCCGTCCAGCTCATGCCCCTGCTCGTCGAGGAAGCGGACGCCCAGGGCTTTCATCGCGCCGGTGCCGCCGTCGTTTGTTGCGCTGCCGCCGACGGCGACGTAGATGTCGCGGCAGCCCTGTTCCAGCGCGTCCAGGATGAGCTGCCCCGTGCCGTAAGAGCTTGCGCGCAGCGGGCTGCGCCGCTCCGCCGGGATCAGCGTCAGCCCGGATGCACTGGCCATTTCGATCAGCCCTTTTCCGCAGAACACGCCGTATTTTGCCGTGATGCCGCCCCCGAGCGGGTCCTTGACGGCAACCTGCCGGTACTCCCCGCCGACGGCCGGAAGCACGGCTTCGAGCGTTCCTTCTCCGCCGTCGGCAATGGGAACTCCGACGGTCTCGCAGTCTGGGAATACCTGAGAGGCGCTTTCCTTCAGCAGCCGGATCAGCTCCGGGGAAGAAAGCGTCCCTTTATAGGAATCCGGCGCAAAAATGAATTTCATATGCATTTCTCCGTTCTCCAAGCGCCGTCACGGCGCGGCGGCATCGTGCGGGAACCCCGCAGCCTGTATTCTCTCGTATCCCTCTACATCAAGCGGGCCTAGTTGCCATTATACATATACCCATTTATTTGTCAAAGGATATCAAAATTTTACAGACGGGAATCCTCCCTGCCTCGGAAATACCGCGGCAGGGAGGATTCCCAAACGTTCGTGTACCGAACAAAGCTATCGGATATTTGCGATGGCGACCGGCGTTTCTCCGCCATTCAGATAGAAGCCGCAGCCTCCTCCCCTCGGGCCGATCGCTATGAATTGAAAGTACCATTCGTTTCCGACCTGGCGGATCTCGATGAGCCGGAAGGAACTGCTGCCCGGAATGAGGATGGGCCTGCGGTCGGATATGATCTTAAACTGATATTTCTTCCCCTCCTGCACGTCGAAAACGCCGGTGGTATCGCTGACCGCCCCTGTGGATTCCGGTGAGCCGACGGTCAGGGTCAGGAGCCTGGGGCCTCCGTTGATGTAAACGCCGGCCTGGCTTCCGGGGTTGCCGACCGCGGTCACGCGGAAGAAATACTCGTTGCCGGCCCCTTTCGCCATCTGCACGCGGAAGATACCGGGACTGCCTATGACAAAGGAAGGAATGCTGCCGTCCGTGCCGGTGATCTTAAATTGATAGGTGCCGCTCACCGTCAGGTCCCGGGTCGTATCGCTGATATAGTTCAGGGTCTGCGGCCTGCCGGGGCTTGACGGGCGGTTTCCGCCGCTTCCCGTGCCGCCGGACGATGTCGAACTTTTGCCCAGCACCGTCACCGGAATGCCGGCCGCCAGAGAAACATGGTTCGGGTTATACACCCCGGAGGGCAGGAACACGGTCCCGCTGACGGCAAAGCTCTGCGGCGCCCTGGAGGACGGCTGGTAGGAACAGGCGTCTACGTTCCACGAAACGGTGGCGCTTTCGGCCCCGCAGTCCGTCCGGATCGTGACGGAGCCCGGGAGGGTAAGCCCCAGCGCCGTCTTGGCGGCACCGTTTGCCAGCCCGGTGACTGCGGCCGGCGTTTCGATGCTCTGAAGGACTCTGCCCTGCGAACTGACGGAGATCGTGTCGGACGTCATGGACATCCCCGACGCGTCGAACACGCGGGCCTGCACGGCACCGTAATCCCCTTTGTCCAGCAGGAATTCGTTGGACCCGTTATCCTTCCATTCCTCCAGAGGAGTCCAGCTCTTCCCGCCGTCCGCGGTGTACTGCCACTGCGAAGGCGAGAACCCGGAAAGCCCCGTCGCCCGGACCTGCACACGCATCTGGCCGGCCGCATTTTTCCCCACGGTTTCCAGCGAAATGGTGCCTCCGGTAACCTGCCGCGCTTTGCTGTGGATGGTAAGGGTATAGGTGCCGGAAGGTGCAGGCGGCGATACAGCGGCGAAAAGCCGTGCCATGAGATTCACGTTGGAATCCGCGACTGGTGCCGCCTGTGAAGAAATGAGGAATGTCTGCGTCGTATCGGGCGACAGCCTGAGCGCGTAAGACACCGCGCCCATGCCCTGCGTCAGCACGGCGTTTCCTCCGCTGTCCTTGATCGTCACGCAGGTATTGGGGCTTGCCGCGGCCGCCATGATCGACGTGGAGGAAAGATTGACCGCGTCCACCGAATACGAGTGGTTGCCGCTGTCGAAGACCATATTGATCCCCTGTGCCGAAATGCTGGCAATGCCGCCAGAAGAACTGTCGGCCGTGAAGTAGCGGGCGATTACCCGCGCCCCGGTCTGCGAGAACTGGATTTGCCGTCCGGTGCTCTCCTCGCTGCCGAGACTGATCAGGTCTGCGTCGGAATCGGCCAGGAGTTTTGTTTCGATGACATTTCCGGCCGCGTCGAGAAGCTGTGCGACGACGTTCCCGTTGGAGGACGGTTCCATCGAAAGGTTCTTGACGGTGAGGTTCGCGGCCGTGGCGCCTCCGGAATTATCCTGCTCCACTATCACGCGGAACTGCTGCCCGTTGTTTGCCTCTACCGGATTGGGAATCAGGATGTTCTTTGTGTTGTTGGAGGTGTCGTATTCCACGAGTTCGTCGTAGGAGCCGTCCGATTGCTTTTCTTCCGCCCAGATCCGTCCGTACAGGCGTACGCCGCCGCTCGGGATGCCGTCCTGCGGCACGTCGTAGCTGAAACGCATGGTCAGCGCGCTCTGATTCAGCAGGTCGAGGTCGCTTCCGGTGATCTGTTTCTTTTCCACCAGGGTCCCGTTGGATGTGCCGTCCGGGTTATTCTCGTTGCAGCCCGGGTCCGTGTAGAAGGCGGCGTAGACCTTGCGGTTTCCGCTGTCCTTGATCGGGATGTCGCTGAGATTCTGCAGGGTGGCCTGGATGATCCGCTTGCCCGGTTCGTCGCCCGCCAGCTCCACCTTTGAGATGCCGGTATCCGGAAGATCCAGGTTGAGCGAACCGGTCTTGCCGCTGGCCGAATGGTCGGTGAACGCGGCGGAAACTGTGTAATCGACATCGTGGATGCCGACGCCCGCGTCGGGCACGTCGTACTCGTAGGAAAGCGTCTGTTTCTGGTTCGGCAGAAGGTCAAGATGGTCAAACGCCTGCGGCTTGCCGTCCACCGTAACGGTGACGGAATCGACGGGGAGAAATCCCGTATTCTGAACCGTGAAGGGAATCGCCGTGCGGAATCCGTATTTCAGCTCGGAGTAGTTGATTTTCACGTCCAGCACGTCGATGGAATTGCTAAAACCGCTGGAAACCGCCTGCATGGCGCAGACCGGAGAGACCGTTGTAACCGGCTGGTTATCCGGCGTGTAGACCGTCTCCGTCTGCCCCGCGCCGGGGTCGTAGCAGCTTGAGAGCATCACGGCGTGGACCCGCGCGGCCGAAGCGTCATAATAGGCGTCGGATTGGTCGATGGTGGTGTAGTCCGGCATTTCCGCGAGAGCGAGCTCGCCGGTCAGGCGGACCGTTCCGCCGTTCCGATAGAATTTGACGGCCTTCAGGCTGCTTTTGCCTCCGGTCTGCGTACCCGTCACGCTGTAGCTCGCGCCGCCTGCCGTGGAAGGCTCCACCCAGACAAGGGAAAGATCGTCCAGCTTAAGATTTTCTCCCCGTGCGAACCGGAAGCTGCCCACGTTGGCGACCTGCGTGCTGTCGCCGATGCTGCTGAGGGAATCGGGGAAGTCCGCGTAGGGCGTTCCGTCGCGGCCGACGGCTGCCAGCAGGATGTCGTTGGAGGCGGCTTCCTGATTGGTATCGGGATCTGTGGATTTCACCACGGTATGCCAGCCCAGCACGAATTTCTGGTCCGGAGCGGTGTCGGTGCCGAAGTCTACCGCGGCGATCTGCGGGTTCTCATCCGTATTGCCGTCGTTCGTCAGACGAAGGTTATTCTTCAGGGCACCATCCGGCCCGACGACGGCGCTGAAGGTCTCCCAGCCGTCGGTGCCGGAAGAGCCGCCGCAGTCCACCGTGTAGACCAGCCCGGCCGTGCCGTCGTCCAGCATCGCCGCCTGAAGCCCCTTCACGCCGCCCTGCGAGCCGTTGTAAAGTACTTTTGCGTCGCTCCATGAGCCGCCGGAATAGGTTTTGTACAGGATCCGGTCGCTGACATCCGCATACTGCAGCGAACCGCTCCCCGAGCCGCTGCCGGAGACGCTGCGCCACGCCACGATGGCGCGGCCGTCGCCGGCCGCCACGACCGGCGCGAGGTCGGCGGTCAGGTTGTCGCCCCCCGCGTCGGTCAGGCCGGCCACCGCCCAGGATGACCCGTCGTAGGTGCCGGCCATGATCTTGGTGCTGTTTGTCATGGCGGAAACGTCCGCGCTGCCGACCGTGCCGCCGGCAGCGGCATCGATTTTCGTCTGCTGGCGCGTCCAGGCGGCCGCGGCGAAGGACGAGGTCCCGTCGAGAGCCAGGCTGCTGTCCGGGCCGGCGTTGCTGTCGGCGCTCAGGATGCCCTTGTCGGTGTAGGTGCCGTTTCCGCCGCCCGCCGCCCAGCTTGCCCGGGTGCCGTTCACGTCCGTGGAACCGCCGTCCGACAGATAGGCGAGGACTTTGCCGTCCCGCGTCACCGCCGGGTTCGCGTACGGGTAGGCGTTCGACTGAATGTCGGTCAGGGCATCGGTCGCGGCGAGCAGAGAGCGCATCCGGCTTCCGCTGTTCCAGCCGCGTGCGGCCAGATTCAGATAATCGCGTTTCTCCAGCGTGACGGAACTGCCGACCGCGCTCAGGCCGGAGGAAGAGGCCAGCGAGGCCCGTGCGAAGCTGCTTTTCAGGCTGGAAGAGGACAGGCTCCCCGAGATGCGTCCACCCAGGGCCCCGTAACTGAAGCCCTGCTGCGGATCCTCCGGCAGGGGGATTGTCTGGTCCGCCTTCCAGGAGGCGATCTTATCGTGCGCATCCGTCCCCTGGAGGTCCTTGGTAAACAGGTTCCCTCCGTACCGGAACGACGCGAGCACCGTCGAATAGGAGACAAACAGGAACTTGGCGACGAACTTGATACCCGCCGTACCGTACAGGCTCATGCTGAGGGCATCGAGCTTCTGGTCCTCCGTCTTGTAATTCCGGATCAGCGATTCGTTGTTCACGCCGAAGTCGATCTGCCCGAAGACCCCGATTTTCAGGGCCACGATCTCGTAATCGAACCCCAGGCCGCCGAAGGCGCTGACGTACATATTGATCTGCAGGCTGTTGAAGAAGTCGTTGACATACGCGGCCTGGACCGGCTGCAGGCCCGTGTTGGCGGGCCTTACGGCGCGGAACGCCAGGTTGAGCTTGGCGCCTAGGCCGAATTCCGCGGTCAGCGGGATTCCCTCGATGTCGATGTTGAAATTCTTGGAATACCCCATCATGGCGCCGAGGTCGAAGCCGCCGCCCGTCGTGGTCATCTTCCACTTGCCGGCGGAGGGGTCGTAGCGGACCTCCACCTCGTAGTAGCCGGTGATGCTCAGCCCGTACTCCAGACCGCCCGAAGCGGCGAGCTTCGTGTCGCCTGCCAGCTGGTTCTTGATGTCGTCCTTGTTTTTCGCACCTTCCAGAAGATCGGAGGCGCCCGGCAGCGACAGTTCCTCGTCTGCGCCGCCGATATTGATGGACGTATCCTCGCCGTAACCCTGCGAGACGGTGATGAGCCCTTTGAACACCAGCGGGTCCTCAGTCGCGGTGACGAGCAGGTTCATCGTGTTCGAACCCACGGACTGGCCGTCCATGAACTGCATCAGCATGCCCAGCGTTTTGTCGGACCCGCTGATCTGGCCGTTCAGACTGCCGGTGGCGCTCTTCACGTCCATATTGAGGGCTCCGTCCTTCTTCAGGTCGGAGAATGCGTTGGCGACCCCGCTGTCTTTGTCGCCCGCGTCGGGCGCGCCCACCATGTTGGTAAAGGTGAACGGGCTCTGGGCCCTGCCGTACAGCGTGCCGTCTGGCAGGATAAGGGAGACGGCCGCTCCTTTGGTATGCCCGATTTCAAGATTCAGTGTGCTGGGGTCAAGGGTGGTGATGTTCTGCGTGAAGGCCATATCCGCAAACGGGTAATTGAGCGTCTTTACTTTCTGCACCGGCAGGGTTCCGTCGAATTCGTCCTGGATTTCCATCCCGTAGTTTTTGTTTTCCGCCGGGTTGGAATTGCCCCACCACGCTTCCGTGCTGACGAGATCCACGCTGGGGTACATGTTGCCCGGCCCGATGGAGCCGGTGAAATTCGTGACGTCCAGCAGACGCCCGCTGGCCAGATGATAGTCGAGCTTTTGAGAGACGAGGAAGGGTTTGTTTTTGTCGGCGGCGGCGGGCACCGTCTTCAGATTGACGACGCTGTCGCCGAATTTTACGACCTGATCCGGGCTGACATTGCCGTCCACGGTGATCAGCTGTGGGTAAGCATCGTCGTTTGCGAACCGCACCTCATAGATGAATTGGATTTTGTCGGCCGCCTTGAGCTCCTGATCCTTGTCTGTCGCGAACTGGGTGGAGTCGAAATGGAGCTGAAAATGCCCGTCGCTCCCCAGCGTAGTCTGCTGGTTTTTCACTTCCGTCTTCGCGCACTCTGCGCCGTTTTTAAAAACCGCGCCGCTGTAAGTGACCGTGCCGGTGTAGGGATTGCCATCGCCGCCCTTGAAGTACAGGTCCAGGGTCGTGACGGGGCGGAGCTGGAAGGAATTGACCGGGTACAGGTCATAGGTCCCCGCATCGCCCTCCGAGGAGATCAGGCCGTCGTGAAAGATCGTGCCGAGGTAGGTGTCCCGCCCCGACTGGGACTTCAGGGAAACGTCCCCCTGGATTCCGTCCGGCTCGTAAACGGCGAGCTGGCCGGTGCTGTCGGAAGTCAGGCTGCGGGTCTGCCCGCCGCCGCTGACATAGCTCACCGCCGTCACGGCCTGCGGGTAAAAATGGAACAGGAACAGCTTGTTCTTCAGGGTTTTCACCGTCACGTTGAGCGTCTGCTTCATCCCCGTGGCGGCGTGTGTTGCGGTGATCTGCGCCGTGCCGTCCGAATTTCCGGCCAGCATGAGTTTTTCAAACGGGCTGTAGCTTGTATATTTGAATTTTTCTATATTCTCATAAGAATACCCCTGCCGGTAGTTGACGGAAACCACCTTGCTGTTGCCGGATTTCCACAGGATGCGGTCCAGCACGTTTCCCCAGGAGAACTGGCTGAAGTTGATGTTCAGCATCTTTTTCAGGTCGATCAGGCGGTTCAGGTTCAGAATGCCCTGGCTGCCCTGGCTCTGGTACAGGCTGCTGATCTTCGGCTCGTTGTCCAGCGTGACGGAGCTGCCGTCCGCCGCGTCGGCGCCGTCCAGTTGCAGCTTCAGGGCGTCGTGTTTGTAAACGTTCAGCACAAATGAGTCCATGCTCCAGGAGGTATCCGTTGGGTTCTTCGCTTTCAGAAGAACCGTGTAGACATCCTTGAGCTGCCCATCGGCGACCTTCTGGATCGGCAGGCTGAAGCTCCCCTGCGCCTGTTTGTTCATTTTTGAGGTGTCCACCGCAGTCCCGTTTTTCAAGATCTGCAGGGAAATGTCGCCGCCGCTTTCCAGATTCTGATCGTTCCAGCCGATGTCCTGGGTCCCGGCGTCGTCGGTGACGCTGTATTTGGCCAGGGTATCCAGTGCCGCCTTGACGGTCTGCGGGTAGACGATAACGTACCCGACGGCGCTGAGGGCTTACGTGCCGTCGTCCGGGTCCGGCGCGCCGACCTTGACCGTGTAGCTCGGGGTGATGTTCTGGTCCGCGTCCACGGAGGACACCTGACTGAACACGTTTTCCGGGATCGTGAAGGAGCTCTGATTGGTGACCGAGGCGGAATAGACCGGTGCCCCCGTAACATCGGCAGGGCCGGCGAATTTCCCGGCATACACCGCGATCGTGAAGGTGGGCCGTGCGGCGCTCCCCTCGCGCCCGATCAGGTTCTGCCCCCAGAAGATCCGCGCGCTTTCGCCTTTCCTGGTATAAAAGGTATTGGCTCCGCTCGGGAAAGTGATGGCCGGGATTCCGTCGTTGGAGATCGTAAAGGCGGAGGAAGTCTGGGTGACTGCGCCCGCGCCCGGAACGCCGTTGTTGTGGGCAGTCGCGGTAAACGTGACCGTGCCGGGAGAGACTGGCGTGATGACGCCGGTACTCGCGTCGATCGTGGCTACGCCTCCGTCGCTGCTGCTCCACTCGATCTGCGGGAACGTGGCGGTGGAAGGAGCCGCGTCGGCCGTGAGCCGAACGGCGGTCGTGCCCGTCGTATAAATCGTATGATTCGTCGGTTCGTGGATGGTGACGCCCGTCACCGGCACGATCGGCGCAATAACGGCCTCGGCGTGCTGCCCGAAGACCGCCGCGCCGCCGGTGAACGACCCGTTCGCGTAGGTTCCCCCGCTGTACAGGTCGATGGAAAGCGCGGTCTGGTCCGCGGACATATAGTTGGCGGCGGGGATCGCCGCTTTGTAAGTCTTGCCCTCGTCGTCGGTCGAAAGCTGGCAGGCCTTGCCGTTCGCCATGACGCAGGCGCTGGTCAGTTTTCCGCCGTTCTGGCCGGCTTCGTCGTCGAGCCACTTGGAATAGGCCGTGTTAGGGGTCAGCGTGACGCCGACGGTCCCGTTGTACGGGAAGGTCCCGCCGGCGGGCGCGTTCGTGACGGAAAGGCCCTGGAACGCCAGCAGCCGATCCACTTCCATCGTCACGCCCGCAACGGTGTCCCCGTTCCCGCCGTTCGGGGAATCGACGGCCGTGGTTTTTCCCATGATATTTGTGATACCGTCGACTTCCTTGTACATCAGGCCCGCGTCCGGACTGGCCGGAACCGTATAAAGGTAGCTGCGGGAGCTGTACTGCATGGCGGAGGATTCCACAGGGCTCAGCGCCGTGCCGTCCTTCATGATCAGTTTGGGGGACCCGGTGACGGGCTGCGTGAATTTTACCGTGATGGGAATCTGCATGCCTGAGGTGTAGGTTCCCGCCGGCGCGGTGACGGCACTGACGGCCGGGCTTGGAACCGAGTCGCTGTCGATGGAAACCGTGTTGATAATGCTGTAATAACCGATGAAGTTCGCATTCCCGTTGTAAGTTGACGGAACCGTCGGGCTGTAAGTCACCGAAGTTCCGCTTACCGGTGAAAAAACGAGCAGGGTCGGGATCGCGCCTCCCGCTTTCGCTTCTACGATGGCATCTTCGTTTCCGGAGGTATCGGTCTTATGGACAGGGTACTGCGCTTGCAGGGAACTCACATAGCCGCTCCCGTTAAAATAACTGACATTCGTAATATTCTGCGGGGAAGCGGCTGTTCCTGCCTTCAGCACCGGGATTGCATTCATCGTCGCGGGGCCGCCATAGAGCAGCGCCATATACAGCGACGCCTTAATATGAAACCAGGCGGCGTTCGGGGCGCCAAAAAGGTCCGTCCCCGCGGCCACGATGTTATCCGCATCCGTCTTCAGGAAGCCGAGAACCGCAACCGGGTCCGATATATCACTGGCCGAAGAGAGCTGCTGCGGTGTAGCATTCTGATACGTGGCTGTTGTCGTCCAGGAATAGTTGCGATACATTTGCTTGTTTACGAGCGAAAATGTGTATGAGTGAAGATTCGTATGGCCGCCGTCTTCGTAAAACAGCGCGTTCGTCGGACCGTAGACCTCCAGGAGACAGGCCCTCGCGCCGCTGCAGTGCGCGCCGTCGGTGAGAAAATCGTCGATGAGGTCATTGTTGCTGACAGTGGCGGAAGTGCTGCCCGCAGAGATAGTCACGGTTTTTTCGGAGGTGTCCGAAAGCGCGGTGAAGGTGCCGGGCAGCGCCCGGTATTTGAACGTCACGTCATAGGCCAGTGCGGAAATGGGGGTTCCGGCGGTGTTTACCAGACTGGCGGTGAGGTCTCTCCCGCTCAAAGTCACTTTGATCCGCGCATCCTGGTTGATGGTCTGCTGGGAGGACGACAGAAGCTCTCCCATGTTCAGGCCCGTGCTCTGCAGTTGGGTCTGGAGCGACGCGTAGCTTTTCTTTCGCGCGTCGTCGAACGGGACCGCGCCCGTCAGGTAGGTTTCCTTCAGGCGCTTGAGTTCGTCTTCGATCTTGATCATGGTCTGCAGGTTCGCAAGCGTCACTTTCGTGCCGTCCACGCTGACCGTTTTGCTCAGGTCTGTCCCCGGCTTCGCAATCAGCGCCTTGACCTGCTCCAGCGTCATCGGCGTGCCGTCCACCATGACGTTCTCGCTGACGGTCAGGTTGCCGTCATCACCCAGCAGGCCCATGTTTTTAAGCTCCTGCTCCACGTCGGTCTGCGTCAGGTTGCCGCCGTACATGCCTTCCAGCTGCTGCAGGATCGACTGGTTCTGTTCGAGCGAGTTGTGCAGCGTGTCGGCGATGCTCGCCCCCGCCTGCACCACCGACTGGAAAACCAGCGCCAGCGAAAGCAGCAGCGCCAGCACCTGCTTGTGTACCCGATTTCTCCGTTTCATACGGATCCCCCTCTCACGGACATCAGCGCGTCCGCAGCGCAAAATATTCCGATGGTTCCTCTCCGGCGGAGGTTCCGCCGGATCCGGTTTCTGCTCACAGAGATTCACCCTCCTGGTTTCCACGGTTTCCCGGCCGTTTCCTGCCGGCGCCGCAGAAATGCGGGGAGCAGGCCCCTGACCGCCGCAAGATAGGTGTTTCCGCCCACCGCGATATAACCGGCGAACCACTCAAATGGCTTTCTGAGGCTGCCCCTGGGCAGGACGGGAATGGCTTTGCCTGTTTCCGTGATCAGCAGATCCCCGCTGTTCGGAGACTGCGCGAAGCCGCCGATTTCCCCGATCACGGCAAAGTTATCGTCCGGGTAAAGCTCCCGCATTTCCTTTACGGTTCGGTAGGGAAGCTTGCTCCGGCTGCGCGGTTCCCTGTAAAACCTCGCGGAGCCCTTCTGCGGATCAGGCCGGTAAATCATCGCAGTCACCTCACCTTCCGATTACTTCAAATTATATGGTAAAAGTTACCTCGAAACGCAAAATGACGAAATTGACGCCTCTAATGCCGAAATTAACAGAAAAAATACCCTGTCAAAAGACTTGACAGGGTATTTCAACCGTTCAGGGTTGTTTTCGGGCCGCCAGGGGAGCATCGGGGGAGTCGGGAAAGGCAGCCATCAGGGTGAACAACGTTTCACTGTGTTCCGTTCTGACAAAGCCGCCGTAGGCGTCCACCACCTTCTGGATGTTCCGCAGGCCCATACCGTGGTAGGGGCCGCCCTTTGTGGTGAGATAGCGGCCATCCCTCTGATTCAGCGTTCCGCCGTAGGTGTTTACGATCTTGATCAGCAGCTGCCCGTTCACGGCCCTCGCCTCCGCCGAAATAGAGCGCGCCTCCGGGTCCTCCAGCTTTCCGCACGCTTCCATCGCGTTTTCCAGAGCGTTGCCCAGCACGACGCAGAGGTCGCTGTCGCTGACCGAAAGCTGTTTGGGGATCTGGCAGGCGCAGCGGAATGGAATGCCGCGCTCCTTCGACCTCAGGGAATAATAGCCGAGGATCGAGTTCGCCACGACGTTTTCACAGAACACCGGCAGCGGCGAAGAATCCGACTTCTCGGCGTATTCGTTCAGAAAGCGGCCCAGTTCCTCATACCGCCCCTCGTCGGACAGGCGTTTGAGCGCGCCGACAAAATGGCGGACGTCGTGCCGGACGGCGCGGACCTCGTTTATCTGCGCGCTGAGCGCGTCGTAATATTCCGTCTGCATGGCGATCTGATTCCTTGCCAGCGTCAGCCGGGCGGAAGATACCTCAAAGTCCCTGTATACGGCCACCACGCGCAGAATATACGCGACGCTGAGAAGCGTCAGGTAGAGGGAAAGAGAACCCAGCAGAACCAGCGACAGATTGGGGTAAATATTCCCGTTGGTATAATAACAGTCCACGACCAGCCCGCCGACCGCAAGGATGGTGCCCCAATAGATCAGCAAAGCGTAAGGCTGCAGCTTCCGGTTGCCGAAGTAAACCTTGCCGAAGGAGTAGATCTCCAGTAAAAAGCTGGACGCCGGCAGAAGGACGTTCAGGTACCGGTTGTAAAACCCGTAGGGGATGAAGCAGTGCACCAGAAAGATCGCCGTGTAGTACAGAAAGAATCCGGTTTTTTCTCTTCGGGAGAAAAAAAGGCCGAACTGCTCCTGAAACAGAAAGATCATCAGGAATTTCAGCGCGAAGGAAATCAGGAACATTAGCTCGTTCGTCGCTTCGTAGGACAGATTAAAAAAAGTGCGGTTCTGCCAGAAGGCATAGAATTCCGAGACCAGCATCAGCCGCAGGAGTATACAGGAGGTCAGCGCCATCAGCCAGACGGAGCGGACTCCTCTCCGATAGGACAGGATGTACACCACCGTCAGAACGAGGAAGGAAAACAGCACCGTCCCAAACAGTAGAAAGCGGACGGCGTTCCGGTCACTGTCCTCCTGCATGGCCTGTGCGTAATCCTCCAG
>JAEZRH010000010.1 GCA_023412845.1 Bacillota bacterium
CTTGATGGGTTCGCCCCTGCGGATGTCGATGCGTACGGAAGCGTAGAATTTCAGCGCACGGCCGCCCGTCGTCACCTCCGGGTTGCCGTAGGTGACGCCGATCTTCTCGCGCAGCTGATTGATGAAAATGGCCACGCAGTTCGACTTGGAGATGGCGCCCGCCAGCTTGCGCAGCGCCTGCGACATCAGCCTTGCCTGCAGGCCGACGGAGCTGTCGCCCATATCGCCCTCGATTTCAGCGCGAGGTACGAGGGCCGCGACGGAGTCGATGACGATGACGTCGATGGCCCCGGAGCGCACGAGCGCCTCGGTGATCTCAAGCGCCTGCTCGCCGGTATCCGGCTGCGAAACGAGCAGCGAATCCACGTCCACCCCCAGAGCGGCGGAGTAGACCGGGTCCAGCGCGTGCTCCACGTCGATGAACGCGGCGTTGCCTCCGCTTTTCTGCCCCTGCGCGATGCAGTGCAGGGCCAGCGTCGTTTTACCGGAACTTTCAGGTCCGTAAATCTCCACGATCCTGCCGCGCGGCAGACCGCCGATGCCGAGAGCCAGGTCGAGCGAAAGGGAGCCGGTGGAAATCGCCTCCACCTGCATGGCCTGGTTCTGCCCCAGACGCATCACGGCGCCTTTACCGAACTGTTTTTCGATCTGCGCAAGCGCGGTTTCCAGCGCCGTTTTCTTGTTGCCGCTGGTGTCCACCGTCTTCGCGAGTTTTCTTGTTGCCGCCCCTTTTTCCGCCATCCTGATACCTCCCGTGCTGCACTCCGATACTTACCGGTACTTGCCGGACTTTTCAATTCATTATAATGGATTCCCATAAAAAAAGCAACCGCGCGGAGCCCGAGGCGGGTCTCCTAATCGCAGGTGATCTCAACGCGGTTGCCGTCGGGGTCAAGCACGCAGCTTTCATAGCAGCCGTCCCCCGTCCGGCGCGGGCCGGAGACGACGCCGACCCCGTCCTGCCGCATTCTCTCGGTCAGCCGGTCCACGTCTTCCCGTGTTTCCAGCCGGAACGCAACATGGGCGAGGCCAATGTCAAATTCCTGTTTTTCCGCTTTGCGCAGGCCTTCCGGCTTCGTCATCAGTTCGATGGAAGCCCCGGAACCAAACGTGACAAAACGCGAGGAGAAGTCGCCCGTTTTGCGGTGATATTCGCCGCCCTCGAACCCGTGGAAATACCGGATGTAAAAACCTGCAAGCCTGCTTATGTCCTTTGTGTAGATTCCGATGTGGCAGATCGCCATAGCTGAAAACCTCCCATTCAAAATCTTTCAAGAAACTAACGGAATTCTCACCTTGATTCCCTGCGGCGTCCGGCGAGCACACGCGGCACGCCGTAAAGGTCGCGGAGAACCCGGATGCCGGAAAGCGCGCCGGAGAACAGCCTCCCGACGGCGTCGGCCTGCCCTTCGCCCAGCTCCACCGCGGCGGCGCCCCCCGGTTTCAGCTTCGGCAGCCAGATTCCGGCGATGGCGCGGTAGAACAGCAGGCCGTCTTCGCCGCCGTCCAGCGCCTCGCGCGGCTCGCGCCGCACCTCCCTCTGAAGCGCCGCGATCTCCGCCGCCCGCACGTACGGCGGGTTGGAGACGAATCCGTCGAGCCCCCCGAAGCCTTCCGCCGCCGCGGGGTCGAGCGCGTCCAGCCGCACTGCGGCGACCGCATCCAGACCCGTCCGGGCGATGTTGCGCGTGAGGTACGAGAACGCTTCCCCGTATTTTTCGGCCGCCGTGACGCGTGCGCCCGGCAGCAGCGAAGCAAGGCCCAGCGCGACGGCCCCCGTCCCCGCGCACAGATCGAGAACGCGCGGCGAAGGCTCCGTCTTCAGCATCTCCGCCGCCGTCTTTACAAGCAGCTCGGTCTCCTCGCGGGGGACCAGAACACCCTCGCCGACTTCGAGGGTAAGGCCCAGGAACGGCCATTCGCCCAGAATGTACTGCAGGGGCCTGCCGCCTGCGCGTTCCCGGGCCGTCTGCAGGTAGCATTCCGTCCTTTCCGGGTCCGCCGGTTCCATGGAATGCAGCGACCGCTGCACCCGGTCGAGGCCGAACGCCTTTCGGAACAGGCAGCCCGCGTCGAACGAAGGGCTTTCCACGCCCGCTTCCGCCAGAAGTTCCCTGCCCTCGCGGTACGCGCCGCCCAGCGTCATGCGCTATCCTTGTCCTCTCCGTCCTTCGGTGCCAGCACGATCCTGTCTTCGCCGTTCTCCGGGATAACCGCTTTGATGGCGGCAATCGCGACCTCGATCATGCTGTCGTCCGGCTCCTTCGTCGTGATGCGCTGCACCCAAAGCCCCGGCGCGGAAACGACGCGGGAAATAGAATTGTCGTGGCGGCCGCAATAGCGGATCACCTCGTAGCCGATGCCGACCACAATGGGGATGCAGAGGATCTTCACCGCGGAGCGCACGAACGGGTTGGTGAACGGGATGAAGAAGCCGATGACGATGCCGATGAGCAACATCAGGATCATGAAGCTTGTCCCGCAGCGCGGGTGGAACCGCTGGTGGCGGCGCACGTTTTCCACCGTAAGCTCCTCGTTGTTTTCATAGCAGAAAATCGTCTTGTGCTCGGCGCCGTGGTACTCGAACACGCGGTGCACGTCGGGCATCATGGCGCATAGCTGTACATATCCAAGGAAGATGGCGATGCGCATCACGCCCTCGAGCGGGGAGCGCCAGCCCGCGATGCCGCCGCCCGCAGCCGCCTGGATCAAGTTAAAGATCCACGTCGGCACGACCAGGAACAGCACGATGCCCAGCACCACGCCCAGCACGGTGCCCGCCGTCATAATGACGTTCATCATTTTATCGCCGAACTTTTCCTCGATCCATCTGTCGAACTTTGACTCTTCCCCTTCGCCGTCCTCCATGCCGCTCATCTCCACCGCGCGCGAGAGCGCCTTGTAGCCGATGGAAAGCGAATCCACAAAGCCGGCCATCCCGCGAAAAAACGGCAGCCGCCAGAAGCCAGATTTCTGCTGGATGGTCTCGGCCGCAAGCTCTTCGGTCGAGATCGAGCCGTCGGGCATGCGCACGGCAAGCGCCGTCTTTTTCGGGCCCCGCATCATGATTCCCTCTATGAGCGCCTGGCCGCCGATGGATGTGATGCATTTTGTCGTCTCTCTTGGCATTGGTCCTAATTCCTTTCTTCCCCGTCCGGTTCGCGCGGCCCGCTTTCGAGCTGGCGGAAGGTTGGGATGCGCACGGTGACGGCCGTGCCGACGTTTTCCTGGCTTTCTATTTCGAGGCTGCCGGAGTGCAGCTTCATGATCTCGTCCGCAAGGGCGAGCCCGATGCCGGAGCCGCGGACGGTCTGGTTGGCCTTGTAGAATTTCTTTTTGACGTTTGGCAGATGCTCGGCCGGGATGCCGCAGCCGTTATCCGCGATCTCGATGCGGAGAAAGCCGTCCTCCTCCGCGGCTGTCACGGTGATGGTGCCGCCCTGCGCGGTGTACTTGAGCGCGTTGTCCAGCACGTTGACGAACACCTGCCGCAGCCGGTTGATGTCGCCCAGCACGGGCGGAAGCATGGCCGGTTCGTCATAGATGAGAAATTTATGCTCGTTGCGGGCACGCTCGCTGAACATGTAGACCGCCGCGCCCAGCTCGGCGAGGATGTCGATCTTGTCCATGGTGAGCGTCATGCGTCCGCTCTGCATGCGTGAAAAATCGAGCAGCTCCTCCACGATGCCGGAGAGGCGCTCGGTCTCGCTGACGATGATGCCCATGCCGCGGCGGAACGTCTCCGGCTCGGTCTCGCCGCTCTGCAGCGTTTCCGCCCAGCCCTTGATGGCCGTCAGCGGCGTGCGCAGCTCGTGCGAAACAGAGGAGATGAAGTCGTTTTTCATCTTTTCGCTTTCGCCCAGCTCGTCCGCCATGTCGTTTATGGTGTCGCACAGGTCGCCCAGCTCGTCGTCGTTCATTTTCTCGATGCGCGCCTTGAAGTCGCCCTGCGCGATCAGCTTGGCCGTCGCGCCGATGCGCTTGATGGGCGTGAGGATAGAGCGGATGAAGTAGTTGCTGGAAATGAACACGAACAGGATGACGAGCGCCCCGGCCAGCATCAGCGCCGCGACCAGCGTGAAAATCTGCCGGTCGGCGTCCTCCAGCGAAACGACGTACCGCACGGCTCCGACGGGCACGCCCGCGTCGCTGCGGATGACCCGCGTGACGGCCATGGCGCGCTCGCCGCTGTCGAGACTGCCCGTCCACGTTCCGTAGCCGTTCGTGTTCTCAAGCGCGAGCTTATAATCCGGCATGTCCTGCGATTCGTCCGGCGCGAAGCCGATGGAGGTGGTGACGACCCGGCCCGCCTGGTTCACGATCATCAGCTCCATGCTTTCCTTATTGGGGAAATCCTCCACATAGCTGCGGGCCGCGTCAATGAATTCCGAGGAGGACTTCCTGCCGTAGCCGGAAAAAATATTTGTCAGCTCGTCGGAGCGTCCGTTGAGCGCGGACTGGATTCCGTTATAAACGTACCCCTGCACCACGAACGACAGCGTCGCGATAAGAGCGGCGACAATCAGGATGATGACGCCGAGGCTGTTCGTGATCCAGCGCTTTGATATGCGGTTCTTCGAAGCCATCCTGCCGCCTCCCTCCCCGACGTTTCGTCCTTTTTCTTGGTACTTTCAATTATTTCCGATTGCCGTTTTCATCGAAGGTTTTGCGCAGCGCGATCTCGGTGGGGGCGATGGAAAGAAACAAAATGACGACCTGCACCCCGATGAGGATCAGCCCGAAATTACTAACCGCATTTTCGTCTTTCCCCCACACGGACAGCATGGCACAGAAAGAGAGACCGAGCAGCACCCAGCCCCAAACGCGCCACGTCTTTGCGAAATGGTGATTTGCGAACTCCCAGGTATCCCGGTTAATCATGGACATCGCCGTCCGGTAGCCATTGTTCGGATTGATCTCCTTCGGCGCGTGCTTCACGTAAATATTGCCGAGGATAATCATGATGGCCGGCACCAGCGCTTCCATCACCAGCATAAAAATCCAGAAATCCATATCAAAGCCCTCTTCCGATCAACGCCATGTGTATCCGGATTCCGCGTCATATAGTCATAAGCCCGGTAACCCTTTGGCCTGCGCTCAGGCTCAGCCCGGCCGGGACTGCGTGCAAGCGCAGCGGTTCAGGGGCAACGCGGACACGGCACGTGCGGGGGCCGCCCCCGGCTCTCCCGCCAAAACAGGATCGCGTTTCTCACCGTGCCGAACGGCAGGATGAAACGGGGGCTATGCCCCCTCCCATTTGTAGCCGAGGCCCCAGACGGTGACGATGTGCTTCGGGTTCGAAGGCTCGTCTTCGACCTTCATGCGCAGACGGCGGATGTTGACGTCCACTATTTTTTCCTCGCCGTAATACGATTCGCCCCAGACGTGGCGCAGAATCTCCGTGCGGTCCATCGCCGTGCCGGGGTTCGAGAAGAAATACTCCATGATCTGGAACTCGACCTGCGTCAGCTCGACGGGCTCGCCCTTCTTGAGCAGCGTTCGGCTGCGCAGGTTCAGCACGAAGTCGCCGGAGACGATCTCCTCGCGGAAATTGCTTTTG
This sequence comes from Bacillota bacterium, assembly GCA_023412845.1. Taxonomy (GTDB): domain Bacteria; phylum Bacillota; class Clostridia; order Oscillospirales; family Acutalibacteraceae; genus Thermocaproicibacter. The sequence goes on from JAEZRH010000010.1 coordinate 5,561, forward strand.
TCCCGCATCTGCTCGAGCGCCACGCGTCGGTACACGGCGTCCACGCGCGCTACAAGCTCGCTGGGGCTGAACGGCTTCGTCACATAGTCGTCGGCGCCCATCATCAGGCCGCCGACCTTATCCATCTCCTGCGTTTTCGCCGTCAGCATGATGATGCCGATGGAACCGCTGCGGCGGCGCAGCTCCTTGCAGACCGCGAGCCCGTCGTATTTGCCCGGCATCATGATGTCGAGCACGGCCACGTCCACGTTGGGGCCCTCGCGGTCGTAGATGGCAAGGGCCTGTTCGCCGTCCGCCGCCTCCAGCGTCTGGTAGCCCGCGCGCTTCAGATTGATGACGACGAATTCGCGGATGGCCTGTTCGTCCTCCGCCACAAGAATTGTTTTCACAAAGGACTCCCCCTAGTCTAATCCTTGGAGATCAGCTCAAAAGCGTCTTTGACCTCCTGCTCGGTCATGGAGATCGAGTTGTACGGTGACGTGCGGCTGGCGGCGAACACCAGGTCTTCCTGTTCCGAAAGCTTGAAGAAGCCCTTCGTGCCGGTCCCCGCTTCCCATTCCTTTTTTGTAAAGATCTCGATGCGCATCAGTTCCGGCCCCTGCACGCCCGCGGCGCTTCTCGGCGAATCCATCCACTGGTAGAAGATCATGGTGCGCGTGGCGGGGTCCAGTCTGGTGGTGATCTTCCCCCTCCACATGTCGGGGACGGAGAACCAGTACCCGTCGGCATAGTTGATCACCATGCTCATCACGCGCACGAACGTGTTGGTCGCGGTGTCGTAGCGGTGCCAGCTCGTGAGGTAGTCGGCGTCGTCGGCCGTGGTGCCGCTGTAACCGGGCATCAGCGTAACAAGCGGGATCTCAATGATCCTGTCGCCGTTGATGTCTTTCGACACGACGGAGGTGTTGCGCACGGTGCTTTTCGCGGTTTTCGTCGCCTGGTCGTAGAACGGCGCCTCCAGCCGGTTTTTGGTTTTGTTCCAGTAGAAGAGCTCCGTCACCATGGTGTTGGCGGACTTCACCCCGTCCAGCACGATGCCGACCTGACGCGCGTCCACAAGGCCCGTAAGCACGGAGGCGTATTTTGTCACGCCCGTATCCATGGGCGCGGTGCCCATGACCTCCATGGCGTTCTCTTTCATGCGCAGCAGATGCGCCGAAGCGGGCTGGTCCCCCACCGTGACGTTCGCCGTGAAGATTTCGCTCCTGCCGTCGCCGTCGAAATCCACCACCGCCATCTCGGTGTAGCCCTGGTTCAGCTTGAGCTCATTCATTTTGCCGTTCCTGTAATAGTAGACGCTGATGGCACCGGTGTTGTTCTGGCTGTTGCCCCAGCCGACCACGGCTTCGTCGTGCCCGTCGCCGTTGAGGTCGCCGAAGCAGACCCTGTCTACCTGAGAGGTCGGGTTGCCGAACAGACCGATGTTCTTCCAGCTTCCGTCGGAATTTTTCTGCATGAACAGGACGTTCATGCCTGTCGCATCCTCGTCTTTCTGGTAGAAGGCCATCGCCTCCTGCCCGCTGTCGCCGCACAGATTGTGGGTCAGGATGGCTGAACGGTAGTCGCCGGAAGCGGGATATTTCAGAATCATCTTGTCGCCGGCGGTCTGATCCAGCAGGTTCTGGATATCCGCCTCGTTCGCGCCCGTGGGGCGCGGGGCATGCATCAGGGACTGGGCGTCCAGTCCGGCGAACGAGCAGCCGGAAAGCGCCGCCGCAAGCGCCAGGGCCACGGCCAGCACGGCCGCTCTCCGTTTCATGCTCAAATTCCTCCCCCCGCCCGCAGAGTCAAGTGTATAAACGATTCTATTATAGCATATGGGCGCCAAAAAGAAAGTATCAAAACTGTAACGCGGCGTGCCGCCGCTGTCAAGCCCCGCCGTTCCACCCGGAGAAAACCGGCGGCCAAATCCGGCGGGAGCGTCGGAGACAGCTCCCGGACCGGTGCGGTACCGGCGCAGAAAAAGAGCGTGCCCTCCGGCACACTCTGCTTATCTTTTTTGCAAAGGAAACGGCGTACGTCCTTCCGCCGGGTGCGGAGCCAAGTGGAATTCCCCGCGCCCGTGCGGTTCAGGGCCACTCCCGGCGCGGGTTTCCTGAAACTCTCCCGGGCATCGCATGCCTTTCGCGCCTACGGCGACCACGCCTGCGGCACAAATTGAAAATGAGCATGCCCTTCGCTCCGGGCACGCTCATTTTATCGCTTTGTGGAAATTTAACGGCTGGGCCTGCATGCAGGCCCAGCCTGCCTAAACCGTCGCCGCATAGAGCAGCATTCCGATGTTTTCCCTGTAGATCTGGTCGAACTGCGAGATTGGCAGGGGATTGGTCCCCTCGCCGGTCTCTATGGTGTATCCCGGGCGGCGGAAGTCCTGGATGAACCAATCCTTAAAGCCCGCGAAGGAGGCGACGCCCGTAGCCTGGTCGAGCCGGTAACCGCTGATATTCGAAAGCTGCGCGCCGATCGTTTCGGCTTCCGCGGGGGCGAGGTTCATGAAGTTCCAGTAGATTACCCTGCCCTGGGTGTGATACGCCATCACGAGGCGGAAATCGTGGCTGCGGGTAAAGCGCACCATGGAACGCGTCTCGGGTTCCGAGACCGGGTACGGCCCGGAGTAGCGCGTCGGCCCGGGGCCGGTGATGCCCAGCTCCGCCTCCGCCTGCTTCGACTGCTGCCAGGCCGCGTCGTAATTATGGTTGAGGTCGACGCCGCGGATGTTTGCCTGCCAGTCCATCGAAAAATCCGCGCTGCCGCTGTTCCATCGGATCAGCCTGCTGTAATAGGGATTGTTCTCCTGCAGGCCGTTGATGACCAGGTCGACGCCGTCCGGGTTGACCATCGGCACCAGGAAGATGCTCGACGCGCTCCAGAGGGCGCGGGCGTCGTAACCCGCGATCTGCCGGCCGAACGCGTAGGCGGCGAGGTAATTCTCCGCAAACTTCATCAGCACGGGCGAATTGATCCACTCCAGCGCGTGGTGGGCCGCGTTGTAAAAGACGTGGTTGGGCCCGGTACCGAGACGCAGGCTGAAAAGGCTTTTGCCCAGCACGCTCGAGCCGATGCTGCCCACGCGCAGAAACGGGTACCGCGCCTTGAGGCCCTCGATGTTGCGCGACAGGATGCGGTAGGTATAGCTGACGTCGGTCGGCACGACGTCAAAGCCGTACGGCACGGTCAGGCGCCTGCCCACCGGGATGTTCTGCGGGTTCACGCGCGGGTTCGCGGCGGCGATGGCGTCCGGGTCGGTGCCGAATTTCTGCGCGATGGTGAAAAAGGTGTCGCCCCTCTGTGTGACGTATGTGTCGTACCCGATGAGGAGCCGTTCCATCACGCGCCACGTCTCAGGCCCTATGACGCCGTCCGGCACAAGGCCGAACCGCGCCTGGAACTGCATCACCGCCCTCTGCGTAGCCGGGCCGAACACGCCGTCCACCGGCCCGGGGTCGTGGCCGAGCCTGCGCAGCAGGGACTGCACTTCCATAACATCGTTGCCGGATGTTCCCAACCGCAGGATCCTCATATACAATCACCCCAAAACGGAATTTTTCCTCTTGGTGCAATTGTATTGCCGCCCCGTCCGGATTATACCTCGGGCAGGCAAAGCCTGTTTCGCCGCGTCGGCTCGCCCGCGGGAAAAAATAAACCCGCTTTGGCGTGAGGGTCAGAGATATCTCCCGGCAGTGCGGACCGCGCAGAAATAAGGAATCCCCTGCATCCGGATGAGCGGATTGCAGGGGACGGGCAATCCGCTGAAAACGTTCGGGAACCTTAACCGGCCTGTATCCCCGAAGCGTCGGATAAATACTGAAATAATTTCAGGTAATCGCCGGACTTCGCTCCGCCGCCGGACAGTTCCTTTTTATATTGTTGTTCTACGGCGTCCATCAGATTATAATCGCTCTTCACGGAATCCTGTATGCCGTTTGTTTCATCCGTAAAATGCTGTTTTACATCGTCGATGGACATCATGAGCCCCGTATAGTGGGATTCCGGATTTTTATTAAGCCGAAGCTCCTATTCCATCTGGCTGTAGTCCTACTGGGACATATCCTGAACGTTGTATTTCGCAAAAACCTGCTCCGGGGTGGAATCGTAGATATCATACTGGTCGGGCGTGAAATTTGCGGCGTATTCCGTATAACTCATGCGGGAAATCGCCGAGTCGATGCTGCTGCTCATTTTCTTTTGCTCCCTCCCGTCAGTTGATGCTGACCCATACTTTACTGTTTTATCCCAGTAACCAAATTGACGGAATTTGATTTTGCATTAACTGCGGTGCAGAAATAATTTTTAATGCTCATTTGCTTTATTATAATTCTTATACGCATTAATTTTAGCACGACAAGATGTGCGACAAGATTTTCGTTCGGTTTTAGCAGGCACTTATTTTTTTCTATATCGGCAGATTTTCGCAGAATTTAATGTTTTTATTTTTACATATCATTTTGCCCTGCACGCAAAAGGCGGCACGCCCTTTTGGGTGTGTCGCCTTTCATCGTGCATCGATCCGGTCAATTGTTTCCCAGCAGTTTCACCAGCACGGCCTTCTGCGCGTGCAGGCGGTTCTCCGCCTCATTGAAGATTTCCTTCGCGTGGGCCTCGAACACTTTTTCCGTGATCTCCTCGCCGCGGTGGGCCGGCAGGCAGTGCTGCACGATCGCGTCCGGTTTGGCGGCGGCGAGCACCTCGTCGTTGATCTGGTAGCCCTGGAACGCCTTCCTGCGCTTGTCGGCCTCGCCCTCCTCGCCCATGGAGGCCCACACGTCGGTGATAACCACGTCGGCGCCGCGCGCGGCCTCCAGCGGGTCCGTCGTCATGCTGAACGCCGGGTGCGCGTTCGCGAAGTCGCGCACCAGCGGGCTGGGCCTGTAGTCCGCCGGGCAGGCGACGGAGACCTCCATCTTCATCTTGAGCCCCCCGACGATAAGCGAGTTCATCATGTTGTTGCCGTCGCCGATGAAGCAGAGCTTGAGTCCCTCGAGCGCGCCCTTGTACTCGCGGATCGTCATCAGGTCCGCCAGCACCTGGCAGGGGTGCGAAAAATCCGTCAGGCCGTTGATGATGGGGATGGAGCCGTCTTTCGCGAGGGCCTCCACCTCCGACTGCCTGAAAGTGCGGATCATGATGCCGTCAAGGTAGCGCGACAGCACGCGCGCGGTGTCCTGCACGGGCTCGCCGCGGCCGATCTGCAGATCGTCGGAGGACAGGAAGATCGGCAGGCCGCCGAGCTGGTACATGCCGACCTCGAACGAGACGCGCGTCCTCGTCGACGCCTTCTCGAAGATCATGCCGAGCGTCTTGCCCGCAAGCACCTTGTGCTCGATTCCGTGCTTCTGTTCGTACTTGAGCTGGTCGGCAAGGTTCAGGATTCCGGTGATGTCCCCGGCCGTCAGGTCCATCATTTTCAAAAGATGTTTCATGGTTAAGCCTCCTGTCTGCGGACTGTGTCCGCTCCCATGGCCGGGCGTATAGCCCGGTGAAAATTGAAAGCCTTCTTTGCCCGGACGGTCTAAAGCATTGCTCCCGCAACCCGGGCAAAAAGGTTTATAGATCGGCCCGGAAAGGGTTTACCTTATGCGAGGGAAAGACTTTCTCCCAGCAGGGACCGCAATCGGAGCCGCCGTAGGCGTGAAAGGCGCTTCGCGCCCGCTCAGGTCGTTTCCAATACCTTCCGCAGAATGTCGAGCCCTTTGTCCGTTTCCTGCTTTGTGATGGTCAGCGGCGGCAGAAAGCGCAGCACGTCTTTGGCAGTGAGGATGAGCAGCCCTTTTTCCGCGCATTTCGCCGCGATCTGCCCCGGCGTCCCCTTCTCCGGCTTCGCGCCGAGCATCAGGCCGAGGCCCCGCACGGAGGCGACGCCCTTCATCTCTTTCAGACGCTCCGCAAGATAGGTCCCCTTCGCGCGCACTTCCGCGAGGAACGAGGGGTCGCCAACCCGCTCCAGCACCGCGAGGGCGCCCGCGCAGGCGACCGGGTTGCCGCCGAAGGTGGAGCCGTGCATCCCCGCTCCGAGAACGCCGCCAAGCTCTTCCGCGCACAGGCACGCGCCCATCGGCAGGCCGCCGCCGAGCGCTTTCGCGCTGGAGACCACGTCCGGCTGCACGCCGTAGCTCTGGTAGCAGTAGAAGGAACCCGTGCGCCCCACCCCAGTCTGCACCTCGTCGACGATCATCAAAATCTTGTGTTCCGAGCAGTACGTCCGCAGTTTTTTTACAAAATCCCTGTCCATCGGCACCACGCCGCCCTCGCCCTGGATCAGTTCCAGCATCACGGCGCAGGTTTTCTCCGTCACGGCGGCTTCCACGCCGTCCATCGACGCCTGCGCGTAGCGGAAGCCTTCCGTCAGCGGGGTGAACATCTTATGGAACTCGTCCTGGCCCGTCGCCGCGAGCGTCGTGACCGTGCGGCCGTGGAAGGAATTTTTCAACGTGACGATTTCCGTCCTGCCTTCGCCGAGCTTCGTCACGCCGTAGGCGCGTGCCAGTTTGAGCGCGCACTCGTTCGCCTCGGCGCCGGAGTTGCAGAAAAACACCTTCGACATGCCGGAAAGCCTGCAGAGCCTTTCCGCCAGCTCCGCCTGCACGGGACTGTAGTAGAGATTCGAGATGTGCTGGATGGCCGCCGCCTGCTTCGCGACGGCCGCGGCCCATTTCTCGTCGGCATAGCCGAGGCAGTTGACGCCGATGCCGCTTGTGAAGTCGATGTACTCTTTGCCGTCCTGCCCCTTGCCCGTAGCGTTTTCGCCGGAGACGAGCGCAACGTCGAACCTTGCGTACGTCGGCATCACGTGTTCGTTCAGCTTCTCTTTTGTTTCCTGAAAAGTCATACGGATTCTCCTTCCCGTCAGTAAAGCATGGTGCCGATCCCCTCGTCGGAGAACAGCTCGATCAGGATGGAATGGGGGATGCGCCCATCGATGATGTGCGCGCGCCCCACACCGCGCCGCACGGCGTCCACGCAGCATTTGATCTTCGGGATCATCCCCCCGCTGATGATGCCCTGGTTCTGCAGCTTCGGCACGTCGCTGACGTTCACGACCGGGATCAGCGAGTTTTCGTCGTCCTTGTCGCGCAGCAGGCCGCGCACGTCCGTCATCAGGATCAGCTTTTCCGCCTTCAGCTCGGCCGCGATGCGCGCCGCGGCGATGTCCGCGTTGATGTTGAACACCTCGCCGTCCGGCCCGCCCGCGATAGTCGCCACGATAGGCACGTAGCCGCTCTGCGTCGCGTTGTTCAGCACGGCGGGGTTGACCTCCGTGATCTCGCCGACGTAGCCGAGGTCCTCGGACGCGAGGAGCTTTTCGGCTTTCAGCAGGCCGTCGTCGAGGCCGCACAGGCCCACCGCCCGGCCGCTGTGCCGCTCGAGGAGCTGCACAAGGTCCTTGTTCACCTTGCCGGCGAGCACCATCTGCACCACGTCGACGGTCTCGCGGTCCGTGTAGCGCAGGCCGTCGACGAAGCGGCTTTCCTTGCCTATCTTTTTCAGCATCGCGCTGATCTCGTTCCCGCCGCCGTGGACCACCACCACGCGAATGCCCACAAGCTGCATCAGCACGATGTCGGACATCACGGCGTCCTTGAGCTTTTCGTCCACCATGGCGCTGCCGCCGTACTTGACGACGATGGTCCTGCCCGCGTGGGTCTGGATGTACGGCAGGGCTTGCACAAGGATCTTCGCCCTGTCGCTGTTGGATATCTGCATGTTGAACTGTCTCCTACTTCGTTATCCCAATAATTCGTCCGTTTCTTTTCGCCCGGCCTTTTCTTTGCGAAAAGAAACGGCCGGCTAGCTGCGGTAGTCGCCGTTGATCTTCACGTAGTCGTAGGTCAGGTCGCAGCCGAACGCCGTCGCGCAGGCGTCCCCGTCGCCGAGCCCGACGTTGACCGTCACTTCGTCCTCCGAAAGAGTCTTTTTCGCCGATTCTTCGCTGAACGGAACGCCCGCGCCGTTTTCGCAGACGGTGATGTTTCCCGCCTTCGACGAGAACGAAACGCCGACCTTCGTCACGTCCGTTTCCGTGCCGCAGTAGCCGAGCGCGCAGAGCACGCGCCCCCAGTTCGCGTCCGAGCCGAACATCGCCGCCTTGAACAGCGTGGAATGGATGACGCCCTTCGCGGCGGCCTTCGCGTTGGCCTCGTCCTTCGCGCCGGTCACATTGCAGACGATCAGCTTCGAAGCGCCCTCGCCGTCCTTCGCAAGCGTGCGGGCGATCCTCACGCACAGCTGCGTGAGCGCTTCCGTAAATATTTTGAAATCCCCACCCGCAGGCTCCGCGATCTCCGCGTTCCCGGCGAGGCCGTTCGCCAGCACGGCGCAGGTGTCGTTCGTCGAGGTGTCGCCGTCTATGCTGACCATGTTGAAGCTGACGTCCACCGCCGCGCGCAGCGCCGCGTCGAGAGCCTTTGCCGAAATCGCGGCGTCCGTCGTGAGAAAGCACAGCATCGTGCCCATGTTCGGGTGGATCATGCCGGAACCTTTCGCAATGCCGCCGATCTTCACTTTTTTCCCGCCGAGCCCGCACTCCACGGCGAAATTCTTGACCGCGGTGTCCGTCGTCATGATCGCTTTCGCCGCGTCTTCCGAACCGTTTTCGGAAAGCGCCTTCACAAGAGCCGGGATTCCACTCTCGATCGGTTCGATCGGCAGCACCAGCCCGATGACGCCGGTCGAGGCCACGACGATGTCCTCGGGCGCGAGGCCCAGCGCGTTCGCCGCGAGGGTGCACATTTTACGCGCCTTTTCCACGCCGTCCGCGTTGCAGGTGTTGGCGTTGCCGCTGTTGCAGATGACCGCCTGTGCCCTGCCGTCTTTGAGGTTTTCCTTCGTCACGAGGATTGGCGCGCCTTTGACGAGGTTCTGCGTGTAAACGGCCGCCGCCGCGCAAGGCGCCGACGAAACGATCATCGCCAGGTCCGCCTTCGCGATGTTTTTGCGGATTCCGCAGTGCACACCACCGGCTTTATATCCTTTCGGCGCAGTCACGCCGCCTTCCACAAACTGATATTCCATGTCCCGGCTCCTTTTCCTGATGAATTCATATGCAAAATCATTGCTTCAACTGTGATCCGTTCGCATGCGTGGGGCGGGTCCGCTGCCGAAAATCCGCTCGGCAGCCGGCAGGAGCATCGCCCGGCGACCGCCGGCGCCATGCAGTCCGGCCGCGGAACGGACGGTCTGCGGGGAAATAACATTCCTATTTCTGTGGAGACGCGGCGCCCAAAACGGATTTTGCCCGGTCATAATCGCTTTTGCTCACATAAAGGTAGTAGATTGTGTCGAAACGGGAATCGTACCGGGAGCGGAATCCCGTCCACCGGCCGAGCGATGCGCCTTGCCGGTCGAAATCCAGCCGCTGCCGGTTGTTCATGGTGTAATCATAATCAATGCCGCTCTGAGTAAGCAGGCCGCGAAAACGGTTAAACTCCTGCGTCGAAATGCCGAACCAGACTTCTCTCCTCTGCCAGAACCACATGGAAATCACCCCATCCTTTTTGCGTCAGTCAAAGCAAACCCGCCTGCCCGGGACCGTGGGCAAGCGAAGCGGTTCAGGGGCAACGCGGATGCGAGCAAAGCGAGTGCATCCGCATGGGGGCCCTGGCTCCGCGCAAGCGGCGCGCGGTCCCGGGCAGGCCATTTAGAAGGCGGGCGGAAAAGCCGTGAGGCCCGCGGTTTCTTCAAGTCCGAACGAGAGGTTCATGTTCTGGATCGCCTGCCCCGCCGCGCCCTTGACCATGTTGTCGATGGCCGAGACCGCGATGAACGTCCCCGTGCGTTCGTCGATGTGCAGCGAGATGTCGCAGAAATTTGAAAGCCGCACGTTCTTGATGTCCGCCGCGCGGCCTTCCGGCAGCAGGCGGATGAAAAACTCGCCGCCGTAAGCCGTCTCATACGCTTCGCGGAGCTTTGCCATCGTCGCGCCGGGCGCGAGCTTCGCGTAGCATGTCGCGAGGATGCCGCGGTTCACCGGCAGCAGATGCGGCACGAACGTGACGCGCATCTCCCGGCCAAGCACCGTGCGCAGCGTCTGCTCCATCTCCGGCGTGTGGCGGTGCGCGCCGACCTTGTAGGCCGTCATGCTCTCGTTCAGCTCCGGGTAATGGGTGTTCTGCGTCATTTTGCGCCCAGACCCCGTCACCCCCGACGCGCAGTCGGCGATGATTCCGTCCGGCAGCGCGAGGCCCGCCTTGAGCGCCGGGGAAAGCGCCAGCGGGACCGCCGTGGTGTAGCATCCCGGATTCGCAATCAGCTTTTTCCCCTTGATTTTGTCGCGGAACAGCTCCGGGAGGCCGTACACCGCTTTTTCGTGCAGCAACGGATATCTGAACTCCCCGCCGTACCACTCGCGGTAATCCTCTTCCCGCTGCAGGCGGAAATCGGCGCCCATGTCGATGAACGTCTTTCCGGCCTGCATGCACTTCTGCGCGAGCTCCTGCGAGAGCCCGGCGGGCAGCGCCGCGAACACCGCGTCACTTTTTTCCAGCACTTCGTCCTCGCCCGCGCAGACCATGTCGCACAGGCCGTAATATGCCGGATACACGTCGCTTAACGGCTTCCCCTCAAAGCTCGTGGAGCCGACGGCCGCGAGCAGCACCTGCGGGTGGCCGCTCAGAAGACGCACCAATTCGGCGCCCGCGTATCCCGTCGCGCCGATCACCCCCGCCTGTATCATGTCCCGCTTCCCCCGATCTGTTTCAGAATCCGGTTTGCCTGCGCGCGCACGTTCTCCGGCGCGGGCCCGCCGAGGACTTTCCTTCCGTTCACGCACGTTTCAAGCGAGATCGCCCCGTACACGTCCGCATCGAAATGCCCGTCGAACTCCCGGTATTTTTCGACCGGCAGCGTTTCTAGCGTGAGGCCGTTGTCGATGCAGTACGCGACGATGGAGCCCGTGATCTTGTACGCCGTTCGGAAGGGCAGGCCCTTCCCGACCAGATAATCCGCGCAGTCCGTCGCGTTGATGAAGCCCTTCGCCGCCGCGGCGCGCATGTTCTCTTTCAGGATCTTCATGGTGTCCACCATCGGGATGAAAGCCGTCAGGCACATGCGGAGCGTGTCGAGCGCGTCGAAAATTGCTTCCTTGTCTTCCTGCATATCCTTATTATAGGCAAGCGGCAGGCCTTTCATCATGGTGAACAGCGTCACCATGTCGCCGATCGCACGCCCGGACTTGCCGCGCACCAGTTCGGCGATATCCGGGTTCTTTTTCTGCGGCATGATGCTCGAGCCGGTCGAGAACGCGTCGTCCAGCTCGATGAATTTGAATTCCCACGAGCACCACATCACGATCTCTTCCGAAAAACGGGAGAGATGCACCATTGCGATGGAGACGGCGGATGAAAGCTCCAGACAGAAGTCGCGGTCCGAGACGCTGTCGAGGCTGTTCTGCGTCGGCCCGGCAAAACCGAGCAGCTCCGCCGTGCGCGCGCGGTCCACGGGATAGGTCGTGCCCGCCAGCGCGCATGCGCCGAGCGGGCAGTAATCCATGCGCTTCGCGGCGTCCGCGAGCCTGCCCTCGTCGCGCAGGAACATCTCGGCGTACGCCAGCAGATGGTGCCCGAACGTGACCGGCTGCGCGCGCTGAAGGTGCGTGTAGCCCGGCATGACGGCGTCGTTGTAATCGAGCGCCTTTTTGCAGAGCACCGAAATCAGTTCTTTCAGCTGTTTCTGCAACGCGGCGCACTCTTTTTTAAGGTAGAGCCTCACGTCAACGGCCACCTGGTCGTTGCGGCTGCGCGCGGTGTGCAGGCGCTTTCCCGCGTCGCCGAGGCGGGAAGTCAGCTCGCCTTCCACAAAGGTATGGATATCCTCGGCCTGCGGGTCGACGGAAAGCTTCCCGCTCTCAAGGTCTTCGAGGATTCCCTCGAGCCCCGTGCAGATGGTCCCCGCCTCGTCCTTTTCCAGCACGCCGCACTCGCCCAGCATGGTCGTGTGCGCGATGCTCCCCTCGATGTCCGCGCGCGCCATGCGGCTGTCAAAAGAAATGGAGGAGTTGAAATCGTTCGTCTTTTTATCGAGCTGTTTTTTGAATCTTCCCGTCCAAAGCTGCACCGGGGTCACCCTCCTGCGGCGTGTCGCCGCTCCCGCGCCGCGCCATATGGCACGGCGAAAAATTGAAACTCTTCTTCGGCGCGGAACAAAGCGGAAAAAACCGCCCATCTTGGCGGGGGAGTCAAAGAGATCTCCCGCCAAACCGGGTCCGGAATTTACTGCTTGCCGCCGTGCTGCTTTTTGGCCGCCTGCACCGCGACCGGCAGGCCGAACAGATTGATGAACCCTTCCGCGTCCTTCTGGTTGTAAACGTGGTCCTCGCTGAACGTGGCGATGTCCTCGTCGTAGAGGGAATACGGGGAAGTCGCGCCCGCGTCGATGATGTTTCCCTTGTAGAGCTTCAGCTTGACTTCGCCGGTCACGTTCTGCTGCGTGGAATCCACGAACGCGGAAAGCGCCTCGCGCAGCGGGGTGAACCATTTGCCGTCGTAGACCAGTTCCGCGAATTTCTGCGCGACCAGTTCCTTATAATGGAAGGTGTCGCGGTCAAGGCAGAGCTCTTCGAGCTTGTGGTGCGCCTGATAGAGGATGGCGCCGCCCGGGGTCTCGTACACGCCGCGCGACTTCATGCCCACGAGCCTGTTCTCCACGAGGTCGACGATGCCTACGCCGTTCTCGCCGCCGATCTTATTGAGCTTCGCGATCAGGTCGACGCCGCACAACTTTTCGCCGTCAACTTTTACGGGGACGCCCTTTTCAAACGTGATGGTCACATAGGCGGGCTTGTCGGGAGCCTTTTCTGGCGATACGCCGAGCTCGAGGATCTTGTCGTACTTCGGCTCGTTCGCGGGGTCTTCGAGGTCGAGGCCCTCGTGCGACAGATGCCACAGGTTCTTATCCTTGGAATAGTTCGTTTCCCTCGTGATGTTCAGGGGGACGTTATGCACCTCGGCGTAATCGATCTCCTCGTCGCGGGACTTGATGTTCCAGATCCTCCAGGGCGCGATGATCTTCATCTCCGGCGCGAACGCCTTGATGCCGAGCTCGAAGCGCACCTGGTCGTTGCCCTTGCCGGTCGCGCCGTGCACGATGGCGTCGGCGCCCTCCGCCTTCGCGATCTCCACAAGGCGCTTCGCGATCAGCGGCCTTGCGAACGAGGTCCCCAGAAGATATTTTCCCTCGTAAACGGCGTCCGCTTTCAGCGTGGGCCAGATATAATCCTCGACAAGCTGCTTTTTCAGGTCCGCGATATACAGCTTGGAAGCGCCTGTCTTCTTCGCCTTTTCTTCCAGGCCGTCCAGTTCGGCGCCCTGCCCCACGTCCGCGGCGACGGCGACGATCTCGCAGTTGTCGTAATTTTCTTTCAGCCAGGGAATGATAACGGAGGTGTCAAGGCCGCCGGAGTAGGCCAGCACCACTTTTTTGATCTTCTTTTCCATGTTTATGAGACCCCTTTTCAACAATACGCAGCGGATTGGTTTGTTTCGACAATGCCCATTATACACCTTTTATGCAGAAAATCAAGTGCTTTTTGTATAAATATTCATCAATTTGAATTTGCATACACGCTCTGCCGTTCGGGGCCGCGGCATGGAACAGGGGGATGCCAAGCGTCTTATGCGCCTGCGCAGACGCAGTCATGGTTTTCTGAAGGGAGATTCCCGGGGATTCCGTCTTCTTGATATTTTTCTGCAATAGGGATTATAATAAAGGCGTAAAACTTTGGAAAAGGGCCCGCCGATTTTGGACCCGCATGCAAAACAGGAGGTTTTTGCCATGAGTGATTTCCGCGAGATTGCCGTTTCCGATCTGAAATTCAATCCGTTTACCATGATCGACAAGGAATGGATGCTGGTCACGGCCGGCACAAAGGAAAAGTGCAACACCATGACCGCAAGCTGGGGTTCTTTGGGCGAGCTGTGGAACCATTACGTCTCCACGATTTACATCCGCCCCACACGCTACACGCTGGAATTTCTGAATCAGGAGGATTATTATTCCCTCAGCGTGTTCGACGAAGCCTATCGCGCCGCGCTGAACTACTGCGGCAGCCATTCGGGCCGCGACGGCGACAAGATCAAGGCTTCGAACCTGACTCCCGTGTTCGACGAAGCGGCGCCGTATTTCGCGGAGGCAAAGCTTGTATTCCTCTGCCGCAAGCTGTACCGGCAGGACTTCGACCCCGCCTGCTTCCTCGACAAATCCCTCGACGCGAAGAATTACCCGAAAAAGGACTACCACAAAATGTTCATCGGAAGCATCGAAAAGGTGCTGGTAAAAAGATAATCCCACAGAGCCTGACGCCCGTCCGGGCAGTCCCGGGCAAAGAGGGGGGGATTTCCTTTGAAACGCGTCCCGAGCCGGGCCGCACCGTTCGCCGCCGCATGCCTGCTGGCGCTTTCCGCTCCGGCGGGCGTCTCTGCAAACTCCGGGCCCTCCTACTGGGAGCATTCGCCGTCGCTTTCCATGACGCCGCTTGAGAACTGCCCCGTGGAAGTCGGCGGGGAAACGCTGACGTTCGACTTTTCCGGCGGGTTCAAGTCCGTCGACCAGTATAGCCCCGCGGCGGCCGTGACGGCGGACTATAAAATGACGAACCCGACCGCAAAGCCGCTGACCGTACAGATGGCGTTCCCGCTGATTGCGAGCCTCTCCGACCTTTCGCAGATGGACGGCGTGGAGATCACCGCGGACGGGAACGATCTTCCGTTCCGCATCGCACCGGGCAGCAGCGTCACGGACGTCTACTCCGAACCGGTCTATTACAATTCCAGCGGCACTCTCGCCAAAAGCACGCTGCCTTCGTTTTCCGCCATACTGCAAAGCGTCACGGCGGAAAAGCCCGCCCTAAAAAAATTTGCGGGCAAGGGCAAGCTGTACCGGCTTTCCCACAGCGGAGGGAACGCGAACGTGTCGGCGTTTTTCCGCCCCCCGTGCGGCAGTCTCGCCGTACTCGCCACGGCGGCGGACGGAATTTCACAGAGCGGCGCCGGCGTAACGGTGGAAGGATATGTCCAGAACACCGTCCCGCCGTACGGCGTGGAAGCTTCCCCGCCGTTCTCGCTGCTGGTGTTCGGCGCGCAGTCCGAACCGAGCATCGTCGCAACGCCGGACGGCAGCGGACAGCAGGCGTCGAAAGCCGCCTCGCCCTCCGGCGGAACAGCGTCGGCTTCGCAGACGGAACGCAGCAGCCTGACGACCGGCGAACAGGACGCGGAAACCTTCTTGAACGAGCTGGTCAAACGCAGCGCCGTCTATCAAAGATACCCGACGCAGGACCTTCTGAACCGGCTGACGTGGGTTCTCCTGAAACAGGCGGAGGACTCCGCCGAGGCGGGGAATCCCGTTTTCAGCGATTCTTCCGTATACGATTTCTACAATCAGGCTCGCGTGATTGTCCTCGCCTACGAGGTGGCGTTCCCCGCAAACGGCACGGTGGACGTCCGCGTGAAATACCCGATGGGCGGTACGATGGATTCCCGCAGCACCGCCGACCCCGTTTATACATACGGGTATCTGCTGAACCCCGCGAAGGGATGGGCTTCCTTCCGCAACCTTTCCATCAGCATCATTCCATCCGCCAGGGACCCGTACGTGATAAAAAGCACTATCCCGCTCGCAAAGGGCACCGGCGGGAATTATACGGCGTCGCTCAAAACGCTGCCGGAAAGCGACCTGGTTTTCTCGCTGTATCCGAAAGAAAAAACGGAGCCGAAAGGCCCGCCCCGGATGCAGGCGAACATGATCGCCGTTTTCGTTTTTATCGTCCTCCTGGCTTGTGCGCTCGGCGCCGCCGGGATCCATCGGTCCGGCCGCACCAGCCGCGGGCCGAAAACATGAACTGGTAAAAGGGCGCGGTGGCCGCGGAAAGTCCTCGGTTCCATGGTTCCTTGCCCTTCCTTTCCGCAGATGATAAATTAATAGTATAAATATCGGGGAGAGAGGTTTTGACATGGATTTGCAGAAAGCGATTGAAGGAAGAAGAAGCATCCGGAAATACAGCGAACACCCGGTTGAGGAAGAAAAGCTCACGGCGGTTTTAAACGCTGCGCGCCTTGCTCCCTCCGCCAACAATTTGCAGGAATGGCGCTTTGTCGTTGTCCGCGATGCGAAAAAAATCGAGGCGTTGGAGATCGCGGCCGACGGACAGAAATTCGTGGGGCAGGCTCCCGTCGTGATCGCTGCCTGCGCGCTTCCGGGGAGACGAATGATGTGCGGCCAGCTCACCGATGCCGTGGATGTCAGCATCGCCATGTCGTTCCTGATCCTTAAGGCTTATGAATTGGGCCTCGGCACCTGCTGGCTGGGCCATTTCGACGCGGATCAGGTCAAAAAAGTTCTTGAGATACCGGGGGACTTGAGCGTCGTTGCCCTTTCGCCCCTTGGGTATCCCGCGGAGACTCCGGCTCCGCGGGCTCGGAAAGAGCTTGCGGAAATCGTGCATTACGACAAATACTGATTGCGGCCGGCAAGCAAGGGCTATGTCTGTCAAAGAAAAGGGCTGCTACAAGAATAAACCTCCGCCGGTTAAGCCGGCGGAGGTTTATTCTTGCGTTCTATTCGACGATATATTTGCTCATGGCGTCCGCGACCGACCGCGGGATCCGGGCCGTCATCCGGCAGCCGTGCTGGGTATACTCCACGTGCTCCACCGCGCCGCTTTCGCGCACGCGCTTGGCGAGGCCGGCGGCGGAAAAGGGCAGCAGCAGCGTCACGCGGCGGTAATCCGGCAGGTTCCGTTCGATCGTTTCCAGCAGAAAGGTAAGCCCTTCCCCGGTTCTCGCGCTGATGCGCACCGCCTTGCCGATCATAGGCAGGGAGCCGATATCCGGCACAAGGTCGCATTTGTTCAGCACGGGGATCACCGGCCTGCCCTCACAGCCGAGCTCGGAGAGCAGTCCGCGCGTCACCTTCATGTGCTCGGGCGCCGCCGGGTTCGAGGCGTCGCAGACGTTCAGGATCACGTCCGCCGTGGCGGCCTGCTCCAGCGTGGACTTGAACGCTTCGATCAGGTGGTGCGGCAGCCTGCGGAGAAAGCCGACGGTGTCGATCAGCATGACGGTCTCGCCCCCCGGCAGCTTCAGCGCGCGCGCCGTGGGGTCGAGCGTGGCGAACAGCCGGTCGTCGGTCAGCACCCCCGCGCCCGTCAGCGCGTTCATCAGCGTCGATTTTCCCGCGTTGGTGTAGCCCACGAGCGCCACCGTCGTCACGCCGTTCTTGCGCCTGCGGTGGCTGATCTGGCTGCGGCGCATCTCAACACCCTGCAGCTGTTCTTCCAGCGAATCGATCCTGCGGCGGATATGGCGCCGGTCCGTTTCGAGCTTACTTTCGCCGGGGCCCCGCGTGCCGATGCCCCCGCCGAGGCGCGACAGTTCGGTGCCTTTTCCCCCGAGGCGCGGGAGCAGATATTTCAGCTGCGCCAGCTCGACCTGAAGCCTGCCCTCGCGCGTCCGCGCGCCCTTTGCAAAGATGTCGAGGATCAACGTGGTACGGTCCACCGCGCGCACACCGGAGATTTTTTCGATATTACGTATCTGCGTCGGCGACAGGTCGCGGTCGAACACAAGCAGGTCGATTCCGTATTTTGCGCTGAAATCGGCGATCTGCTCCATCATCCCTTTTCCCACGCAGGTGGCGGCGTCCGGAGAAGGGCGCTTCTGCGTCATGGCGCCGAACGGCTCAGCGCCGGCGCTTTCGACCAGTTCGTACAGTTCGGCAAGCGAAGATTCCGCGTCGTAACTTCCCGTGTCGAGTTCCACAAGCAAAGCCCGTTCCCTTTGGACGCCGTTTTCGTGCATTTTCAGACCACGCTCCCTTTCGTGCTTTTCCGACCGGTCCGCCTCCTATTGCCCCGAATCTTTCAGCTATATCCAAAATATCTTATATGGGAGCAAAAATCAACCCCTTTTTGTCGAACGAGCGGCCGTTTCCCCATAAGAATAGTGTCTCACGAAACGCGGCTGAAATCCGAAACGGCCGTCAAATGCGCCGGCATAAATTTTTCCAAAATTTTTTGGGCGGCGTCTCGCCCGCAGGCCGGTTCTTTTAGAAAATACGCCGTCAGCTTGCCGCCCGCCGTGTCTTCCGAAAGCTCGGCGTCAAGGCCGAGGCCGGAAAGCAGCGCCGTCAGCGCCGTTTTGGTAAAACTGCGCGGCGTCACGGCGCCGAGGGCCAGCAGCTTTGCGCGGCGGTCTTCCGTGCCTCCCGTGCCGTCGAGGCCGGAAATCTTCTCCCGGTTTTCGAGGCCGTAGCCCTCCGAAGTCGCGACAAAGCTTTCCCGCTGTAATTCGTTTAAGGCGTCATATGCAATATCCAGTCCTTCCGCCATCGCCTGCAGCTCAAAATCGACCGCCGTGGAGCCGCCGAGCGCATAGAGCCCGGTCGGCTTGAGGCGGTCCTTCATGGAATCGTACGCCCCCATGCTCAGGCCCCCGCAGTCACGGTCAGCGCGCCGATCACGGCAAGCTGGTTCGCGGCCATCGTTTTGCCCGCCGTGGAGAACGAGCAGTCGGAGATCAGCCCTGTCGCAAACAATTTTGCCGTCATGGCCGGGACGACGACCGCTTCGCCGACCGCAAGCCCGCTGAAATAGTCGAGAATCGCCTGCCGGCAGGCCGTCACCATGGCGGCGTCCGTCCCGGCGCCGCCGTTTTTCACCGTGCAGGCCACGTCGGCCTCGACGGTCTGCGCGGCCTGCACCGTCACGTCCACGTTGATCTCCTTCGCCGCACCCAGCAGACCGGCGACCGCCTGCACCTGCGCGGCGGAGGGCGCAGCCCCGTTTCCCCCGAGGTAGACAGCCACGGTGCCCGTGCCGTCCGCCCGCGGCACCACGCCCGCGGAATGGATTCCGTCACAGGTTGTCGCGGTCTGCCGGTACCAGGCCGCGTTGGTGCCGTTTGCGGGCGTCGCGTAGCTCGCAAACAGGCGCGTGCGAAGCGAATCATCCGTTTCGGCGTCCTCGCCGCCGGTAAAGGCGGCGGTATTCGTTACCGTTTCGATCGACGCGGGCGGCGTCACCATTACGGTTATCGTCGCAGAATTGGCGTTGCCCGCCGCGCCGGTTTCCTCGGCCGCGGCCGGAACGTCCACCGAAAGGCCGCCCTGCGGCAGGGATGCTTCCTGCGTCGTCACGTACCGCGCGGCACCGGTGCCGGAAGAAGCGCAGACCGTTCCTTTCGGGATGCTTGCATTGAACCATAAAGCCGTGCCGCGCCCGAAGGTCAGCGTGCCGGAGGCCGCCGCCGCGGGTTTGCGGAAAAGGCCGCGTTCCTGCGCGCGCATCTCAAGCTGCGCGCCCGTCGCCGTCTGTGCAAACGTCTGTGTTTTAAGCCACTCCACCGCCGCGCAGATCGAATAAATTTCGCCCGCGAGCACTTTCAGGCGGATGCCGATATCCGACGCGTCGTCGGGAGAGTATCCCGAGAGTTCTTCGAACTTCTGCTGCATCCTCGAGAGGATGTCGTCATAAGTCTCCGTCAGATTTTCACCTCGATTTCTTTCTGCTGCCCGTCGCAGAGCAGGATCGCAAACACCGACGGCGCGTCGCCCGCAAGATACCGCGCTGACTGTACCGTCACGCCCGTCATTTCTCCCAGAGCTTCCTGCGCATAAAACAGAGCGCGTCCGTCGGGATCGCCCTCCCGCCCGGTGAGGGTGCCGAGTTTGCTGCCGAGCGAAGCGTCATAGCAGAAGGAGCCGCGCGGCACGGTCAGGCGGATCGCCGCCCGCTGAAATTTCTCCTCCGTGCCTGAAACCGCGCGGGGGCGCCCGTTCGCACCCGGAGAGAAATCGCCGTTTGCAATCGCCGTGTCCACTATGTTTTCCTCTTCGCGGCGAAGACCTGCCCGTTGATCTCGATCTCGCCGTTGTTTTTGAGGTAGATTTCCGCCCCGCCGGAAGAGAACAGCATCAGTTCGCCCGGTTTCAGGTCCTTGTCCTGCGCGAGCGCGCCGATGCAGGTGTCGCCCGCCGTCGTGGAGACGACGACCGCCTGCGCCGCGTTCGGCGGCTGGTAGGCGATGCCCCACGGCCCCGCAAAGGGCAGGGAGTGGTACCCGTCGGCGCCCTGCGCCGTGCCGGTCCCCGTCACCGCGGCAATATCCGCGGCGGGTCTTTTTGAATTTGCTTCGATCATCTGCTGTGAGATCCACATATTTTTACCTCCTCAGAACGATCCTCGTCCGCTCGCCGGAAGAATCCAGCAGATACCGGGTTTCCGCCACCGCGAGACCGGAGAAGGAACCGAGCGCTCCGCCGCGGAAAACAGCTGCCGCGCCAACCACCGCCTGTACGCGGCCCGGGCATTCCACCGTCACGGCGAACGCATTCCGGTCGGCCGACGCGAGCAGCGCGGCGGCGCCATCCGCGCTGTTCAGGCATTTTCTGCGCGCGGTGCCGAGCGCCTGCGTCTGCGCGTCCTTTGCCGCAGGCACGTACGCACCCCCGGACAAAACAGGCGCGTAAATCTCGGAATACAGGTCGCAGTACCGGTTTTTCACTTCCGACGAACAGAACCGGACGCCGCCGTCACCGAAGCTGAACTCCTGCGCCGCGCTCTGCCCGGAAGCGTCGAACACGCCGCCCCGCACGCGGGGCGTAATTTGCAGAAAAGCTGTGCAAAACAGCGCCGCAGCCTGCCACTCGCTCATGCCCTTCGTGATCTGCATGGTCCCCTCGAACACCCGGCTGTTGCCCGTGAACCCGGAAAAGCCGTACGGCTCGATGTGCCTCGCGTAGATCATCGGCAGCGAAGGGTACGAATAGGTCTGCGGCACCGCCTCGCTGTCGAGCAGGAGCCCGGCGCGGCTGCGTGCGGCGATCTTCAGCACCCTGCCGCCCGCGGCCGATATTTCCCGCTGGATATCCGTTATGCCGTCGAACAGCATTTCGCCGGACACGTCCAGGATTTTGATCCCCACAAGGTTTCCGAAGCTCTTTGTCAGCGGGAAAACGCCGGAAAAGCTGTCCGCAGGCGCATCCTCGCAGGAATCCCACACCACCTCCGCCGGGGCCGGCAGCACCGCCTCGCCGTCCGGGGAAACGCCAAGATATCTGGCCCGCGTCACGGAACCGTCACCTCTCTGCCCGCCTCCAGCGCGTTCGGCCACTCGATCTCCGGATTTGCGGCCAGCAGCGCGTCGGCGTCCGTGCCATACCGGTTGGCGACGTCCCACAGCGTTTCGCCGCCGGAGCAGACGTAGGTCTGCTCTTCCGGGGTTTCCGTTGCCGAAGCGTCCTCCAGAAAGACGAATTCGTAGCCGACGCTGTCGGGTCCCGGCTCGCCTTTCATGGCAAGAGACGCGAACACCGCCGGGAAGGGGTCCATGCCGGGCAAGCGGAGCATCCCGCTGCCGCCCTCGCCGAACGCCGCGCACAGCTGCGAGAAGCTGTCGCCGCAGCCGGTCCCGGTAAAACGCCCGGACCCGGAGACGCGGCGCGGCGCCGTGCCGTTATCCTGCATTGCGGAGACCGAGCCGGGTATTTTCAGCTCCGCTGTGTTGCGGGCGCGCTCTATCTTCACCGTTTCCGGGTTGTTGGGCCACACATAGCCGCGGTAGCTCATCGGCGCAAGGCTCATGCTGTCTTCTCCTCCGTACCGAGGCCGCGCGGATAGCGCCTCCAGTCAAGCTCCATCTGCTCCGAGATCTCTTCCGTCCTGTCATCCATCCGTCTGCACCCCCTGTTCCGCTACGGTCCGTTTCGCCGCGAGAATCTCCATCCCGAAGACCGGATTTCCGGTCAGGCCGCCGGTGTTTTTCACCGTTTTCCACCGGCAGCCGGAATAAACCGTTTTTACGTCTGCGCGCGTTATCGTCACGTCGAAGCTCTCCGTGCCGAACAGGTCCGCCCCTGTTTCCGGAACGACGTTGCGCAGCGTCAGCACGAACGTGACCGCTCCGGCGGAGATTTCGTCCGGGCCGCTTCCGCCCCACGGGATTTCCGCTTCGCCCGCCTGCTGAGCCCGGACGTCGTAGCTTTCCGCGGCGGCAAGCACCGTTCCCGCGCGCTCGATGGAAACCGCGCCGTCCGCCCCGGCGGGGAGAAGCGCGAGTACCGCGCGGACGTAAAGCTCCTCGCCGCCGATTGCGACGGTCTCGCTGCGCACCACGCGGTACGAACTTCCCCGTGCGGAGACGGTGCCGCCGATCGCAAGCTTGTAAGCGGCGGGGCCGGTATAAAGGCATTCCATGCCGCCGTCTTCGCCGCCCCCCTGCGAAGAAAACCGCAGAGGCCGGACGATCGCCGGGAAGGTATCGCTCCCACAGACGGCTTGCTCCCCGCAGCGCCGAAGCATGGCTTCTACCTCCGCGCGGCGCGTCATAAGCGTATCCTCCCGAACAGGAACGCGCCGTCGTCGAGGTAGCGGGAGGCGGCGGC
>JAEZRH010000017.1 GCA_023412845.1 Bacillota bacterium
GTACAAGGTATGGCGCGGAAAGAACAGCGGGGTCCGTCCCGCCCTTGGGAAAGCGGACCATGCTGTAAACGGTCGAAAAATTCGCGCCGAGCAGAAAACGGAAAACGGCGGCGTTCACGGTGTCGAGCGCCGCCGTCGCCGCAGCGGCGATGCCGAAGGAGGCGAGGGCCCCCAGAAGGAAACGCCTGCGGGTGACGCCGTTGGAAACAAAGAACCGCAGGGAATGGCGGACGGTCGTGATGCCGATGATGAAGGTCGTGATCATCGTCACCATTTCCAGGCCGGAAACATTGGAATGCATGGAAGGCCTTACCAGGGAAAGAATAAAGAAGAAGACGACGAGGCCGTAAAAGATGGAATACATCGTTTTGAAAATATGAAAGTTCAGAGCGGACTGATACCGCACGACCGGCTTGATATTCATGCTTTTTCCTCCCTCAGCGGTTTGTCAGTTCGATGAACAGTTTTTGCAGGCTTACCACGCCGGCTTCCAGACCCGGCGGCAGGGGCCGGCCGTCGGGTTTTTCCCGCAGATAAACGGTCTTGAGGCCGCCCAGCGTGTCGGTCCCCAGCACGGTTTTCCCGGTCGCGTACGCGTCCACGGCGCCCGCGGGACCGCTGACGGAATACACCGAGGAGCAGAGCTCCTCCGTTTCGCCGGTCAGGATGACCCGGCCGGCCTTCAGAATCACGGCACGGTCGACCAGCTTTGCCGCTTCCTCGATCAGGTGGGTGGAGAAGATAATAAGACGCGGCGAAGCCGAGAAATTCTCCATCAGCACGCGGTAGAAAAGCTCGCGGTTGTTCGCGTCGAGACCGAGGACCGGTTCGTCCAGCAGGAGCACCGGCGCGTTGCTCGCGAGCCCGCAGATCAGCTTCAGGATGGATCCGTACCCCGTAGAGAGCCTGCTGTTTTTTGCGAGCACGTCAAGTTCGAACTGTTTGCTCAGCGCGTCGGCCATGCCGCGGTCAAATTCCGGGTAAAGCCCCGAAAGCGCCGAGAAGACCTGACAGACCTTTAAATTTTCGGGATAGTAATTTATTTCCGACATGCTGAAGATTTTTCCGGCGATGCGTTCGTTTTCCGCGACGGGCTCGCCGTCGAGAAAGATTCCGCCGCCGGAGGGAAAAAGCCTTCCGGCGGCAAGATTGAGCAGCGTGCTCTTGCCGGCGCCGTTGCGCCCCAGAAGGCCGTAGATATGCCCGTCTTCAAAGATCAGATCCACATGGGAAAGCGCCGCCTTGGCGCCGAACCGCTTGGTTACGTCGCGGAGTTCAAGCTTCATCGTTAAAACCTCTTTCAATCATTGCCGTGATTTCTTCCTTCCGGATGCCGAGCTTTTCGGCCTCGGTGACAAGCGTGCGGACATATTCGCTGTAAAACGACTGTCTGCGCTTTTCCCGGATCTTCTCCCGCGCACCGCGGCAGACGAACATCCCCACGCCGCGCCGCTTGCAGGCCACCCCCTCTTCCACAAGGAGCGTGATGCCGTGCAGCGCCGTGGCGGGATTGATCCTGTAGGCTGCCGATATTTCCGTGGTGGACGGGAGTTGCCCGTCCTCGGGGAACGCGCCGGACAGGACGGCGTCTTCCATCCGTTCGGCAATCTGCTGAAAGATGGGTTTCCCTTCTGAAAAGTCCTGCGGCATACCGTGGCCTCCGTTGCTTAGTTAATTACTTGTGTAACTAACTATATAACAAGAAAGACCGCATTGTCAATGGCTTTCCGACGGATTTCCGGATTTTTCTGCCCCCGCGGCGCGCGTCCATACCGCGGGAAGCCTTGTCTCGCACGAAAAAGCATGTTATACTATGGAACAGCGGAATTCGAAAGCCGATTTTCTGACAAGGGAGGCAGCCTGCGCGTGAAGGATATTTTTCACTCCACGGGATTCAAGATCCTTTTGGCCGTCGTGTTCGTCATGTTCGCCATGATGCTTTACACGGCCGGCACGGGAAGCTCGTTTACGGCCAGGGTGATGGGCCTGCTGACGGTGCCCATGCAGAAGGTCAGCACCGTCGTCGCAAACAACGCCTCCGTTGCCGCGCAGTCCACGACCCAGTCGAAAGAGCAGCTGATCGCGGAGAACAAGCAGCTGAAGCAGCAGGTTGACGACCTGAACAAAAAGCTCGTCAACTACTATACCTATCAGCAGGAGAATGCCCAGCTGCGCAAGTTTCTTGAACTCAAAAGCGCGAATCAGGACTTCAAGCCCGTCGCCGCCGCCGTCATCGGGCGCGACCCGAACGACCTGTTCGGAGGGTTCACGCTCGACCAGGGCACGCAGTCCGGCGTCAAGCTGAACGACCCGGTCGTGACGGAGGCTGGCGTGGTGGGCTGGATCTCCTCCGTCAACGCGAGCTACAGCAAGGTGACGACCGTTCTTTCGCCCGAGACGAAGATCAGCGCGATCGACAAGGTCAGCCGCGACACGGGCGTGGTCGGCTGCGACGAAAAGATGTCGGATCAGGGCATCGTGGCGCTGCAGTACCTTTCGGCGGGAACAAAGGTAGCGGCGGGCGACCTCGTTGTCACAAACGGCATCGGCGGGGTGTATCCGCGCAATCTTGTCGTCGGCACCGTGAAGGACGTGAAAAACAGCACGACGGACGTTTCGCTGTACGCCGAGGTCACACCCGCCGTGGACGTGAAGAACGTGCGCGACGTGCTGGTCATCACCTCGTTCCAGGGGCAGGGCCAGGCGATGGAGGGTCTCTCTTCCGGAACGTCTTCCTCCGCTTCTTCCGGGGGCAAGTGACATGCTGAAATACCGCGTCATCCGCTATATCGCCTATGTGATCGAGACCGTGGCGCTGTTCGTCCTGCAGGAGACGCCGGGCCTGGTCCCCGAGCTGTTGGGGGCGCGCCCGCTGCTGCTTATCCCCGCCGCGCTTTCCGTCGCCATGTTCGAAGGGGAGGTCCCCGCCATGTGCTTCGGGCTGCTGAGCGGGCTGTTTCTGGATTTCGGGGCTGGCGGCACGCTGGGCTTTTACGGCCTGCTGCTGGGGGCGGCGTGCTACGCCGTGTCGCTGATGGCGGCCAACCTGTTCCGCACGAATTTTCTGACGGCCATGCTGGTTTCGGTCGTTTCTTCCGCCGCGATCCTCGCGCTGCGGTGGGTATTCTTTTTCGTGCTTTTCGGCTACGCGTACCCCGGCTATGCACTGACGGCGCACTACCTGCCCATATTCGTTTACACCGCGGCGGTCATGCCGCTGACGTATTATTTCAACCGCGCTCTCGCGCTGCAGATCCGCTCAAAGGAGGAATAACGCCGTGGATGAGGAAGAAAAGGCCCCCAAAGCCAGAGGCCGCTATCTTGTTACGGGCCTGCTGGTTTTTGCCATCGCCGCTGCATTCGTGCTTCGCCTGATCGACTGGCAGATCCTGAACCATGAGCAATGGCTGAAGACGGCGGACAAGAGCGCCTCCGTGACCGTGCCGATGGACGCGACGCGCGGCGAGGTTCTCGACTCGAAGGGCAACGGGCTCGCCGTGAACAAAACGGGCTACGCCATCCAGTTCAACGCCGCGTATATGGACGACGCTTCCAAGAACAAGACGATCCTCGCGATGATCCGCCTGCTGAACGCGAGGAAGGAAAAATGGGTGGACGAGCTCCCCATCACCGTCGATTCCTCGGGCAAATACCAGTTCGTCTCCGGCAGAGACAAGGACGTCGCGGCGCTCAAGTCGCGCAATTTTCTCAACATGGATTCGTACGCCACGGCGGACCAGTGCATGCAGCACCTCACAGCCAAATACGGCTGCACGGGCTATTCCGTCAAAGATACGCGCGACATCGTCTCCGTGCGGTACAATATGACGAAAACGGGCTTTTCCATCGCCGTGCCGTACACGTTCGCCGAAGACGTCAGCCAGGACACCGTTGCCATCATGAGCGAGAATTCCGCTTCGCTGCCCGGCACGCAGGCTAAGATCACCACGCTGCGCCAGTACCCGGACGGCACGCTGCTGCCGCATATTCTCGGAACCATCGGGGCCATCTCGCAGGAGGAATACAACGCGCTGCACACCACAAAAGGTTACGCCCTGAACGACCGCATCGGCAAGAGCGGCATCGAGCAGGCGTTCGAAGACCAGCTCCGCGGCAAGACCGGGCAGGAGGTCGTCAACCTGACCCAGCAGGGG
>JAEZRH010000072.1 GCA_023412845.1 Bacillota bacterium
TCAATCATGTCAGCTTCCGCTATCAGGAAAACCAGCCGCTGATCGAGGACATGAACCTTTCCATCCACAAGGGCGAGACGGTCGCCATCGTAGGCCCGACCGGTGCCGGCAAGACGACGCTTGTAAATCTGCTGATGCGGTTCTATGAGATAGGCGGCGGCTCCATCTTGTTCGACGGCGTTGACCTGCGCGACATGAAGCGCGGCAGCCTGCGGACCATGTTCGGCATGGTGCTTCAGGACACCTGGCTCTTCAACGGGACCATAGAGGACAATATCCGCTACGGCCGCATGGATGCGGCCCATGAAGAGATCGTACGGGCGGCGAAGGCCGCGCATGCCGACCACTTCATCCGCAGCCTGCCGGAAGGCTACCGGACCGTGCTGAATGAAGAGGCCTCCAACATCTCGCAGGGCCAGAAGCAGCTTCTGACCATCGCACGCGCCATTCTGGCCGACCCTACGGTGCTGATTCTCGACGAAGCGACCAGCTCGGTCGACACACGCACCGAGGTGCTGATCCAGAAGGCGATGAGCGTACTGATGCAGGGCAGGACCAACTTCGTCATTGCCCACAGACTTTCCACCATCCGGGACGCCAAGCTCATCCTTGTGATGAACCACGGCACCATCATCGAAAAAGGCAACCATAAAGAGCTGATGGAGAAAAAAGGCTTTTACGCCGATCTTTACAACAGCCAGTTCACCGGCCCCTCGATCGACGATCAGGCCGTCTGATTTTCCGCTTTTTCTCCGTTTCGTGCCGCTTCATTCTCCGTTTGGGATTCTGGTGACATTGAATTTTCTACAAAAAAGCAAGGCTCGGGGATCACCCCCCACAGCCTTGCTTTTTTGCTGAAACGGTCCTGCTATTTTTGTAAACGCTGAATCTCGTCGTGCCCGTCACACTCGTCCGTCCTCGGGGCCGTTTTCTCCTCATGCCTGTCTTTCATAAACATCATCGGTATCATGCCGATCATCAGTACCGGGCATAAGAACGGCGCAATGGAAGCCAAAAATAAGCTGATGCCGGGAAACCTTGTGCCCAGCAGAGGAAGCAGAAGAAGAACCAGCAACGGGGCACCGCAGCAAAGAATCATCATCCAGAGATGCGACATATGGCCTTTTCCATGGTGATTCTTATCGTTATTATGATTGCAACAGTTCATCAAATCCAACTCCTTTTCGTTTGATATGGTAACAATAAAACATTCGTATGAAGATCGTATGGAGATAAAAATCCGCTCACCTGTTTTGTACGGACGGCAGAATTTTTGCACGTCCGGCGATCCCATCCGGAAGGACGGAATTTTCTTTAGGCGACTGAAAGGCAGGCTTAACTTGTGCTTTTCATATTTCTGGCCACAATATGTCGAAAAGTCTGTTGAAAGTGTGAAAACCCGGCTGAAATCAACTCGTTGTATTTTATCTTCTGCTGCCTCTCATAAAAGATCTGCAAAGAGCGCAAAAAAAGCGCTTACCTAAAAGGAAAGCGCTTGCGGTACCGATGTTTTCATTTGGCCGATTGAGTGCCGGGATCGGACAGGATAAGCACGGAAGTTATTTTACCGCCACCGCTTTTTGCAACGCTTAATATCGTACCGACCTTAATGTCGGAGAGAGACGCGGAAGGATTCACCGAAGCCCTGCTGGATGCGCTTTCGCTGGATTGCTGGGATTTTCTCTCCCCCCGGTTCATCCTTTTGATCACACTTGTATCGGAAATCGTAATCGTCGTGGTTTGCCCGGACAGCGTTATGTCCGCGCCCATTCGCGGCGTCCCCCTTGAATTCGGCGAGCCTCCGGCTTTCGAACCGTCCGGTGTGCCTTGATTCCCCGAACCTCCGTTTTGTCCGTTCGGGGGAGTCCCTCTATCGCTTCCGGATGCGGTGCTCTGAGACCCGTTTCCGGTGCGGCCCTGAAAATTTCTGTTAAATGTCCCAAGCGCCAATGTGATTTTTGAGCCGTCAATGGCGGTGACTTTCCCGTAAATCGCCGACTGATTCGAAGAACCGCCGGATCCGAAGAAACCGTTCTGGGAAGAGGACGCCGCAGGCGACTGTCCCGACGTATCGGACGAGGCGGCGGAAGACGTCTGCTGTGAACAGGCGGTCAGGCCGACAATGCACAGCGCGGCAAGAAAATACAGCGGCGCTTGGAGCTTAGAAATTGACATTTTTATCCACCTTTTCCGTTCATTATTACAGCTAATGTATTTGAAAATTTTAAATATGCCATGAATGGCGGATAAAAAAAGCATGAGAAACTTTAAAAAATGGGTCGCTCCGCCCGCAGCCTTCAGCCTGAACCACTTATTGAAACGATATGTCCACAGCAAATCCGTGCGCTTGGGCAGGCATCATCGGGGATGGGATATCAGGCAGTTGAGCCGATTCGGCCGGGCCTTTCCTATTTACTTTTTCAGTTTTTTGTGCTATGTTCTGAGTGATGAAAGCAGAAGACCGTCAGGCTGTCTTCTGAGATTTCAAAACTGCTGAAACGGATGGCGGTGATCGGTCGAATGGAAAATCTGAAGAAGCTGTGGGATCTGTATTCTTTTAAATTAGTTCTGGCCTGGGGATTGGCCGTGCTGATTGGTTCGGTCTCAAAGATCAGTTTTCTGGGCGGCGCCGTTCTTGTCTGCACGGCGGTTTTTTACTTTATCCGTTCGTTCAGGGACCCCGCGCTGAAAAAAAAGAAAACAGTCACGAGGATACTCATATACTTATTCCTTGCGGTCTTTCTGTTCGCGGGACTGATTGTCATGAGCGGCAGTCAGGATGCCACTTCGCAGGCGATACGGTCCCGGATCGGCAATTCATTGGTACAATGAGAGGCGGCCCCCTGTTTCCCAGCGTGAAAAAGGTCAGAAGCCATAACGGTTTCTGACCTTTCTTTTCTTTATGGCGGGCCGGTTCGCATACGGCTGTTCCCTCAAAATCCGCGGAAGGCACTGACGCGTGCGCGGAAGATTAAAACGTATCGCTGCAGATCGGGGTCAGAAACAGCTTTTCCGCTTCGTCCCGGTCCTGCGTCTGCGCCAGCACCCACATCAGCTTGGTGACGGCGGCCTCGGGCGTCATGTTACTGGTTTCGACGACGCCGTCGATCCTTTTGGCCTCGCTGCCCACGGCATAGACCGAAAGATCGCTGCCCTCATGGGGTACCTGGGTCGTGAAAACCACCAGCCTGCCGCATGAGGTCCAGTCGCGGACCGCCTCGAGGAACGCGCTGCCGTCGTAATACGGAACGCCTCCGACGCCGAATCCCTCTATCATGAGGGCGCGGTATTGCTGTTTGAGGTACCCGAAAATGCCGACGTCCATGCCGGGGATCAGGTGCAGGACGAAAACGCTGTTTTCCATTTTTTCATAAAACCGGACCGGAGGGAGCTGAGGAACGGGAAGAAACGGAATCAGGCGCATGTCGCTGAATACCGCGGCTTCCGGATAGTCGATGCTGGCGAAGGCGCGGAAGCTTTTGGTCCGCACCTTGCGGGCGCGTGTCCCGAGGATGACCTTGCCGTCGAATACGATATGTATGCCCCACGCCGCTTCGCTGACGGCGTACAGGAATGCGCACAGCAGGTTGCGGCATGCGTCCGTGTCGCGGCTGTAGATGGATTTCTGCGAACCGGTCAGCACGACCGGTTTTCTGCTGTTCTGGATCAGATAGGAAAGCGCGGCGGCCGTATAGGCCATCGTATCTGTGCCGTGGGTAATGACGAAGCCGTCGTAGTTATCATAAGCTTCGCGGATCGTTCCGACGATGCGCAGCCAGTGCGTCTGGCAGATGTTGGTGCTGTCCAGATTGAAAAGCTGCACGGTGTCGATCCGGCAGAGGCTGTGCAGTTCCGGTACGAACGTAAGCAGCTCGG
Organism: Bacillota bacterium; assembly: GCA_023412845.1. GTDB lineage: Bacteria > Bacillota > Clostridia > Oscillospirales > Acutalibacteraceae > Thermocaproicibacter. The sequence continues at coordinate 3,877 of JAEZRH010000072.1, forward strand.
TCGAGGTGACGGCGGGAGAAAGGCCGTTTTCCGTGGCCCTGGAAGCGATGGTCCCCCCCGTCGCGACGAGCAAGATCTTTTTCATGATTTCCGCCCCTTTTAGGCTCTGTAACAGGAAGATGCCTCCTACCTGTTTTCTCTTTCATCGTAGCATGCCGGGCGGATAAAAGCAAGGCTCCCGCACGGTCATCCGGCGGCATTACCGCCATCCGGCGCACCATTCTGCGGATAAGAATAATATTTTTTCAGGACCCGCCATATAGTGACAAAAGGGTGATCCGATATGGTCGTTAAGATAAAACTTCGGCGCATCGCGGCAGTCGTCTGCCTGATCGTCTGCGCGGCTGTGCTTTTTCTCTGGAAAACGCCTCCCTCAGGCCGACCTTCGGCAGCGCCGGTCGGCTCGGCGCGCCTGCCGATTTTCCTGTACCATATCCTCAGCCCGAGCCGATCGTATAAATTCGGGATCACGCCGGATGAATTTGAAAACGATCTGCTCTATCTTTCCAAAAACGGCTATACCACGATCACCATGACTCAGCTCATCGACTGTGTGGATTCCGGTAAAGCGCTTCCCAAGAAGCCCGCGATTCTGTCGTTCGACGACGGATACTACAACAACTATGTCTATGCCTTTCCCCTGCTGAAAAAATATCACGCCAAGATGGTACTTTCCATCATCGGAAAAAGCACCGACGATTTTTCGGCGGTGCCAAGCGACAGCCTTAGCTACGCGCATGTCACATGGACGCAGTTGAACGAGATGATCTCCTCCGGACTTGTGGAAGTGCAGAACCATACCTACAATCTGCACGAAATGAGCGGAGGAAGGACCGGCTGTATGCAGAAACCGGGAGAATCGCCGGCCCAATACGAAAACGTCCTGACAGGCGATGTCGGTAAGCTGCAGCGGGAAATCGTTCAAAAGACGGGATTTACCCCGAACACGTTTGTGTATCCGTACGGCAAATCCAGCAAGGGCACCGACGGCATCCTCAGAAAACTGGGATTCCGTGCGACTTTATCCTGCAGGTACGGCGTCAACCCCATTCCCAAAGGGCCCGACGATCTGTTCGGTCTTTGCAGGATCGAACGGACGCATAAGCAAAGCGCGGAGAGCATTTTAAGCGAATGAACCGTTCTGCGGACTGGCCGGCGTTAAAAATAAGTCCCCAAGCCCCCGTCCGGGATATCCCGTTCCAGGCCAAGCGTTTTCGGCCACAGGCCGGTCTCCTCGATGATGAAACCCATGATCATCCCCATATGGCTGTGCAGATGCCGGTGCTGCGCGAGGATCAGCGTAAAGCGGTCCCACTCGCAGCGCTCCGGTCTTTGCAGCAGGATATCGTCGGTCAGGGAATCGTTGTATGCGATGATCTTCCTGGCGACTTCATGAAAGTAACGCGCGATCTCACCGCGGCCGAGATGCACATTACTTTGAACATCCAGATTGTTGAGGCCTTTTTCGTGAAAGGGAGGCTGCGCGTACACCCTCGGATTGATATACCATTGATCAAGCGAATGCAGCATGTGATAGATATGCTTCCACAGCGGCATCCCGCAGTAGCACCTGTCCCACAGTTCATCCGGAACGCAGGCGATCACGTTTTCGACTTCCCAAAGAGCGCGGCTCGTCTCGTCCCTGATAACTTCCGTATAGTTCGGCCCGTTCATCCGTATCCCCCTCCCGCAAGTGTTTCCGGATCACGGCTTCGGTCCGGCTTAGGGCTTCCGCGCCAGATAAAGATCGATCGTATCGTATACGGTAAGCCGGTTGCCGTGATTCCGGATCGCTTCCTTGATCTCGGATTCCAATTTTTCTTTTACGTCCGGGGCCATGCCGCTGTGGTCCGAATAGGTGTTCAGTAGTTCCGCGTAGCCGTCCGCATCGAAGTTCCTTTGGCCGTGGAATAATTGAAAACTGAGGTCCGTAAATCCATGGGATAGGATGGTTTTCTGAATTTTGTCCCAACGCGCGGTATCGTTCTCAACTGGTCCGCCGCCGGGTTCCATCCGGTATTTTTGATATACCCGCTGAATCTCCTGATGCAGTTCGTCGTCCGGTCTTCCCACAAAAGCGCGGTTCCACCAGAGCGCCAAAGCGCCGCCGCTTTTCAGCAGCCGGAATGCCTTTGGAAAACCGATCTCCTCCGGGACCCAGTGAAAGGCCGTGGCGGAATAAATGAGGTCGAAGCCGCCGTCTTTCTCGTTAAACTCTTCGAACGGCTGGTTCAGGATCGTCAGATTCGGATAAGCCCGGAATTTTTGGCCGGCATATTCGGCAAGATTCTTCCCGAGCTCCACGGCCGTAACACGGCAGCCGGTCTTCAAAAACGGCTCCGTGGCCTTGCCGGTCCCGATCCCGATTTCCAGTGCACGTTGCCCTGCCCCGATTCCGGAATACCGGACGGCGTCCTCAAATAATTCTTCCGGGTATCCGGGGCGCTGCTTCTCGTAGTTCGAGGCGTTTTCATTGAGCGAAAGCCTCCTCTTCTTGCCTTCCGGACTGTCTTTGCCCATAAACACGGGATGCCCGGAACCGGAGCGCCTGCCGACCGTCTCCGCGATCCGTTCGGCCGCCTGCCGGGCCGAAATGCTGCTTACGTCGATTTTGACGGTGTCCATCTTCTCATACAGCGGAAGCCTTTGCAGGCTCCGCCCCAGAACGTCCGGTGTTCGGACATGATTTCGGACATCCTTTTCAATCCGTTCGGTCAGGGCCTTTTCGGACACCGTAAGGGTGAACCGATAGAATTCGAATTCGAGGTCCCGCAGTTTTGAGAGCAGGTCGTTCATAATGCTCTCGTACTGCATGACCCAGCAGAAAATGACGGTTTCGTACTCGGAGCAGGCAAGAAAATTGCGGAGCAGATGAACGATGTTGTCCTGTACCATCCGCTTCGTTTCGTCGGTCACCACGAAAGGATGCATCGTCCAGCACCAATCCCCGTCCAGAAAGACGCTGCGGTCCAGGATCTGCAGAAGCTCGCCGCAGGTGGCCGTCTTGCCCGCGCCCATGGTCCCGTTTATAAAGATCAGCCGTTTCATAAGACATCTCCCGGTCGTTTCATAAGACGATTATTTTTTCGTAAAGCCTCCCGATGTTTCCAGGCATGAAAGGCACGTTCGGGATGCGCGGTAAAGGCTTTTCCCGGATGCCGCTTCATGCGCTCCGGAAAGGCTACGCTGTGTTTATTTTACTCTCCGCATCCTGAAAATACAACAAATACGGATGTAAGCCGTCCCCCGCCCTCTCTATACAATCTTAACGCCGCGGCCGGTTTTCTAACGCCATCCTAACCGCGTCCGTGCTAAACTCAGGATGGTGCCGCCGTGGATACGGAGGGTATGCCGCTGACAAAGTGAATCAAATTGTGCTACAATATTAAGAATAATAAGCTTATTGGAATCTTCGGGAGAAAAGCAGTCAATATTTTGATGAGAAATCTTGCTTTGACGGATTCTGAAATGGCGGGGATATGCGTATGACGGAAAACAGACCGGACCCGGACGAACTCCTGGCGAAAATTCATCGGCAGGAGGACAAAAGCCAAAAGGGAAAACTGAAGATATTTTTCGGGTATGCCGCAGGGGTCGGCAAAACATACGCCATGCTCGACGCGGCCCATACGGCCCAAAGGCTGGGGATCGACGTCACAGTGGGCTATGTGGAACCGCACCAGCGCCCGGATACGCTGGCGCTGCTCGAGGGTCTGGAGACGCTTCGGCCCCTCAAAGTCAATTATAAGGGAATCGAGCAGAACGAATTCGACCTTGACGCCGCTTTGGCCAGAAAGCCGCAGCTGATCCTTGTCGACGAGCTGGCGCACACCAATGCGGCCGGATGCCGCAATACAAAGCGATACATGGACGTGGAAGAACTGCTCCGCGCCGGGATCGACGTCTACACCACGGTCAACGTTCAGCATCTGGAAAGCCTGAACGATATCGTCGCCTCCATCACTCAGGTCGTGGTGAAGGAAAGGATCCCGGATTATGTCTTCGACAACGCGGACCAGGTCGAACTGGTCGATATCGAGCCGGACGATCTGATCAGCCGCCTGAACGAGGGCAAAATCTACAAGAAGGCGCAGGCCGAAAAAGCGCTGGGCAATTTCTTCACCCGCGACAACCTCGTCGCATTAAGGGAAATCGCCCTTCGGCGGACCGCGGACCGGGTCAACAAAAAGGCCGAACAGGGCCGCCTGCCCGATAAAAGCAGCGATTATTACGCGGGCGAGCATATCCTGATCTGTCTTTCGAGTTCGCCTTCCAACGCGAAGGTAATCCGGACAGCCGCCCGCATGGCGTATGCTTTTCACGCCGCATTCACGGCCCTGTTCGTGGAAACGCCGAACACGAAAGAACTGAACGACGAAAACAGGAAAAGGCTCCGCCAGAATCTGAAGCTCGCCGAACAGCTCGGCGCCAAAATCGCCACGGTCTACGGCGAGGATATCCCCTACCAGATTTCGGAGTACGCAAGGATCAGCGGCGTTTCAAAAATCGTGATCGGCCGCTCCAACTATAAAACAAGCCTGTTCCGCGCCGGGAACAGACTTGTGGAACGTCTCGCCACGCTCGCGCCGAACGTCGACGTGCACATCATCCCCGACGCCGCTTCTTACCGGCAGAAGGCCGCCTACAGGCTGACCCTGCCGAAGATGCGGCTGAAGGATCTTGCAAAAATGCTGGGGCTCCTGGCAGTCAGCACAGGCGTGGGATTCCTGTTCGAAAGGCTTGGATTCATGCCCTCCGATGCCATCATGATCTACCTGCTGGGTGTGCTGGTGATCTCGAGCCTGACGGAAGGAAGGATCTACGGCGTCCTGTCTTCCGTAGTCGCGGTGCTGGCGTACAATTTTTTCTTTATTGAGCCGAAGTACACGTTCAACGCCTACGGAGCCCAATACCCCGTCTCCTTCATCGTGATGCTGATCGCGTCGCTGATTACAAGCACCCTGACGATGCGGGAAAAAAGCCAGGCGAAAAGGACGGCCAAACAGGCGTACCGCACGGGCGTCCTTCTGGATGCGAGCCGAAAGCTGCAGCGCACGAAAAGCATGACCGACATCATCTCGGTCGCGACACAGCAGCTGCTGAAGCTTCTGAATCTGCCGTTCGCCCTCTATGTCGCAGAGAACGACAAACTCGGCGAGCCGCTTACGTTTTACCCGCAGCAGGAAACAAACCGGGACGCCGTCTGCACCGACGCGGAGGAACAGGCCGTCGCCGCCTGGGTCTACAAAAACAGGAAAAAGGCCGGAACGGGGACGGAGACGCTCCCCGGCGCAAAAGCGCTGTATCTTCCGATCCGCAGCCACGACACGGTCTTTGCCGTGATCGGGATCGCCGTGAAGGACAGGGATTCCTTCGAGCCTTTCGAACGAAGCCTGCTTTCCGCGATGCTGGATGAAATCGCTTTCGCGATCGAAAAATACGAGCTGAACGAAAAGCAGAGGCAGGCAACCATGGAATCGGAAAAAGAGCGCCTGCGCGCAAACCTTCTGCGCGCCATTTCGCATGATCTGCGCACGCCGCTCACGAGCATTTCGGGAAACGCGAGCGTTCTGCTGACCAATGAAAAGCAGATCGGCACGGATGCGAAGCGAAAACTGTATCAGGATATTTACGACGACTCCATGTGGCTGATCAACCTTGTGGAAAATCTTCTTTCCGTGACCAGGATCGACAACGGGACCATGAACATCAGCATGCAGGCGGAGCTGATCGACGAGATCATCGCGGAAGCCATGAAGCATATCAGCCGCAGGGCAAGCGAACATAAGATCTCGGTCGACGTCACCGACGACATGATGATGGTCCGCGCGGACGCAAGGCTGATCGTACAGGTGATCATCAACATCGTGGACAACGCCATCCAGTATACCCCGGCCGGGTCGGAGATCAGGATCAGCGCTTTCCGGAAAGACGGAATGGCCGCCGTCGAAATCGCCGACAGCGGGGACGGGATCGACGACGAGAGCAAGAAAAAAATATTCGATATGTTTTACACCGCAAACAACGGCAGGGGCGACAGCCGCAGAGGGCTCGGGCTGGGCCTTTCGCTGTGCAAGTCGATCGTGGCCGCCCACGGCGGCGACATCTATGTGAAGGACAACCGGCCGAAAGGCAGCATTTTCGGCTTTCCTCTGCAGATTTACGAGGTTGAAAGCAATGAATAAGGTATCCATTCTGATTGTGGAGGACGACAAGGCGGTGCGCAACCTGATGACCACGACCATGCAGGCAAACGGCTACGCGTTCCATACCGCCGAAACGGGGGAATCCGCCGTTCTGCAGGCCGTTTCCGTCCGGCCGGATGTAATGATCCTGGATTTGGGCCTTCCGGACATGGACGGGCTGGAGATCATCAAAAAAGTCCGCACGTGGACCAACAACCCCATCATCGTGGTCAGCGCGAGAAGCGAGGACCGGGATAAAATTGAAGCGCTCGACGCCGGTGCGGACGATTACCTGACGAAGCCGTTCAGCGTCGACGAGCTGCTGGCACGGATCCGCGTGGCGGTGCGGAAGATGAATT
>JAEZRH010000026.1 GCA_023412845.1 Bacillota bacterium
GTTCACGCCTGAACCGCTGAGGACGACGGGTCCTGAATCTGCGCAGGCCCCCCCCGGCGTAACGTCCGGGCGGGGCCTGTTTCGGCCTGCTTAAACCGTTTTGGAGATCGTAACCCGCTGCGGGACACCGTTCCCCTGAAAAACCGTGTCCGCATCCCGGCAGAGGTACTGAACGGCCCTTCGCCCGGAATCCACAGCCACCGGCAGCCCGCCGGGGCTTCTCAGCCGCTGTCCCGCGAAATAGAGATTCGAGACGCTCCCCGGCTTCTGTGGATATGACGCCGGCCGCCTCCCCTTGCCCATGACCGTCATCCAGGAGCCTTTATAGGAGCCGAGATACCGTTCATAGGTCAGCGGCGTCGCCACATCCCAGACGGCGATTCTTCCGGTTGTCTGCGGGTATTTCTTCTCCAGAACATCATTTACCGACGCAGCGAGCTTTTCTTTTTCCGCCGCGTAGGTGCCGTTTTCCCTGCACTTTTTCCAGAAATCATAGCTGTCGCCCACGATGATGGACGTGACGGCGCTGCACCCCTCCGGCGCGTATCCCGGATAGGCCGCATAATTGCAGATACCCGCCACGCGCTGCGGCACGCCTCCGCAAAGGAAAGAATGTTCCGGCACAAACTGCAACCGTTCCGGCAGATCGGAAAGATCCGCTTCGATTCCGAGGCCGACAAAAGTATCGAGCATGGGCTGCGTGTCCCGCCGCATCGCTTCCGCCCAAGGTTCCCGGATGGGCACATCGAGCAGGCTGTCGATCGCGGCGAGCGTATCCTGCGTTACGATTACGGCGTCGACTTCCATTTGTTCTCCGTCCACGGTCACGCCGCATGCCGCTTTGTTCCGGACGGCCACCCGCTCCACCTTGCAGCCGTACCGGATCGTTCCGCCCAGCGATGTGAATTTTTTCGCCATCCGCGCGGCCATGCCGAGCGAACCTCCCTCGGGATATCCCCCGTCGCCGGAAGCAAACTGCGCCATGGTAAAAACAAGTCCGCTCGCATTGTAATCCGGGCCGATGATGTTCTCCAGCAAAAGACGCAGCAGAGGGCTTTGGAACCTCGCCGCATATTCCCTGACGGTCTGCCCGCTGTAAAAGGGCATGCGCGTCATGACGGGTATTATGCCGCCGAGCATGCTCAGCGGCATGTGCGTCTTCTGTTTTAACCTGACGCCTTTGATATCCGTCACAGGCATGCTCATTTTTGAAAATTTGCGGATATCGCCGCACAGACGATTGATCTCCTTCGCATCCCCCGGCGAAAGCTCGAGAAAATGGCGGCGCAGCTTTTCCGCATCGCGGTACAGGTACGCCGTTTTGCCCTGATAGTCGAAAACCAGAAACGGGTCGCGGTTATAGACGGGCACGGTGTCGTCCAGCGCGCCGAGCTCCCGCCAGACGCGATAAAGCGGAGTCTCAGGCGACGAGCCCGTCAGCCAGTGCATCCCGCCTTCGAACAGATATCCGTTTCTCCGCCAGCTAGTGGATGCGCCGCCGGGTGTGGTGTGGCTCTCGTAAATTGTGGCGTTGAACCCGCTTTGAAGCGCGTAGATGCCGGCGGATAAACCGGCAATGCCCGCGCCTACAATCGCAATGTCCTTCATGGCTGCCTCCTTAAAATATCGACGATCCAGCTGCTTTCCGGGCAGGGTAAGTCCGGAGACAGCGCCAACTGCTCTGCAATGCCCTCGATCGCGCACCAGTACGCTATGCTAAGCGCAACGGGGTCGCCCTCCCGGATGGTTCCGTTCTCCTGGCCTCTGCGGATCAGCCGTGCTGTGGGCGTATACACGTCCAGACTTTTCAGAAGGTCCTTGATTCCCTGCGGGGCGGCGTCGTTGGAAATCGCTTGAAACATCAGCACGAACATCTTCGAAAAAAACGGCTGCGTGCTGATATATTGAAAAAGCCGCTCCGCCGTTTCCTCAAAAAAAACAAGCGGCTCTTTTTCCGTGGGAGCCATGGTCTGCATCGGCCCGGAGACACCGATGCGGATCAATTCCTCGTACAGCCTTTCCTTCGACTCGAAGTAGTGGAACAGAAGCCCCACGCTCATGCCGACGCGCCGCGCGATATCGCTGATTTTTGTGGCGGAATAGCCCTTGTGGATGAACAGGTCCAGTCCTGCCGAAAGAATCTCGTTCCGCCTTTTTTCCTTTTGCTCTTCTCGGATTCCCAAATTTGTTGATCCTCAATTCATTGAATTTATATTCAATATATATCACAATGCTTTTACTTTGTCAAGAAGGGATATCCTCATTCCACCACAATCCGAAATACCAGAAACAAAAAGAGGAAGCCCGTCCCGCGGCAGGCTTCCCGATTCCTTATAATTTATCCGCCGGGTCACGACAGGCGGTTTCTGAAGTTCTCGTAGCCGAAACGTCGGACCAGTTCGAACGAACCGTCCGTATGGCGCAGGAAAATATCCGGCAGGCGCATTCCATTGAAGGTATTGTTCTTCACCATGGAATAAATTGCCATGTCGCCGAACACCAACCGGGTTCCGGGACGGAGGGGCCGGTCGAAGGAATAGTCGCCGATCACGTCCCCCGCAAGGCAGGTTGGTCCCGCAAGGCGGAAAGTACGGGCCTTTTCTCCCGGTTCCCCCGCATTTTCCAGCGGCGGGCGGTAAGGCATCTCCAGAACGTCGGGCATGTGGCAGGCGGCGGAGGTATCCAAAATGGCAATATCCATTCCGTTGTGCACAATATCAAGCACCGAAGACACAAGGAACCCGGCGTTCAGCGCCACGGCCTCGCCCGGCTCTAGGTAGACCTTCACTCCGTAAGTGTTTTGCAGGCGCAGGACGGTTGCGCACAACAGATCGACGTCATATCCTTCGCGGGTGATATGATGCCCGCCGCCAAGGTTCAGCCACGCCATATTTTTCAGATACGGGCCGAACTTCTCCTCCAGCGCGCGGACCGTCACGTCGAGCGCATCCGCGCCCTGCTCGCATAGCGTGTGCATGTGAAAGCCGGTGATCCCTTTGAGTACGCCGGGTTCGAAATTCGCCGCCGTCACGCCGAGACGTGAAAACGGCGCGCAGGGGTCGTAAATTTCGTGCCCCTCCTGCGTGGAACATTCCGGGTTCAAGCGCAGGCCGCAGGCTTTGCCCGCTTCGAGCGCGCGCGGCCCGAAACGCTTCCACTGAGCGAAACTGTTGAACACGACGTGATCGGCATATCGAAGGAGCTCGTCGAACTCGTCCTCCCGGTAAGCCGGGCTGAACACATGCACCCCGCCGCCGAATTTTTCGCGGCCGAGACGCGCTTCGTAGAGGCCGCTTGCGGCCGTGCCGTCTAGATATTCCGCAAGGAGCGGATACACCCGGAACATGGAGAACGCCTTTTGCGCCAGCAGAATCGACGCTCCGCAGCGGCGCTTTACTCCCGAAAGGATTTCCAGATTGCGCAGAAGGAGCGCCTCGTCCACCACATAGCAGGGCGTGGGCAGCGAGGCAAATTCCTCCGCAAGGGACATATCCGTACTCACGGAACCAGCACCGGCTTGAAATTTTCCTGCCACGGCAGGCCGAAGCGATTCAGCGCCTCCATGAAAGGATCGGGGTCAAACTCCTCGATGTTCCAGACGCCGGGCCTCGACCAGCGGCCGTCCATCACAAGCATCGCGCCGATCATGGCGGGAACGCCCGTCGTGTAGCTGACAGCCTGGCTGCCGACCTCGCGGTAGCACTCCTGATGGTCGCAGATGTTATAGAGATAATAGTTTTTCTCTTTTCCGCCCTTTATGCCGCGGAAGATGCAGCCGATGTTCGTCTTGCCCTTGGTGCGCGGCCCCAGCGTGGCCGGATCCGGCAGCACGGCTTTGAGAAACTGCAGTGGCACGATCTCCATCCCGTTGTAATGAATGGGCACGATGCTCGTCATGCCGACGTCCTCAAGGCAGCGCAGGTGGTTGAGGTAGCTCTGCCCGAACGTCATGAAAAAACGGATGCGTTGGATGCCGCGGATGTTGAGCGCGAGGCTCTCGATCTCCTCATGGTGCAGGAGATACATGTCCTTTTTGCCGACTTCTTTGAAATCGTACTCGCGCTTGATCTCCATCGGCTCGGTTTCCACCCAGTGCCCGTTCTCCCAGTAGCTGCCCTTCGCGGAGACTTCGCGGATGTTGATCTCGGGGTTGAAATTCGTCGCGAACGGGTAGCCGTGGTCGCCGCCGTTGCAGTCGAGAATGTCGATTTCGTGGATCTCGTCGAACTCGTGATTCTGCGCGTAGGCGGAAAAAACGCCCGTTACGCCCGGGTCGAAACCGCTGCCCAACAGCGCGGTGACGCCCGCCTCGCGGAAGCGGTCGCGGTACGCCCACTGCCATTTGTACTCGAAATGCGCCGTGTCCTCCGGCTCGTAGTTGGCCGTATCCACATAGCTGACGCGTGCGGCAAGGCAGGCATCCATGATATGCAGGTCCTGATACGGCAGCGCAAGATTCAGCACCACGTCCGGCTTTTCCTTTCGGATAAGGGCGGTGAGTTCTTCCACATTGTCGGCGTTCACCTGCGCCGTCGTGATCTTTACGCCGGAACCGGCCAGCTTTGCCGCCAGCGCGTCGCACTTCGCCTTCGTGCGGCTTGCAATGCACAGCTCCCCGAACGCTTTTTTGTTCTGGCAAATTTTATGAATGGCGACGCTTGCGACGCCTCCACAGCCGATGACCATGACTTTTCCCATTGTTTCCACACCCTTCCGGCCCCGTATGGGGCCTCTCGCTTTTATTGATTCAGGACTTGCCTGCTTTCTTTGACGAATGGAGCACAAGCAGCAGCTCCCGCAGCAGCTTGCAGGCGACGATGGTCGAAACGCCGCTCGGGTCGAGCGAAGGCGCCAGCTCCACCAGATCGCAGCCGACTACGCGGCAGTTCTCCGCAACAAGTGACACAGCGTCCATCAGTTGCAGGAAGGAGACGCCGCCCGGCTCCGGCGTTCCCGTGCCGGGGAAAACCGACGGGTCCATCACGTCGAGGTCCACCGTAAAGTAGACCGGGTGCCCGGCAAGCCCCGCGGCCGTTCGCTCCAGCCCGTCAAAATTGAATTTCTGCAACCCAGTGTGCACTTCCGCCCATTTAAATTCTTCGCGCAGGCCGGAGCGGATGCCGAACTGGAAGATGCGTCCGTCGCCGAGGATGTCCCAGCAGCGGCGCAGCACCGTCGCGTGCGAAAGAGCCGCGCCGAGGTACTCCTCCCGCAGGTCGGTATGCGCGTCGAAATGCACGATGCGCAGGTCCGGGTAGCGTTTTGCCGCCTGACGGACCGCGCCGAGCGTGACGAGGTGTTCCCCGCCGAGCATCAGCGGCAGCTTGCCCGCGTCCAGGATCCCGGCGACCGTCTCTTCGATCCGGCCGAGCGCCAGCTTCGCGTCGCCGATGCACAGCTCCGGGTCGCCCGCGTCGAACACCCGGCATTCCGAAAGGTCCGCGTCCCGGTAAGGGCTGTACGTCTCGATGCCGTACGACTCCTCGCGCATGGCGCGGCTGCCGAAGCGCGAACCGGGCCGGTAGCTGGCCGTCGAGTCGAACGGAGCGCCGAACAGCACGACGTCCGCTTCCTCAAACTCCGATTCGCAGCCGAGGAACGCGGGGTTGGCTCTATTCCACATCTCGGACCATCTCCTCCACAAAAGTCGGCAGCGCGAACGACGCCATGTGCAGATTCAGGTTATAATACTTCGTCCGCAGGCCCAGCGCCGCCCACTCCCGTTCCTTCAGGCTGCGGATGGGATGCGGCCCCTTCGAGGCGAAGCCGAACATCCAGTGACCGGAGGGGTACGACGGAATGTGCGCCTGGTACATGCGGCAGACCGGGAACGTGGCGGCGATACGCTGGTGAGCGCGCTGCATGGCCTTGGCGTCATCCGGGTAGAACGGGCTTTCGTTCTGGTTGACCAGGATGCCGTCTCTGTGCAAGGCCTTGTAGCAGTGGCCGTAGAATTCCCGGGTGAAAAGCCCCTCGCCCGGCCCGAACGGGTCGGTCGAGTCCACAAGGATCAGGTCGTATTCGTCCTCGCAGCCGCGCACGAAGCGCATGCCGTCCTCAAAGTGCATTTCCACGCGGGGATCGCCGAGACTGCCCGCGATGCCCGGCAGATATTCCCGGCAAAGCTCGACCACGCGGCTGTCGATCTCCACAAGATCGATATGCCTGACCGACGGGTAGCGGCACAATTCCCGCACCGCGCCGCCGTCACCTCCTCCTACGACCAATACGCGTTCCGCGGCGGGATTGACCGCCATGGGTACGTGGACCATCATCTCGTGGTAGACGAATTCGTCCTTTTCCGTGCACATCATGTATCCGTCGAGGGTCAGAAAGCGCCCGAAATCCTCGCTCTCGAAGATTTCGATGCGCTGAAAGCGGCTCTGTTCGCAGCAGAGCTGCCGCTGCACCTCGATGGAAAGGCCCACGCGGGGCGTGTGCATCTCCGTAAATGTTAGATGCGGCATAGTATTCTCCTTTCCGCGCTATCGCATTACGTTCAGCCTTTGAATGCTCAGGTCCTCCGGCCCGGTCAGCGAGCATCCTTTTTCACCGGCATAGCGGATGTAGTCGAGGATGCCGCGGGTGATCTTCTCGCCGGGCGCCAGAATGGGGATGCCCGGCGGATAGCACATCACAAACTCGGTGCAGACGCGCCCCTCGGTCTGCTCGATGGGCAGGCTCTCCTTCGGAGCGTAGAACGCCTCCTGCGGCGACGATTCCACCTGCGGGGCGATGTATTCCTGACGCATCAGGCCGGTCTTTTCCTTTTTATAGCGGCGGCGGATGTCGGCGAGAGAGCCCACCAACTGCTCGATGTCGCGCTCCCGGTCGCCGACGGAAACGTAGGCGAGAATGTTCGCAAGGTCGCCGAACTCGGTCTGGATGTCGTACTCGTCGCGCAGGATGTCGTATACCTCGATGCCCGCAAGACCCGTTCCGAGGGTGTGGACGCTCAATTTCGTCGTATCGAAGTCGAACACGGTGTCGCCGTTGATCAGCTCGCGCCCGTAGGCGTAATAGTCGCCGATGCGGTTGATCTCCTCGCGGGCGTAAGAAGTCAGTTTCTGCACACGGGCGAAGATGTCGCCGCCCCGAAGGGCCAGATTCCGCCGGGAGATATCGAGGCTCGAGATCAGCAGATAGCTGCCGCTCGTGGTCTGGGTCAGGTTGATGATCTGCCGCAGGTAGCCGGCGTTTACGTCCGGCCCGGCAAGCAGGATGCTCGACTGCGTGAGCGATCCCCCGGACTTGTGCATGCTCACCGCGGCCATATCGGCCCCCGCCGCCATGGCGGAAAGAGGCATGTCCTTCCCGAAATAGAAATGCGTTCCGTGCGCCTCGTCGGCCAGAAGCAGCATGCCGTGTTCATGCGCAAGCCACGCGATGGCACGGATGTTCGAACACACACCGTAATAGGTCGGGTTGTTTACAAAAATTGCTTTGGCGTCTGGATTTTCGCGCACGGCGTCTTCAACGTCCCCAAGGCGCATGCCAAGCGAAATGCCGAGCCGTTCGTCGATCTGCGGATTGATGTACACCGGCACCGCCCCGCACAGGATGAGCGCGTTGATGACGCTGCGGTGCACGTTGCGCGGCAGGATCAGCTTGTCGCCCCGCTTGCACGAAGCAAGCACCATGCTCTGCACACCCGACGTGGTCCCCCCCACCATAAAAAAGGCGTGAGCAGCGCCGAAAGCCGCGGCGGCCAGTTCCTCCGCCTGCGCGATCACGCCGGTCGGGTGGCAGAGGTTGTCCAGCGGCTTCATGGAGTTCACGTCCACACTCAGGCAGTCCCTGCCCAAAAAATCCCTCAGCTCGGGGTTCCCGCGGCCCCGCTTATGCCCCGGCACGTCAAACGGCACCACGCGCATGGCTTTGAACCGCTGCAGCGCTTCCATCACCGGGGCTTCGTTCTGGTCGATCTTCCGTTGCATGTATCCTCTCCCTTTACCCGAATCGTCCGTCAGTCGTAAACGTTACGCCCGCTGAAAATCTCGATCATTTCCCGGCGCAGGCTTTCCATGATGGCCAGCCGCGTGCGCGGGTTCAGTTCGTACACGTCCGTGTTGAACAGGTAGTTCTGAAGGTCCAGCTCTTTGAGCATCATCTTCGTGTGGAACAGATTCGCTTCGTAGACGTTCACGTCGATCGCGTCGTACCGCAGCAGGATCTGTGTGTCGATATAATCCTGAATGGACGTGATTTTATGGTCGAGGAATATTTTTTTGCCGTCTACGCTGCGGGTAAAACCGCGCACGCGGTAGTCGATGGTAATGATATCGGAATCGAAGCTGCCGATGAGGTAGTCGAGCGTCTGCAGCGGCGTGATGTGCCCGCAGGTCGCCACGTCGATATCCACCCGGAAGGTGGCGATGCTCGTTTCGGGGTGATATTCCGGGAACGTATGGACGGTGATATGGCTTTTGTCGAGGTGTGCCAGAATGGCGTCCCCCTCCGGCGGCACATGCACCGGCTCTTCGGCCAGCATCACGGTGACGCTCGCGCCCTGGGGTTCATAGTCCTGCTTGCTGACATTGAGGACCTGCGCGCCGATCATATCGGCAAGATGCTTCATGATGCGGGTCAGCCGTTCGGAATTATACTGTTCGTCCACATAGGCGATGTAATCCTTCTGCTCGCGCTCGGATTTTGCGTAGCAGATGTCGTAGATATTGAAGCTGAGGGATTTTGTAAGATTGTTGAATCCGTAGAGTTTTAGTTTATTCTCCATTATCCGGCCTCCCTGCGCCGAAATTTTGAATCCGGGCATGAAAAAGCGCCCGAATATAAAGCTGCGTCTGCATTGCAGCAATACACTCGGGCGATCAAAATCGCACATGCATCATGGCACATACCGCAGCTTTCAACAAGAACCGCGCGGTGCGCCCATTCCGCTGTTTAGGGTTTCAGAGTCTATATAGCATGGAATTACTTTTACTACTCTTATTGACCGTTCACAAGTGTTTGCGCATGCAACTGCACATGGCTGAAGACCTCAGCCAACCCATAAAGTTCCGAACCGAATGGCTCGATCAATAAGGCAACAAAGTTGCCAATTTCGGCTTTTGACCCGGCTGTCCGTCTGGCCTTGAATCCCCGGCATATTCGTCCTGCGGGGACGGTCAAAAATTCAATGCTAAGAAGAGCTCCTACCCTCTTCGCACTAGCATTATAAAAGATAGCGGCGGAATTTGCAAGCCCTTTTACGGCAGAATGGAAGATATTCCGCAATATTTTTCATAGGCCGGAAAAAGCCGTGAAAAATTCACCGCCAAACGGCAATCATAAAGAAAAAGCTGTAAACTTGAGTTATAGCGGCGCGCAAGTTCCGCGCTTATCCGGGGACTTCACGTCCGGCCGCCGGATGCGGACGGCACGGCGCCGAGGCATCTCCGCCCGAAAACGGGCCGTATCTCCCTTCTGTAAAAAGCACGTTAAGTGCTGCCGACGCTGTCTTCGTCCCTTTTGTGACGCCCCTCCGGCCGATCGTTTCCGCACACGCCGGGATATCAGCCAATATTTCAATCCAGAAATAAGAACATCAAATTGTTGAAAAACTCCATTATTTTTTTTATTTATGGTAAGTAACTGTGCCTTTTTACCACAATTGTGCCATCAGGATCAACATTAGTCACGGAATAAAACCGATATAATATGGCTGTAGGAAGGAGGATTTCCTACAGCGCCCGGAGAGGAGCCTACCGTATGCTTACGGAAAGAGAGCGGAGCATTTTAAAAATTTTACATGACCGTAACAGCTATGTCACCATTGACGAAATCGCAAAGCAGATTAATTTCTCATCCAAAACGGTGCGGAACGACCTTGCCAAGATCAAAGAATATATCCTGCAGAACGAATTCGGCGCTTTGATCAGCAAACCCAAAAAGGGGACTCTGTTCCAGACCACGGAAGAAAACTGGCAAAAGCTGCTAAGCGTTCACAGCGCTCCGAATCTATTGGCCGATTCTCCGTCGGCACGCAAGTTTGTCATCTGCGAGATTCTGCTGAAAAAGCGGGAAACCAATATGAGCGAGCTCGAAAAGCAGCTTTTTCTGACCCGAAACGGCGTTGAGAAGGCATTGAGCGAAGCAAAAGACTGGCTTTGGAAGCGGAATATCGAATTGAAGACCGTCCGCGGGAAGGGAATCCAGATCGTCGGTACGGAATTTGCGCGCCGCCTTGCTCTTCTGGAGCTTTTCTCAGCCATGCAGAAAAAGGCCGGGGCAGACGGAAGGGTCATCGACGGCGAGAGCGTGACCTACAAACTCGAGATGGTAAACCAGATTTCCTCTTTTCTCGACTGTTTCAACGCCATCAACGTCATCTGCGCCGTGCAGGAAACGGAAAACGAATTCGGGATCCAGTTCGGTTATGAGTCCCAGAAGGAGCTGGTTTTCCTCCTGTCTCTCATTATAGTTTGCTGCAAAGCGAAATCCGTCATCCAGGAGAATTTTCTCAAAAGCAAGTCGTCGTTCAACCGCTTGCTGGCCAACGACCTTGCGGACCGGCTGGAGGAAAAATACCGTATCCTGATCCCCCCCGAAGAAAGGAATTATCTGATCTTCTGTGTCAGCATTTCCGAAATTCAGGGGTTTATCAGCGGAGAAAGCCGGCTCGCCTGTGAAAAGTCCCAGTATGAGTTTTGCGGGTTCATCGCCAAGCTGATCAACATCATCGGCGAAATCATAGGGATCAGCCTGAAAACGGACAAGGGCCTAGCGCAGGACCTGTTTCTGTATCTGCGCACGGCTGTGGAACGTTTGCGCTACGGCATTGCGGTTGATAATCCGCTTCTGCCGAAAATCAAAACGGAATACCCGAATATTTTTGCAGTCGCCTGGTCAACCAGCATTCTTCTGGAAAACGACACGGGGATCAAAATCGGTGAAAACGAAATAGGCTTTCTGACGCTTTATATCGGCGGAGCCATCGAGCGTGCCAATTCCCGCGTAAATGTCTGTATCTTATGCAATTACGGCGTGGGGGTGTCGCAGCTGCTCAGGCAGCGGATCGAAAGATCAATCGCGAACATTGTGGTCTCGGATATCGTCACCACGCACGACACGCAGAAAATCATAAAAAGCGGATGCGACTTTATCATTACCACGCAGAACATAGGCCGTACATTCGCCGGCAAAGACGTCGTGGTCGTCGACAATTTTCTTCTCCCCTACGACGTCAGGATCATTGAGAGAAAGATGTTTGAAGTCCGCCGGCAAAAGATGAACCACATTTCGCGGGAGAAGGACTTCTGGAGAATCAAGCTTTTTGACAGTGAATTCGTACAGATTCTCGACCCGGCTCCCGACAAGGACACCCTGCTGCGGGATATGTGCCTTCATCTGGAACAGAAGGGATATGTGGCGAAGGGTTTTCTCGGCTCGGTCCTAGAGAGGGAAAAGATCACCTCCACGGAAATCGGGAAGCAGGTTGCGATCCCGCACGGTGCAACAAAATTTGTTGTCCGCCCGATCATCTCGGTCGCCATCCTGAAAAACCCGATTCCATGGAACAAACAGAATACGGCGGATCTGATTTTCCTCCTGGCGTTAAAGCCGGATTCCGCATTGCATATGAAGGCTCAGATCATGAAGTTTTATTCCGTTCTCGTTACCCTGACGGACGACGAAATGCGACTGAAATACGCAAAAAGTATGAAAAGCAAAGAACAATTTGCATATTATATGAACCAACTGACCGGAGAGGAAAAGAAAAATGAAAGAAAGTAAATTTACAATCCTGAACGAAGAAGGTCTCCACTCCCGTCCGGCTGCCGATTTCTGCAGCGAAGCCGCAAAATACGAAAGCCAGGTGACCCTGACGAAAGAAGGGGACGGCAGCGAATACGACGGAAAAAGCATTTTGATGGTGATGTGCCTCGGAGCCTGCAAGGGCGACGTGATCACCGTTCGCACGGAAGGGCCGGATGAAGAGCAGGCGCTGAACGCGCTGATCGATGTTTTGAAAAAAGCATAAAGAACCGCTGATTGATCCCGAAGAAACATCGCCATGAAATCAGTGCTTCCATAAAAGAAATAACTCAAGGTAGGGACGGAAATGAAAGTAAGTGACGTAATCAATCCAAACGCCGTAGACCTGAACATGGATGCGCATAACAAGGAAGAGGCTCTTGCCCGCCTGTGCGAATTGCTGGAAAAAGACGGCTCGGTGACCTCCGCGGAACTGTTCAAAAAAGACGTGTACTTCCGCGAAAGCGAAGGCCACACCGGCATTGGTGACGGCGTCGCCATTCCGCACGGTAAATCGGAAACCGTATTGAAAACCTGCATCGCCATCGGGCGCTGCAAAGAGCCTATCGAGTGGGAAACCATCGACGGCAAACCCGTTCGGGTGATCATCCTGTTCGCAGTGAGCAAGGATGATAAGAACAACTATTTCGTTAAACTGATGTCCGAGGTGGCCCGTATGCTGGCGCACCCCGGCACGGCGGAGAAACTTCTCCGCTGCGCCGACTGCGGAGAACTGCTGGCTATCTTTGATACGTAAAATCACAAACAAAATGAGAGGAGTTTTACAATGAAAATCGTAGGAGTCACCGCTTGCACGGCCGGAATCGCACACACATACCTGGCGAAGGAAAAGCTTGTGCTTGCAGCAAAGGCGCGTAAACATGAAATCAAGGTGGAAACCCAGGGCACAATCGGCATCGAAGACGAACTGACGGCGGACGATGTGAAAAACGCCGATGTCGTTATCATCGCGGCCGACATCGGCATCAAAGGCAGAGACCGTTTTGCAGGGAAAAAAGTCGTCGAAGTTCAGACGGAAGTCGTCATAAAATCGGCGAATTCCGTTCTGGAAAAGATCGAGCAAAAACTGGGCAAGTAATGCGGCCGGCTGGGTTATTACAAAACGGCCGACAAAAATTTTTCCGTGAGGAGAGGTTGTAATGAAGTGGTCTGAAATCAAAAAGCATCTGTTAACCGGCGTGTCCTACATGATCCCGCTGGTGGTTGCCAGCGGACTCTGCGAGGCAATCGCCAAGATCTTCGGCGGCGCGCTCGTCGCCAACGCAAAAGGAACCATCCCCTTTTTCATCAATCAGATCGGTTCGCTCGGCATGTCGCTCGTTGTGCCGGTCATAACGGCTTACATCGCCTATTCCATCTGCGATCGTCCCGGCATCGCCCCCGGTTTTATCGCGGGCATGATCTGCACGGATATCAAAGCCGGTTTTCTTGGCGGCATGGTCGCCGCATTCCTGGTCGGCTATACCGTGCTGTTCCTAAAAAAGCACCTGAAGCTCCCCAAATCCATGCAGGGCCTGATCCCCGTCATGATCATTCCAACGCTGACGACGCTGTTTGTGGGATTGATTCTATACGTAGTAATCGGCAACCCGATCGCCTGGCTGCAAAACGCGATTCTGAATGCCATGAAGAGCATGCAGGGCGGCTCCAGGTTCACGCTTGGCGCGCTGATCGGCGGCATGATGGGCTTCGACCTTGGCGGGCCTATCAATAAAACCGCTTCCCTTTTCTGCAACGCAATGCTCGCGGAAAAAATCTATGAACCGACCGCAGCTAAAATCATCGGCGGCATGACTCCTCCGCTCGGTATCGCCCTGGCTGCCTTGATCGCAAGGCGCAAGAAGTTCAGCGGTGAAGAAATGGAAGCCGCGAAGGCAGCGTTCCCGCTCGGCCTCTGCTTCATCACGGAAGGATGCCTGCCTTTCGCCCTTGGAGATCCCGGACATGTTATCCCCGCAACTGTTGCCGGTTCCGCCGTTGCCAGCGGCCTGTCGATGCTCTTTGGCGTCACCAGCACGGTTCCCCACGGTGGCATTTTCGTGGTGCCCCTCATGAACCATCCGTTTTATTTCCTGCTTGCGCTTGCCATCGGTTCCTGCGTGACGGCCGGCGTGCTGCTGCTGATCAAACCAAACCTGAAAGAAGATCAGTCCGTTCAGGAAAAGGCGGTAAAAGACGGAGATCTGAAGATGAATTTCTGATTCTTTTGCCGCTTTGACGAACGAATACAGATCTTTCAAGATTATACCGGAAAGGATATGTCTCAATGTATACAACAACAAAAGTAATACTGGATGATGCCGTAAAACACCACTACGCGGTAATCGCGAGCGCCGCAGTCAATTTGGAACTGGCGAGGGGCGAAATTGCCGCCGCCGACGAATTGCAGTCGCCGCTCATCATTCTGCTGGGTCAGGGCCAGATGTCCAAACACGGCAGCGCTGACCTGATGGTCCCCATGATCAAACGCCTTGCGGAAAAAACCAATGTCCCGGTCGCGTTGATCCGCGACCACGGCAGGGATTGGGAATATGTCACGCGCGCATTCCGCAACGGTTTTTCATCCGTAATGATCGACGCTTCGGCATATCCGATGGAGGAAAACATAGCCCGTACGAAAAAAGTCGTGGAACTCTGCCACTCTCAGGGCGTCCCCGTTGAAGGTGAGATCGGTCACGTCGGGCAGGCGGCGGATATGGACGGCATCAAAGAGAATCTTTACACCCGTCCCGAAGACGCGGAAGCGTTCGTGAAAGCGACCCACGTCGACTGCCTTGCCATTGCATGCGGAACGGCCCACGGCAAATACCCCAAGGGTTTTGTGCCGAAGCTGAACTTCGACATCATCCGCAAGGTAAGGGAAAGAATCTCCACCCCGCTTGCTCTGCATGGCGGTTCCGGTTCCGGCGACGAAAACATCCGCAAAGCGGTCGAGGCCGGCATCAATAAGGTGAACGTGTGCACCGATATTTTCAATTACTGCCGCGATTTCACAAAAGAAGCGCTCGACAGCAATCCGAATTACGATTACCTTCAGTTCCTGATCGACGTTGAAGCCAAAGCGAAGGAAATCACAAAACGTTACATCAGTCTTACCGGATCTGCAGGCAAAGCGGCCGACTTCAGCCCGATCAACACGTTCAACGACGACGCCTGCAAAGTCTATTTGGGAGAAGGGGAATAAATTTGCTGCGGACAGGTACCTCAAAGACAGCTGCGGAGTGGGAATCGATGCAGCAGATTGCAGGGAATGCCGGCGCTCCGGGTTCGGTGCATGGTAAAATCGTCGTACTGAAAAAGCAGTCCGGGCAGGGGGACCAGCAAGCCCCCCTGTCTCTGGACGAGGCCCGGAAAAAATGCGTCGGGCAGTCGGAGCGGCTTTATCAGCGCGCCTTGAAAGATGTCGGAGAAGAAGATGCGAAGATATTCCGCGCATACGTCATGCTTTTGGAGGATACCTATCTGTTTGCTCCCATAAAAGCGCGCATTGAAAAAGGCGAATCCGCCGAAACCGCGATTCGGGAAGAATGTGAAAAAACGGCGGCAAAATTCGCGTCGATGAAGCAGGAATATATGCGCCAGCGCGCGGACGATATCCGGAACGTGGGAAATATGGTCATCGACGCCATCAAAGGCGTCGCAGGCGGGATCGATCTGCCCGAAGGAGACCAGAAAGTCATTCTCGCGGCCTTCGAACTAACGCCCGCAGATACAATGCTGCTTGACAAATCCCGTCTCGGCGGATTTATCACCGAGCAGGGCGGCGCAACATCCCACTCCGTCATTTTGGCCAGGACCATGAATATTCCGGCCGTCACGGGTGTAAAAAACGTTCTGTCCGTTTTTCAAGACGGGCAGGACGTCATTCTGGACGGCACGGGCGGCAAAATCATCTTGAATCCCGACGAGGAAACATGCACGAAATATCTGGCCGAGCAGCAGACGCGGGAACATCTGCAGTCGGTCATCGCCTCGTTCCGTTCCGAACACGCCATAACTTCGGACTCTGTTCCGGTAAAGCTGTGCGCCAACATCGGCAGCCCGGCGGACATGCAGGCGCTGGAGAAGGAAGCTTATGACGGGATCGGCCTTTTCCGGACCGAATTTCTGTACTCCGGCTTCGATGCGTGCCCGACCGTGAAACAGCAGACGGAAGCTTACCGCAAGGTTTTCGATGCGGCGGGTGACCGGGAAGTGACCGTCCGGACGGCGGATATCGGCGGAGACAAGTCCATTCCCTATCTGAACCTTCCAAAGGAGCAAAACCCGTTTCTCGGCAACCGCGGACTCCGTCTGTGCCTGGAACGGCCGCAGCTCTTTTCCGAACAGCTGCAGGCAATTCTGACTGCCGGCGCCGGGCGGAACATTTCGATCATGCTGCCGATGGTCACGGAGCTTTTTGAACTGCGCAAAGCCCGGGACGAACTGGACAAAGCCATACGGATCCTGCATGAAAACGATACACCGTGTTGTGAAAAGATAAAGCTCGGCATTATGGTCGAGACCCCCTCCGCGGCCGTCATGGCGGAAAGCTTCGGCGCTTGCTGCGATTTCATGAGCATCGGCACAAACGACCTGACCCAGTACGTTACGGCTTCGGACCGCGGGAACCCGGCCGTCCAGAACCTTTACAATCCTTACAATCCCGCCGTGATCCGACTGATCGCAAATACGGCCGCCGCCGGGCAGAAAACCGGCACGGAAGTCTGCGTTTGCGGGGAGCTGGCCGGCGATCCGACTTTCATGCCGATCCTTCTCGGGCTTGGGATCCGTAAGCTCAGCATGTCCGCATCCCATTTAAAACAGACCCGGTTCTACATCTGCCATCTGAATTCCACCGATGCGGAACAGCTTGCGGCAAAGGTCCTTTCCATGGACGACTCCCTCGAGATCGAAAAGGAAGCCAAAAGCTTTTATAAATCCCATATGGAAAGCCTATAGGGAGCGGGTCTCCCCCGCGGGAGAAATAATCTGGACAATATCTTAATACATCCGGAACGGACGCTGTCTTCACGTCTGTTCCGGATTTTTGCTGTCCTCTTCCTTTTCAGGCGAATTTCATACCTGAATCTTCCGTACGCCGACCAAGCATTGGAATGCAGTAATACAAATGCCGGGCGGCTTCGGTCCTGTGACCGCATTC
>JAEZRH010000069.1 GCA_023412845.1 Bacillota bacterium
CCCACATACGGACGTATCGCATGTGATCCGATCCACAATGGCGATCGCCATTCTGAAAAAGCCGGTCGTTTTTGAAGTGATGGGCGGCGACGAAGGGGAAAACGTGGATGTTTCCGTTGTAGTCGCCATGGCCATCCGCGACGCTGCGGCACACCTTGACCAGGTCAAGGAATTGCTGAAAATTTTACAGGACGATAACGTCCTCCGCAAGATGATGTCCGCAAAATCGGAGGAGGAAGTTATTCATATCATCAAGAGGAAGGAGGAGGAGTCATGAAAAAGAAAGTGATTGTAGCCTGCGGAGGGGCGGTTGCCACGTCGACGGTCGCGGCCAACAAAGTGGTCGATCTTTGCAAAGAGAACGGCATCGACGTAGAGATCATACAGTGCAGGATCTCTGAAATCAGGTCCCATCTGGACGGCGTTTCCCTTGTTGTGCCAACCTCGCGTCTGAAACAGGATCTCGGTGTGCCCGTCATCAGCGGCATGCCCTTTATTTCAGGGATCGGTGAAGAGGAACTGAAGAAGAAGATTCTGGATGTGCTGAAAGCATAGCCTGCCACACAATGCTTCCCCCAAAAAGGGGACAAATGGAAATGGAATCGGAGGAGAGAATATTATGCAGTATATTTATGAAGCGGTCAAGTGGTTTGTCGCCCTGGGCGCCTCTGCCATGCTGCCGATTGTCATTACGATCATCGGACTGATTTTCGGCGTAAAGATCGGCAAGGCCATTCGTTCCGGCATCATTCTGGGCGTCGGCTTTGTCGGCATCGGGCTTATCGTCACCCTGATGAACGACAACCTGGGCCCGGCCGCGCAGGCAATGTCCAGACGGTTCGGAATGTCCCTGCAGGTCGTCGATATCGGCTGGCCGGGCATGTCGCCGCTGACCTGGGCCTCCAGTATCGCCATCGTCGCGATCCCGGTCGCGGTTTTGCTGAACGTAGTCATGCTGCTGCTGAAGCTTACCCACGTTGTGAACGTCGATATCTGGAACATCTGGCATTTTGCATTCACGGGCGCTCTTGTTTACCTTGCCACGGGCAACTACATGCTCGGCATCCTGGGCGTGTGCGTTCACGGATTCCTTGCGTTTAAATTCGGCGACTGGTTCGCCCCTGTTGTTGAAGATTACTTTGAACTGGACGGCGTCTGCATCCCGCACGGCGATTCTGCATTCATGGCTCCGTTCGCAGTCCCTGTCGAATGGGCCCTGGACAGAATCCCCGGCGTGAAGAAGATCAACATCACGTCCGATGCGATCCAGAAAAGATTCGGCGAACCGATGATCATCGGCGCGGTCCTCGGCTGCCTGATCGGAGCGCTGGCCGGCTACGACGTCAAGGGCGCCCTGCAGCTTGGCGTCCAGATGGCCGCCGTCATGGTGCTGATGCCCAAGATGGTCAAGTGCATTATGGAAGGGCTGATGCCGATCTCCGAAGTTGCCAAAGCGAAGATGGAAAAACGCTTCCGCGGCGCCAAGTTTTACATCGGCCTTGACCCGGCGATCCTGCTGGGCGATACACAGGTGGTTTCGGCCGGCCTGCTGTTCGTGCCGCTGACCATCCTGATTGCGATGATTGTTCCCGGCAACCGCGTTCTTCCTTTCGGCGACCTCGCCACAATCGGATTTTTCATCGCCATTGCCGTCGGCATCCATAAAGGCAATCTGTTCCGTACCCTGATTTCCGGCTCGATCATCATGTATATTACCATCTGGATCACCAACCAGACGATTCCGCTGACGACCGCTCTTGCAAAGGCCGCCAATTCGAGCCTGCTGGCGAAAAGCCCGGAAATTGCCGCACTTGACCAGGGCGGCTGCCCGATCACCTATATCCTGACCCAGGCCCTGCACACGACGAACGTACCGGGGCTGATCGTCATCGCCGTGCTGTACATCTTCTGCATTGTGTTTACTTATGTTCAGTACCGTAAAAAGATGAGCGCGAAAGCGGCGGCTGCAAAAGCCGAACAAGCAACAGAAAATTAGCGATTAAAGGAGAGAAAACCCTGTATGGTCACGCAAGAAGTAACAATCAGCAATCCGGCCGGCCTTCATGCCCGGCCCGCTTCACAGTTCTGCAAATTCCTGAAAAAGTTCAAAAGTCAGGTGTTCCTGATCACCGACACGGGGAAAGTGAACTGTGCAAGCATAATCAATCTTTTGAGCATGGCGATCAAACAGGGGACTACCGTTAAACTGGAGGTATCCGGCGAGGATGAGAATGAGGCCCTGCCGGAAATTGTGGAATTCCTGCAAAGCCTGAAAGAGTGAATGGCGGCGTTCCGGCCTTCCGCGCCGTGCAAGCGGAAGGCCGGGTTTTGGATTGTCTTGTCAACAAGGAAAGGAAGCAAAGATGAAAACCATTCAAGTCCCCAAAGCTGCTTCCGCAGGAATCGCAGCCGGAAAAGCTTTTTTCTATCAACCCGTCAGCCTCAAAGCCTCGGCGGGCCTGGTCGCTCCCGACCGGACCGGCGCCGAACTGGAACGTTACCGCCGGGCGGAAAAAAGGGCGAAGGATGAGATCAGCGTCCTGGCCGAAAATTCCGATATTTTTCAGGTCCACCTGGATCTTGTGGAAGATCCGGCCCTTCAGGACGGCGTAGTCCGGAGGATCACCGAAAAACGTGAAAATGCCGAGCTCGCCCTGGAAGAGACGTCGGCGGAAATCCAGAAGACATTTGAGAAGATTGACGACGGCTTTTTCCGCGAACGCGCCGTGGATATTAAGGACGTATGCAGAAAAATCATGCTTGCCCTGAAAGGGATGGAGGAAAAAAGCCTTACGGGAATCCGTGAACAGGTGGTTCTGTTTGCGGAGCAGCTTTCCCCCTCAGATACGGCGGGCATGGATCTGCATTTCGTGACCGGGTTTGTAACGCGGACCGGCGGTGAAAACAGCCATGTGGCGATTATAGCCCGCAGCATGGGCCTGCCGGCGCTGGTCGGCGTCGGCGGCGCAATGGATGAGGTCAAAGCGGGCGACGACGTGATCGTCGACGCACTGGACGGACGGATTGTCGTCCGCCCCGACGAAGCGACCGCCGGACTTTATTCCCGCCGGAAGGAGCAGTATCTGCAGCACCGGCAAATGCTAAAGCAAACAAACGGCCTGCCCGCGGAAACAACCGACGGTATGAAAGTCCGTCTGTACGCAAACGCGGGAAACCTTGAAGATATAAAGAAAGCGGTGGCCGAAGGCGCCGAAGGAGTGGGCCTTCTGCGGAGCGAATTTCTTTACATGGAAAGCGACCACCTGCCGACGGAAGACGAACAGTTTGCCGCCTATAAAGCGGCGGCCGAGTTTTGCGGCGGCGAAGTGATCATCCGCACCCTCGACATCGGCGGCGACAAGTCCCTCCCGTATTTCCCATTCGAAAAAGAGGAAAACCCCTTTCTCGGCTGGAGAGCCATCCGCATCTCACTGGAGAGGAAAGACATCTTCCGGACCCAGCTCAGAGCGATTCTCAGGGCAAGCGCCTTCGGCAAAGTCAGCATCATGTATCCCATGATCATTTCTTTGGACGAGCTGGAGGCGGCGAATAAAATACTGGAAGAGTGCAAGGCAGAGCTTGCCCGGCAGGGAATCGCATTTCATGCGGATATCCGCGCCGGCATTATGATCGAAACCCCCGCCGCCGTTATCTGCGCGGATGATCTGGCACAGCGGGCCGCTTTTTTCAGCATAGGGACCAACGACCTGACGCAGTACCTGCTCGCGGTGGACCGCGGGAACAAGAAAATAGCGCCGCTGTACGATTCGTTTCACCCCGCCGTTATCCGAAGCATCCGCGACATCATAAAAGCCGGGCACCGGCACGGCATTATGGTCGGGATGTGCGGAGAGTTCGCGGGAAATGCCGCCGCCGCTTTGCTGCTTCTGGGGTTCGGGCTGGATGAATTCAGCATGTCGTCTTCCCGTATCCCGGAAATCCGGTATCTCATCCGCAACAGCAGCCGGAAAGGAGCGCAGGACCTTGCACAGCAGGCCTGCGCGTGTGTTTCCGCGGAAGAAATCCGAGAGCTGGTAAATAAAGAAAGGAAATGAGCCATGCCACTGACAACATCGAAACAAATGCTTCTTGACACACAGAAAGGCGGATATGCGGTCGGCGCTTTCAATGCGGAAAATATGGAGATGGTGCAGGCCATCATCGCGGCCGCCGAAGAACTGCACGCTCCGGTCATGATCCAGACCACTCCCGGCACCATCAAATACGCCGGACTTGACCTGTACTGCGCGAATGTGAGCACCGCGGCGAAGAACGCTTCCGTTCCCGTTGCGATGCATCTTGACCACGGAAACAGCTTCGACCTCGCCGTTCAGGCCCTGCGGGCGGGGTATACGTCCATTATGATCGACGGCTCGAAAGAGGTGCTCGACAAAAACATCGCGATCACAAAATCCGTCGTATCCGCCTGTGCGCCCTGCGGGATTCCCGTGGAGGGCGAACTCGGAAAGGTCGGTGGCAAGGAAGACGACACGGAAAGCTCCGGCAGCGGTTACACCGACCCGGACGAGGCCGTCCGCTTTGTCGCGGAAACCGGCGTTTCCTCCCTGGCTGTCGGTGTCGGCACGGCGCACGGCGTCTACAAGACGAAACCCGTTCTGAACGTCGGGCTCATTTCCACTCTGCGCAAGGTCCTCACGGTTCCAATGGTCCTGCACGGCGCCTCAGGCCTTACGGACGAAGACATCCGCGACTGCGTGAGCCGAGGGATCTGCAAGGTCAATTTCGCGACGGAGCTGCGCATCGCGTTCAGCGGCGCCGTAACAGAATACCTGAAACAGGATCCCGGCGTGTTCGACCCGAAAAAATACGGCGCAAAGGCACGCGAGGCGGTGAAGAAGCAGGTCATGGAACGCATGAAGGTATGCGGCTGCGATGGAAAAGCTTAAGCACTGTAAAGGAGATGCTGCAAAATGAAGGCGGCTGTTTTACATAATCAGGAAGACCTTCGCTACGAAGAGATCGAAACCCCGAAAGCCGGGGAGGGCGAAGTCATTATCCACGTAAAGGCGACGGGCATCTGCGGTTCCGATATTCCCCGTGTAAACGCAGGCGCAGCCCATTATTATCCCATTGTACTGGGGCATGAATTTTCGGGCGTTGTCTCGGAGGTGGGCAAAGGCGTGGAAAACGTCAAGGTGGGTGAACACGTTACCGCCGCACCGCTGATTCCCTGCATGAAATGCGATGACTGTGAAAAAGGGCATTTTTCCCTTTGCAAGCATTACAAATTCATCGGCTCCAGCCTGTTCGGCAGTTTTGCCGATTATGTCAAGGCTCCTGCTAAAAACGTAGTCAGGTTCGACCCGTCGGTGCCGTTTGAGGAAGGCGCGTTTTTCGAGCCCGCGACGGTCGGTCTGCACGGCGTAAAATGCGCCGGTTTTCACGGCGGAGAAGACGTTGCCATTCTGGGCGGCGGCACGGTCGGCCTGTTCACCATGCAGTGGGCAAAAATCCTCGGGGCGCGCAGGGTCGTCGTTTTCGACATCAGCGACGCAAGGCTTGCACTCGCAGTCAGTCTCGGCGCGGATGAGGTGATTAATACCACGGACGAAAAATTCATGGACAGGGTTCAGGAGACAACCGGCGGCAAGGGATTCCCGTTCGTCTTTGAGACGGCCGGACAGAATGCCACCATGAACATCGCGTTCGACATTGCGGCCAACAAGGCGAGCGTATGTTTCATCGGCACTTCCAGCAGGGACCTCTCTTTCCCGTGGCGCAGATTTGAAAAGATGAACCGCAAGGAATTCCGTTTGACCGGTTCCTGGATGAGCTACAGCGCGCCGTTCCCGGGCGACGAATGGACCATGGCTGCGGAATGCTTCAGCAACGGCAAGCTGAAATACGACCCGAAGCTGATCTATAAACGCTTCCCCATGAGCGGTGCCTCCGAGGCGTTCAAGCTCTTTAAAATACCGGGAGAAGTCAAGGGGAAGATCATGCTCGTCAATGAAGACTGAACCTTATGTTCACCAGGAGTAAATCATGATTTTAACAGTCACGCTTAACGCTTCCGTCGATAAGCTTTACCTTGTCGACAGGGTAAAATCGGGTTCCGTGATGCGCGTAAAACAGGTCATCAATACGGCCGGAGGAAAAGGGCTGAATGTTTCCCGCGTGGCATCGGCCGCCGGCGAAAAAGTGCTCGCGACCGGATTCTTGGGTGGCTTTTCGGGGGAATACATACAGTCCATGCTTGCGCGCGACGGAATTGATTCCCGCTTTGTAAAAATAGACGGCGAAACGCGTTCCTGCATCAACATCGCGGAGCTTTCCACGGGAGAGCATACGGAGTTCCTTGAGCCCGGCGCCAAAGTCACCGTCGCCGAGCAGGAAGATTTTCTGAAGCGGTATCAGGAATTGCTTCCCTCCTGCGAAGTGGCGGTGCTCTCCGGAAGCCTGCCGCGGGGAATCTCCGCGGATTTTTACGGAAAACTGATCTCTCTTGCCAAAGCGCAGGGAAAAAAAGTGATCCTTGATACCAGCGGCGACGCCCTGAAACTGGGACTTGCGTTCCATCCCACCCTAATCAAGCCGAATGCGGATGAAATACGGCAGCTGTTCGACCTTCCCGATGCTTCGGCCGACAGCCTGAGACGCGCGGCCTCCGAGCTTTGCCGGCGTGGGGTCGAGATCGTCGTGATTTCGCTTGGCAAGGAGGGTTCGCTGGCGGCATGCGGCGAAGGGATATTCCTCTGCGACTCTCCCTATGTAGAGGTAGTCAACACGGTCGGCTGCGGAGACAGCATGGTGGCCGGGTTTGCCGTAGGCCTTTCGCGCGGATATTCGCTCCTCAACACGATCCGTTTCGGCGTTGGGGCGTGCGCCGCAAAAGCCCCGGCCCAGACAACCCGGAGCAA
>JAEZRH010000091.1 GCA_023412845.1 Bacillota bacterium
GTAGCTGATGCCGCCGACGCTTACGTCGGCCTCGTACCTTACGTCCCCGGACGCGCCGCTTGCGCGGGAATATTCGAAATCGATCAGGCGTTCAAAATAGAACGGTGTCCCGTCGCCGTTCAGCGCCAGCACGCAGAGGCCGTATTTCCCCTTGAACGTGAGCTTGCCATCGGAGATTTCGGCGGAAACGCCGGCCATCTCGCTCCAGATATCCAACACTTTCGAAACGGTGTTGTCTTCCAGCGCGATGTCGCTGCGGTTTACGAAAGTGTCCCCCGCCAGTTCGGAAAGATTGTCGATCGTTTTCGGCTTCGACTCCATCTGCAGGTCGAATTTTCTTGAGAACGCGTCGTTCACGACGGTCACTTCCGTCCTGCAGAACGCTTGTGCCGTCACTATGACTTTCACCTGGGTATCGAAAAACGTTTTGTCGCCGGAATAATCGTTCTTGATCTGGGTCTGAACGTCGAAAACGCTCAGCTTAATGTCGCATAGGCAGTCTTCCGTAACGCCGTCGCAGTCGACCATCTGCGTGAACGGAATGGAATATTCCATCGCCTCCGGTGCGGCGTTCTCCCCCGTGGGAAGATACAGGAATTTGACGCAGACTTCGCCTTTTAGCATCAGCTTTCCTGCGGCGATCTTGAAATCCTGCAGAACGGCGAAAGCGTCGGACCGCATGATGCTGTCGGCCGGCGGTTTGCCTGAGCCGAGCTCGAGGACTTCATCGACGCTGAACTGCTGCTGGGCAAGGCCCGTGAGCTGGTTTAAGGGCACCTTGTTTTTCTGCTGCTCGATATCTTCGCCGGAAATATTGCCGACCACTTCATCCTGCCCTGCCGCAACGACGCGTGCGCACAGCGAAAAAGCGCCGTGAACATCCAGCCTGCGAGGGCTTGTGGCACGGCAGTTGATGTATTCCACACGTGCGGAGGCGACGATCTGCGCGTTGTCGGCGGGCTGCTTCAGGGCGATTTCGGACGAAAACGAATCGCCGGAATCATAACAGCGGACGCTTTTCCCCTCGGGGTCCAGGTAAAAGACCTTGACGTCGAAGCCGCCGTCAAGCATAAGCCGGTCGCCCATCACGCTCCTCGAGGTAATGCGAGGATAGACCTGGCATTTCAGAATACGCTGTATATCGGGGCAATAATCCGGCAGGCTGATATCCATGTCGACGGGCTGTTCCTGGCAGCCGTCATAGACGACCTCGCCCGCGGCGATCCTTTCGCGTTCAAGCATATAATCCATAAAAGGTCTCTCCTTTTCGTCTTTCTACGTAATGGTATTCCGGTCTTGTCTTATTTATGCCAAAGAGGCACAAAAAAACGCACGGCGATTCCCCTGTTGGGGAACCGTCATGCGAACTGTGCCGGAACCGAATTTTAAGTCTCAGCAGCTCTGCTCTTTTTTTATATTGAACGTCTTGCGCAGGATAAAGCTCCAAAACTTTGAACTCTTTACAACGACAACCTTCATGACGCAGACCTCCCAATTATGTTCAGCACTTATTGATGAGCGCTATGCCCAGCGCGACCAGAATGACGGCCACAACAAACAGAACCAGTCCCGGTGGGCAGAAACAGGACAGCGCCAGCCCAAGGCCGAAGGCGATTGCATAATAGACCCAGGTAGGACCGCACCGCCGGTTCTTCCACATTTCCGCCACCGCCTTCATACTCGGATCATGAGCTGTTCTCATTACAGTATATACAGCCGGTGGAATTATGTGCCACACGAATTATCGCTGGACCACGATGAGGGCGTAGCCGCTGTGGACGACGATCTGCGCCAGGTCTTCCACAATGTGGTTACTGACGCCGAGAGGGACCTCCGACGTGAGCATCGCGTGCGTCAGCGGATACTGCAGGCCGGTATAACTCACTTCGCAGGAAGCGCATCCGAACGGGAAAACGGAAACAATGCCGCCCTTTTCGCCGCTCAGGGTCAGGCGCCCGCTCCGCAGCAGGAACACCTGGCAGCGGTCCTGCCCGATAAATGCCTTGCAGCCCTGCGCACACAGATACTGCAGGACGCAGATGTTCGCAAACGAATGGTCGAACCTCTCTCCGCCCAGCACGCCGGTCAGAACAAAGCTGCGAAAGCCGCGCCGAATGCCTTCCTTGACGGCGGCCAGCAGATCGGTGTCGTCCTTCTCCACCTTTAGGCGGATGGTCTCGACGCCCGAAGGCAGGGAACCGCGTACGGAGTCGAAATCACCGATGAGCAGGTCCGGGCGAATCCCGAATCGCACGGCGGTATCGTACCCCCCGTCCGCGCAGATGACAAAACACCCGTCCCTGCCGAGGAGGCCGAACGGATCCTCCTCTATGGGTGCGGAACCGATTACAACGCAGATTTCTCTTTTTTGTTCCATTGCTTTATCTCTTTCATCTCCCGGTACATAGCGACATAGCTGTCGTGCCTGGATTTGCTGACGGCGCCGCCGCGGACCGCTTCTATGACTGCACAGCCCTCCTCGCAGGTGTGGGTACAGGAAGTAAACCGGCACGCCCCCAGGTAGGGGGCAAAATCCGGGAAACAGTTTGCAAGCTCTTCTTTTTTCAAGCCGCCGAACGAAAGGGAATCGAGCGAAGAGAAACCGGGGGTATCCACGGCATATCCGCCGCCTTCCAGTCTCAAAAGCTCGACACGGCGCGTCGTGTGTCTGCCCCGGCCCAGTTTCCTGCTGATCTCCCCCGTTTCAAGGCGGAGGTTTTGGAACATGCTGTTCAGAAGGGTCGATTTTCCGACGCCGGAATTTCCCGTAAAGGCGGTCGTTTTGCCGGCAAGGAGCTTTTCCAGTTTTCCGACTCCCTCCCCCGTTACGGCGGAAACGCAGAAAAACAGGATGCCCGCTTTCCGGTAGATTTCAGAAAGCGGGTCGGCGCTTTCAAGGTCGGTTTTCGAAATGGCAAGGACCGGCTCGATTCCGGCGGAAACAGCCTGCGCGGTCATCCGGTCGATGATGAGCGGATTGGGCGACGGCTCGCACACCGAAGCGACGATGACGAGCATATCAAGGTTGGCGACGGGC
Organism: Bacillota bacterium; assembly: GCA_023412845.1. GTDB lineage: Bacteria > Bacillota > Clostridia > Oscillospirales > Acutalibacteraceae > Thermocaproicibacter. Next base: position 3,038 of record JAEZRH010000091.1, read on the forward strand.
GGCCTTTCCAGAAAATTTTTACGGGGAAGAACTTCCTCCACCGTTCCCGTGCCGTCCGGGAGAGCGGCAATGGAAACGCGGTCGCCCGCAAGAGGCGTAATCCCCTCTTTGCGGAAAAGCCCCCTTGCCCTGCACTCGTAAACATGCTCGGGTGTTTCCACGTAGTAAAATCCGCCGACGCCTTTTAGAATACGCCCCTCCAGCACGGTTTTCATAGACTGCTCAATCACCGCGGGTTACCTGGTTTCCGCCGTTGTTCGAGCTGCCCGCGCCGCCGCTGGAACTCCCGGAACTGGGAGACGAGCTTGGCTGCACATAGGAATACGATTCATCGAGACGCGGCTTCCCGGTATCGAAATTCAGCGTATAGACCCTGTACTTGCTGTCGTCAAGCGTAATCACAAGTGCATGCTCGCCGCTCTGGCCGGTAAAAGTCAGCTGCGGGGTCGGGTTGTACGAGGCGTTCACGGTTTTCGTCGTCATCAGGCTGCCGTCAAGATACGCCTTGAGTACGATGTCGTGCGTCACGTTCGTCGGCAGATCGACATAAACATCGACGGATTTGGCGGAAGTTTTCCCGGAGCTGAGCGTCAGGTCCACCGTGCTGCCCTTTTCCACTTTCACGGTGGGCAGCGGATTCGTTTCAATGACGGTGTCCTTATCCTTGCCGGTGTCGTCCTTATAGGTCTTGTTGCCAACCGTCAGGCCGACGGCGGTGATCTTCGCGACGGCATCCGTCAGGGTGTCTCCCGTCACGTCCGGCACGGCAACTTTCTGGTCCAGCTTACCGGTGCTGACGTAGACCTTGACCTCCGTCGTGCCCTGCGTCACCATCGTTCCTGCCGTCGGGTCGGTGCTGACGACCTCGCCCGACGGGACGTTGTCGTCAGAGACCGGAAGAATCTTATATTTGATATTCTGCTGTTTCAGCATTGCCTCCGCGTCTTCCTGGGTCTGGCCGGTCACGTCGGGCATTTTGATCTGCTGGCCGCCCGTGCTGACGATCAGCGTGACGGGCGCGTCCGACTTCACGGTGGTGCCGGCCTTCGGCCTCTGGTCGATGACCTGCCCGGCCGGATGGCTGGAATCGCTTTTCTGCTCCTGCGAAAACGTGAACTGATAGGTGTCGGACGAGGAAGTCTTGTTGACGACGCTGGTGTACTGCTGCCCGACATAGCTCGGCATCGTCACGTCCGTCGGGCCCGAATTCCAGTTGCGGATCAGCGCGGCGGCGCCTACGGCGATCACCGTGATCAGAAACGCCGCAAGGATGCCGGCGACGATGAGCACCGCGACCGGCTTTTTCTTCTTCTGGGGCATGCGCTCCGACTCTTCGACATATTCGTAATTGTCGTTGTAGAGCGGCTGCTCGTTCTTTTTAACGTTGTTGATGGCGTCGATATATTTGGTCGGCTTTTCGTCGATAAAATATTTATACTGGAAACGGGCGCTGGGGTTGCGCCGGAATTCTTCAATGTCGCGCAGCATGTCTGCGGAGGACTGGTAGCGGGCGGAAGGATCCTTCTGCATCGCCTTGAGCGTGATCTCCTCCAGTCCCTCCGGAATGGACGGATTGATTTCGCGCGGAGGCTTCGGGTCGGTCTGGAGCTGCATGATGGCGACGGAAACGGCATTGTCGGCCTCAAACGGAAGCTGGCCGGTCAGCATCTCGTACAGCATGACGCCGACGGAATAGATGTCGGTCTTCTCATCCGTAAAATCGCCGCGGGCCTGCTCGGGGGCGATGTAGTGGACCGAACCGATCGCCTTGTCCGTCATGGTGCGGGTCTCGTTGTGCGAAAAGCGCGCAATGCCGAAATCGGTCACTTTTATGGTGCCGTCCTGCAGCAGCATGATATTCTGAGGCTTGATGTCGCGGTGAATGATGCCCTTGCCGTGGGCATGCTCCAGCGCGCGCAGAATCTGAACGGTAAAATGGATGGCCTCTTTCCATTTGATCTGCTTCTGCTGGTCGAGATATTCCTTCAGCGTGATGCCGTCGATATATTCCTCGACAATATATTGGATCCGGTCCCCGAAACTGACATCGTAGACCTTGACGATATTCGGATGCGACAGCACCGCGATCGCCTTGGATTCGTTGCGGAACCGGCGCAGAAATTCCTCATTGCTGGAAAATTCGTCTTTCAGGATTTTGATTGCAACCGTACGGTCGTCGATTGTGTCATAGGCCCGGTAAACAACCGCCATGCCGCCCACGCCGATAATCTCGTGGATTTCGTAACGGCCGTCCAGCCGTTTGCCAGTATAATTATCCATGCTGTCAGCTCCTTAAACGGCTTGATCTTCCAGGACGACGACCGTGATATTGTCGCCGCCGCCGGCACCCTTCGCAAGCGCCACGAGTTTTTCCGTCAGTTCCTGCGCACCGAGTTCTTTGGAAAGGCTGAGAATCTTCTCTTCGTCAAGATAATTCGTCAGGCCGTCGGTGCAGATCAGGAGGCGGCTGCCGCGCTCCACCGGAATTTCGCTGAAATCCACCCGGATGGAGGATTCCACGCCGAGCGCCCGCGTGATGATGTTTTTCTGCGGGTGCTTCTTCGCTTCCTGAGCGGTCAGGTCGCCCTTATCCACCATCTCCTGCACCATGGAATGGTCCGTCGTCAATTGGCGGATTTCTTCCCCAGAAAGGAGATATGCGCGGCTGTCCCCGGCATGGGCGACATGCGCCGTACCGTTCGCCAGAATGACGGCGACGACCGTGGTCCCCATTCCGGCAAGCGAAGAGTCTGTCCCCGCCAGCGTGTGGACCGCCCCGTTCGCCCCGCTGATGGCGGAGGCGATCAGTTCGCGGATCTGGGCGCCGTCCATGCCCTCGCGGTACCCGGAAAGGATGGACCGAGAGATATTTTCAACGGCGACGCTGCTTGCGACATTGCCGCCGTTTACGCCGCCCATCCCGTCGCAGACAACGGCCCATCCGGCATGGTCTGAAAAAGTTCCGCACCGGCATGCGTCTTCGTTGGATTTTCTGACTAAGCCCACATCGCTTTTGCTAAAGACTCTCAACACTGGTCACTTCCTCCTGATATCTGCGCCGAAGCTGTCCGCAGGATGCGTCGATATCCGCTCCGAGAGTTCTTCGGACGGTAGCGGAAATTCCGTCCCGTGTCAAAACGGAAAGGAACCTGCTCAAAGCCTCTTTTCCGCTTTTTTCATATGAGGAACCCGGCACACGGTTCACCGGAATCAGATTGACGTGGCAAAGCATTCCGAGAAGACGGCCGGCAAGCTCCCGGGCACAACTTTCGCTGTCGTTGACCCCGTCTATCATGGCATATTCAAAGGAAATGCGCCTTCCCGTTTGCTGCAGATAAAACCGGCACGCGTCCAGAAGCTCTTCCACGTTCCACCGCCGGTTCACCGGCATCAGGCGGGAGCGGATCCGGTCGTTCGGCGCATGCAGCGAAACCGAAAGCGTCAGCTGATAGTCCTTTTGCGCAAGGTCGTATATTTTATCGACGATTCCGCAGGTAGAAAGAGAGATATGGCGCATGCCGATATTCATCCCCTCCGCGGAAGAGACAAGATCCAGAAAACGGGTCACGTTGTCGTAATTGTCGAGAGGCTCGCCCATCCCCATAAGCACCACATTGGAAATGCGTATTCCCATATCTTTCTGAGCGGACTGGATCTGCGACAGCAGCTCCGAAGCGGAAAGATTCCTTGAAAATCCGCTTTTTCCGGTGGCGCAGAACGAGCAGTCCATTTTGCAGCCCACCTGGGAGGAGATGCAGATGGTCCAGCCGTGCTTGTAGTGCATCAGCACGCTCTCCACGAGCTGTCCGTCGTGCATCCGGAACAAGTATTTTACCGTATCGTCCAGACGGGAGCAGAATTTTCGCTCGATCCGGGCACCGGCTATGTAATTTTTTTCAGACAGCGCCTGGCGGAACGACGCCGGAAGATCCGTCATTTCATCAAAGGAGGCCACGCCCCGCGCAAGCCAGCGGTAGACCTGAAGCGCGCGGAACGTCGGCTGGCCCTCTGCGGAAAACCGCGCTTTCAGCTCCTCAAGCGAAACGGATTTGATATCCTCAAGACTCAACGACTTTATACCTGCCCTTTCAGAAAATCGTGCGGCGCGCCGCCGTTCCCACGGCCGGGCAGGAAGTTATGCGGAAACCAAAGCTTTCCGTGCCCGGACTGTCTAAGAAACTGCTCCCGCAGACCTAAGGAATGTCACCGAGAGCGTCTCATTACTCGCACGCCAGCCGCGGCCCGGAATTTCTCACTCCACCACACGGCGCGGCTTGACAGCGGGAGCACCCCGCCGGAAAGCGGCGATAAAAAAGCCGTCGGTCCCATCGGTCTGGGGAAACAGCGTCAGTTGGTTGTCCGGTTCCGGGAACATCCGGCGTACCGGCTCCGGAAGGCGTAGCGGGCTGGGAGAAAACTCGGGATTTTCTTCCGGAAAACGCCCCGCCACGCCGGAGTTTTCCGCGGGATTCAGCGTACAGGTGGAGTACACCAATAGCCCGCCGGGTTTCACAAGGCGGGACGATCTACAGAGTATACGGTACTGCAAATCGGGCAGGCTGTCAATAGCCGATGGAAATTTATAGCGTATTTCCGGCTTCCTGCGGATGACCCCAAGCCCGGAACACGGAACGTCGCAGAGCACGCGGTCGGCGAGCGGAAGATTGTCCTGCGCGTCGGCGGCGTCCCTCGCCTGCGCGCGGACCACAGAGAGCCCCAGGCGTTCCGCACCCTGCCGGATCAGTTCCGTCCGGACCTCATACTTATCGAAAGCGAGGACCTCGCCCCGGTTTCCCATCCGCTCCGCAAGGGTAAAGGACTTGCCGCCCGGCGCGGCGCAGACATCCAGAACGCGTTCGCCCGGACTCGGGTCCAGAATGCTGCAGCAAAGCTGGGACGGAAGGTCCTGGATATGGAACAGGCCTTCCCGGTAAGCAGCCGAACCCGAAAATTCCCCCGGCGTCCCGAAACGGACGGCATTGTCGGGGAAAGGGGCCGAAACCGCCTGGATATTTTCCTGGGCGAGCCGCTCTATTAATTGTTCCTCGGAAACCCGGGTATTATTCACACGCGCAAAAATGGAAGGCTTCCGGAGCAGGCTTTCGAGGATGCCGTCGGTGACGGATTCCCCGTACGCGCTCCGCCAGAAGGAAATCAGCTCTTCCGGGCAGGAATAATATAAGCTGCGGTACCGAAGCGGTTCGCTGTCTTTGTCCGGAAAAACGGCCCGGCCGGGATCCCGCAGAAAATTCCGCAACACGGCGTTGACAAAACCCGCGGAACGCGCCGCGCCGTTTTTCCTCGCCAGATTGACCGATTCGTTCACCACGGCGGAATCCGGGATCTTCTCAAGATACCTGATCTGATACACACCCATGCGCAGGATCTCCCTCACGACGGGGGAAAGCCTTTTCACCGGGATTCTGGAGAAGAAGCCGATGATGTGGTCCAGCGTGAGGCGCCGCTCCAGGACGCCGTAAAAGATCGTCGTGGCAAGCGCCCGGTCCGGCCGGCCCGCACCCATGGCGTTCAGCTCCGCGTTCAGGACCAGATTTGAGTAGCCCTCCTGCCCTTCGACGCGCAGCAGGGCCTTCAGGGCCGCCGAACGTGCGCCCGGCATCAGTTGTTGTTCCGCCTGCCGCCGGCGAGGAACAGAAGACGCAGCAGCATCAGAATGGCGGTAAAGCTTGCGGCAAGATAGGTCATTGCGGCCGCGGTCAGGACGCGCCGGGCGCCTTCCAGCTCGTCCGGATACAGGATTCCCGTTTCGTCAAGCGCTTTCAGCGCCCGGGCGCTCGCGTTGAACTCGACAGGCAGCGTGACCAGCTGAAACAGGACGGCGAGGCTGTACAGGGCAATGCCAGCATAAACGACGAAATCGTAGCGGGTGGGAAGGATCAGTCCGAAAATAACAAGGGGGATCGCGAGGCGTGAACCGATGTTCGTGATCGGCACAAGCGCCGTGCGCAGTTTGTTCGGAAAATAGCCGTTCGCCTCCTGTGCGGCGTGCCCCGCTTCATGCGCGGCGACGCCCACCGCGGCGATGGAAGTTGAGCCGTAAACGTCCTGCGAAAGGCTGATGACCCCGCCGCGCGGGTCGAAATTGTCCGTCAGGCTCCCGGCGATCTGCCGGATAGAGATGCCGTGGGCCCCGCCGTGGCGGGCAACGGTGTCCGCGGCCTGCGCACCCGTGATCCGCCGCGCGGTGCCCATCTTCGATTATTTCTCGAACGTCGCCTTCACGCGGTACTGCGCGAACATCGTGATGATCAGCGCCGGGATCATGAAGATGAAATAAGTGTAATCAAAATAATAAAATCCCATCGAAAGCCTCCTGCTTATCCGGGCAGAACGACCCCCTGCGCCGAATGCCCGCGCAGGAAATCGCTGCCGCGCATTTTCTTCCCGCCTTCCGGCTGCACGTCGAGGAGCTCCAGAACCGTCCCGCCGCCGCAGATGACAAGAAAGGCGTCCTTCTCCGAAAAAATCATCCCCGGCACGCCGCTTGCGGTCTGCGGCGCAACACGGGAGCCGCAGATTTTAAGCCCCCGCCCGCGGAACAACGTGCCGGCCCCCGGCCACGGAAAAAGTCCGCGGACCTGATCGTGGATCTGCTGCGCCGTGCGGTTCCAGTCGATCGGCGACATCTTCCGCGTGATCATGGAAGCATAGCCCGACTCCGCGTCGTTCTGGGGAACGGGATGCAGCGTCCCTTCTTCCTCCGCGCAGAGCGTCCGCACAAGAAGGTCCGCGCCGAGATTCGAAAGTCTCTCGGTCAGGTCCTCCGAAGTCTCCTCCGGGAAAATCGGGGTGGATATCTGAAGGAGGATATCGCCGGTGTCGAGACCTTCCGCCATCTGCATGGTGGTAACGCCGGTCCGCGGCTCGCCGTTCAGGATCGCCGCCTGGATGGGCGCCGCACCGCGGTATTTCGGCAAAAGGGACGCGTGTACGTTGATGCAGCCGAATTTCGGCGCGGTGAGGATTCCTTTCGGCAGAATCTTCCCATAGGCCGCGACGGCAATCGCATCCGGGGCAATCTGTTCGATCCGCTTTTGGGCGGCGCCGTCTTTCAGCGTCGCCGGCTGGAAAACCGGGATGCTCTCCGCCTGCGCAAGGACCTTCACAGGCGGAGGCGTGACCGTCATTTTTCTTCCCTGCGGTTTGTCCGGCTGCGTGAATACCGCCGCGACCTCATACCCGGCGCGAAGCAGCGCCTGCAGGGACGGAACGGCGAAATCCGGCGTTCCCATAAAAACGATCCGCATCATTTTTCCTCCGATGCTTTTGAAGCGTTCATCTGTTCCAGTTCCTCCTGCGTCAGCATGTGGGTCACGTGCTGCAGGAACAGGACACCGTCCAGATGGTCAATTTCGTGGCAGGAGGCGACGGCCAAAAGGTCTTCTCCGTCGTATTCGAAGAAGCTGCCGTTCCGGTCCTGCGCCCGTACCCGGACATGTTTGGGCCTTTCGGTCTTCCCCCATTGGCCGGGGATGGAAAGGCAGCCTTCCAGGGCCTCCTGTTCGCCGTCCTGTTCCAGGATAACGGGGTTGACAAGCTCTTTGACGCCGTCGCCGACGTCAATGACGACAACGCGGCGCAGGATCCCGACCTGAATGGCCGCAAGCCCCACTCCGTTCGCCTCGTGCAGCGTATCAATCATATCGTCCAGCAGGACGGAAAGCCGCTTGTCGAATTTTTCAACCGGGCGGCATTTTTTATGAAGGAAAGCATTGTCTCTGTCTTCCGTTAAAATATTGCGGATTGCCACTCTGACTCCTCCTATCGTAATAGAATCATAAAATCGACTCCGGGTTCATATCGGAAAAAGCGGTAACGCCGGAATGCTCCTTCCCGGAAGGGAACCAGACCAGCAGGCGGCGGATCATCTCGCGCGCCTGCCGCGTATTCCGGCATTTGATCATCAGCTTATATCGGTATTTGCCGCTGACCTTGCCGACCGAAGCCGGCGAGGGATTCAGCACGCGCAGCGGCTGGCCCGGGTAATCTTTCCGCGCCGTTTCGCGCAGCATCTGGAGAAAATCCACGCTGGCGGCGCGGACCTTTTTTTCATCCGTTCCGACAAATCCGATCATGCAGATATCGGCGAACGGCGGATACAGCATCTGCCGCCGGAGGGCGATCTCCCCTTCATAGAACTCCGGGTAATTCTGTTCCGCGGCGAGCCGGATGATCTTGTTCTCCGGCGTAAACGTCTGGATGACCGCCCTCCCGCTGTACCGTCCGCGCCCCGAACGGCCAACTACCTGCGTCAGCAGGTCGAACGCCCTTTCGTAGCTGCGGAAGTCGTCGCCGTACAGCGCCTGGTCGGCGGAAAGGACCCCGACGAGCGTGACGTTCTCGAAATCCAGACCTTTGGCGACCATCTGCGTTCCCACAATGATATCATATTCCCCATTGGCAAACTGTTTCAGCTTTTTGTCATAGGCGAAACGGGTCATGGTCGAGTCGGCGTCCAGCCTTAAAATTCTTGCCTGCGGCAGGAGCTCGGCAAGCTGCTGCTGGGCACGCTGCGTGCCGAAGCCCGAATAGCCGACCTTTTCTTCATGACAGTAGGGGCATTCCTTGGTAAAAGGGATGGAAAAGCCGCAGTAATGGCACATCAGGCGCCGGTTCGCCGCGTGGTAGGTCAGCGTGATACTGCAGTTCGGGCAGGTCAGCACATGCCCGCACGCGCGGCAGGAAACGAA
>JAEZRH010000120.1 GCA_023412845.1 Bacillota bacterium
GGCTTGAACACTCGTCATTATATCAGAACGGTGATGCTCTTTGCTTAAGCTTTTAATCTCACGCGCGTAGCGCGCGGGTTTTCGTTTCCCAAACGGCAAGACGTTTGGAAAACCTGCTAAAGCAGACCGAAAATGAGCATACCCTTCGCATCGGGTATGCTCATCTTTTCGCTTTGCTGAAATTCACGGCGGAGCGAAGCGGGCTTAGCCCGCGGGGAGCTGTCTTTGACTGTCCGGGCAGGGAACGGCCCGGAATCCGCACGGCACATCACTCCCGGCCGTACCTATAGGCTGTGCCTGCCTATGCCTGTCGGGGTCTTCCGGTGGATTCGCGCACGACGAGCTGCGGCATGAGCAGCATGCGGTTGATGCAGTTGCCCTGCATGATCTGCTCGAGCAGCAGGCTGACGTTTTTGCCGATGGCCAGACGGTCCTGGCGGATGGTCGTCAGCGGCGGCGTGGCATAGGCAGCGACGGGGATGTCGTCGAATCCGACGACGCTCATGTCGTCCGGCACGCGCAGGCCCTCGCGGTACAGCTCCCGCAGAACGCTGTGGGCGATGAGGTCGCTCGCGCAGACGATGGCCGTCGCGCCCGCGCGGGCGAACCGGCCGACGAATTCGTCGGCGCAGTCTTTGTTGAAGTCGCCGTGGGCGATCAGCTCTTCGTTCACGGGCAGGCCGAAGTGCTCCAGGCCCATGCGGAAGCCCGTCAGGCGTTCCCTGGAAACGCGGCTCTGCACTTCGCCGTTGAGCATGGCGATCTTTTTGTGCCCCAGCCCCGCCAGATGTTCCACCGCGCAGAAGACGCCCTGCTGGTTGTCGACCCCCACGCAGGCCACGTGCGGATTGTACACGACGTTGTCGAGCAGAATGGTGGGGACGGTCGTTTTCTGGAGCTGGCTGAGGAAGTTGTCGTGCAGCACGAACCCCAGCAGAAAGCCCGCGGAATAGTGGTTGACGTGCATATACTCCTCGTAGTTCCATACGGAATCCTCGTTGAGGGCCATGGGGACGATGGAGATGTCCCACTGCTTGCTGGCGGCCGCCAGACGGAACCCCACGATGATGTCGTAGCCGAACTGCTCAATGTGCTCGTACCCCATATTCTCTATAAAAACACAGATGCGCGCGTTGCCCTGGGAAGATGTCCCCTGCCGTGGGACGTAGCCCATCTTCAGCGCCGTGTCGAGCACGAGGCGGCGCGTCGCGCTGCTGATGTCGCTCGCATTGTTCAGCCCCTTGGAAACGGTGCTGACGGAAAGATTCAGTTTTTTTGCAATGTCCCGGATGGTTGTCATTTGATCACCTGCGTTACGGCCCTTTCACGAATGTTTCGAAACTTCCTCGATTTTATCATGCCGCGGGCCGTCCGTCAAATAAATTTTTAACAATTTTCATCGCTTTTATTTGTTCCGTCAAAGTTTCGCACCGCAGGATCGGAAATCCGTGGAACAGCCGCCTTTATTTCCAAAAAATATGAATGGGGGAAGGACGTAATTTCCAAAAATCCTTGCAAGCCGGTCACAGCTATGTTATGATAAGCAATGTGTTATAGGGAGAATAGGTGCAAAATCTAACCGGAAGCTCCCGATGTATGTTTCATGCGGATTTTTCGCCTTCACATATGCGTTTTTCCGACTGGTAAGTCGACTTTTTTCATGCGTTTTCTCTATATTTTGGCAAAAAGAGGGTATGTCGGAAGATGGATATCTCAACAATCATCGGGTTGCTCGTCGCGCTGGGCGGCATCATCGGCGGCTTTCTTATGGACCACGGGCACCTACAGTCGCTTGTTCTTCTCAGTCCGTTCCTCATCGTTGTAGTCGGCACCATAGGCGCAACTATCATTTCTTTTGGTCTGAACGGATTTACGGGTGCGTTCAAGGCCCTGTTCGCAAGCTATTCCAAGAAGAATCAGCCGGACCCCGATAGTCTCATCAAGAAAATCTGCGAGCTTGCAAACATCTGCCGCTCGGAAGGCCTTCTGCAGCTGCAGACCAGAATGACGGATCCGGATCTCAACGGAGAAAACTACCTGATGCTGAAAGAGGCCATGCTGCTGGCCACGGACATGAAGGACGTGGAAAACATGCAGACGACTCTCGAGGCGGATATCCACTCCTACACGCTGAAAAAGCAGATGGAAATAGACGTTCTGGAAGGGGCGGGCGGCTTTTCGCCCACGCTGGGCATTATCGGCACGGTCATGGGACTGGTACAGGTGCTCTCCAATATTTCGGACGCAAATTCCCTCGCGCAATCCATCGCCACGGCCTTTATCGCGACGCTGTACGGCATCGTTTTCGCAAACGTATTTTACCTCCCCTCCGCAAACCACCTGAAGGTCTGCCTCAAGCGCCAGACCATCTACCGCGAAATGATCATCGACGGCATGTGCATGCTGGCAAGCGGCGAAAGCTCGCGCAATATTGAAAACAAGCTGGCCCTTTACTACCATGCGTTCGAAGGCGGCGAAAAGAAATACAAGGCCGGAATCGAGAACTGAACTGGAGTTGAGTTTTCATCATGAAAAGCAAGAAATCTTCCGGTGAAGAGCCCAAGCAGGACGGCAATCGATGGACCCTGACCTACCTCGACATGATCACGCTGCTGTTCGCCCTGTTCATCATGCTGTACGCGATGAGCTCCATCAATGAAAAAAAATACGAAGCCGTCGCGAAGAGCTTCCACATCGCCCTGAACAACACCGTGACGACCGCGTCGGGCGACGGCCTGGGTACGGGGACGGGCTTTGGCAACGGCGTGGCGGCCTCCGACGCCGACAGCATCGACCTGAGCACGCTTCAGCCCAGCAGTTCTTCCGGCTTGTCCTCCGGGGCAAACGGCCCTGTCAACGACGCGCTGACGGAAATCTACAACGTTCTGTCGGAATATATCAAGCAGAACAATCTGCAGAATGAGATTGGCCTTGAAGACATGGGCACCTACGTGCAGATTCATCTTAAGGACGTCGTGCTGTTCAAGGGCAACAGCGCCGAGGTCCTGCCGACAAGCGAACCTATCCTGAAAGAGATCGAGCAAGCGCTCGGAAAAGTATACACCCGCGTGGACCACATCACCATCAGCGGCCATACCGCGGATGTTGTGGTGGACCCCTAAAACAGCGACGCGCTTTCATGGCAGCTCTCGACAGACCGCGCCGTCACGGTGCTCAATGAGCTGATCCGCAACGGCCTTCCGGAAAGCAAGCTCTCCATTCAGGGATACGCCCATTACGACCCCATCGCTCCGAACAACACGGAAGAAGGCCGCTCGAAAAACCGCAGGGTAGAGATCACAATTTACAAAAACCCAGTTGAGGGCATGGGCCCGACCGGTCGCGCATCGTCTTCCGCGGCTTCCGTGTCTTCTTCCGCCGCAGCTTCTTCGGCGGCTTCCCCGCAGGGTTCGGCTTCCGCGCAGGCCGCTTCCCACTGAGCGGGCACGGTGCCCGCGCGGCCAAGCCCCGCCGTTCAGCACGGCGAAAACGAATAGTATAATTTCGGCGGGAGAGTCTAAAAAACTGCTCCCGCTTTTTTATCTGAACCTGAAGTTTTCTCCGTACCCCCATGGCAGGGCTTGAGAGCGGGCACAGTCTGCAGACGAGAGCGTCCCTCGACCGGCTATATGCAATAATTACGTGCAGGCTCAGCCTGCGCCCGGCTGCGGCCGCGGGGGCACCCCGCCGCACAGCTCACGGGTCAGCGCAAGGATATTTTCGGCGGAATGGGACTTGTCGAACTCCGCGCAGGAATTGCGCATGGAGTCGAGTCGGCGGCTGTCTTCCAGCAGCGAGCGGATGACCTCGCCGCAGTCCGCGCCGGGCGTGAGCTTGACCGCCATGTCGTGGCTCAGGAGGAAATCGGCGTTGTCCTGCTCCTGGCCGGGAATGGCGTCGAACACGGCGAGCGGGATGTTGCACGCGAGCGCCTCGGACACCGTGAGCCCGCCCGGCTTGGTGATGAGCAAATCGGCGGCGTGCATGTAGTTTTCCACCTCGTCGGTGAAATAGACCAGCTTCGTGGCCCTTGGGCTCGCGGCGATCTCCTGCTTGAAAGCCGCGTACAGCTTCTCGTTCCGTCCGGTGATGACGACGCACTGCAGCGGGATTTCCGTGCTCACAATCTGACGGTAGATGGAGAGGATATTCGTCACGCCGAAGCTTCCCGCCATGATGAGCAGAGTCGGCAGGGAGGGGTCGAGGCCGAACCGTTTGAGGAGCTGGCGCTTGTCCGCCTGGGTGAAAAACACGTTCTCGACCGGAATGCCGAAGGGGTATATCTTTCGCGCCGGCACTCCCATCGCCTCCATCTGGGGGATCATGGCGGCGTCCGCGACCACGTAGGCGTCGACGTAGTCGCCGATCCACGCGCGGTGGGGGCCGTAATCTGTCATCAGGGTGATGAGCGGTACCGTCACGTCGCCGGTCTTTTTCAGGTGCGACACCATCTCGGAAACGAATGGATGCGTGGAAATGACGGCGTCCGGCCGGCGCTCTTCGATCACGGGCAGCAGCAGGCGGCTGAAAACGACCGTGTTCCAGTCCAGCAGACGGGAAAGCGGACTTTCCCGGTTTGTGGCGTCATAAAGCCTGCCGAACAGCTTCGGGGTCTTTACGGCGAGGATGCGGTACCCGTCGCAGACGGTCTTGTCCAGCACGGCGCTCATGTTCTTGAATGCGTCTACAACCTCGACCTGCGACTGCGGGTCATTTTTTTCAATGTATGACTTCACTGCGCGGGAAGCCCGCAGGTGGCCGCCGCCCGTGGCGGCTGAGAGAATCAGGATCTTCATTGGTCCGCTCCTTTCACGCGACTGCGTGTCGGCAAATCAAATATTACGGTTTAGTATAGCATATATTTCCTCGGGAATCCATACGGGCTTCCGGATGGAACGAAGCTGTAACTTTACTTTCAGGCTTCTGCGTCCTATAATAATGGCACAGGCCGCTGGCATTTTATGCCTGCCCGGAAAAGCCGGAATCGCGCTCCGGCGGCGGCCGGTTTTGGAGGTACCACATGACTTTCGGTTCTGCGAAAAGAAAACACGGCTCCCGCGGGAACAGCGCGGGGCGCGGCGGAGTCAAGACCATTGCGATCGTGGCCTCGCTTCTGGCCGTATGCGCCGTAGCCGGCGCGTTCGGCGGAAAAAGTCTCTACGAAAAATACCAGCACCAGCAGCGGATTTCCGCGGCGATCAACACCGACCGCTTCTACGGCGGCGTCCGCGTGGAAGGCGCCGACCTCGGCGGCATGACCATGCAGCAGGCGCTCGAAACCGTGCAGGCGAAGGAGAAATCCTCCGCTCCGGCTTACGACATCAAAATTACATACGGCGAAAAATCCTGGCAGATCACGCAAAACGACATGACGTTTTCGAGCAATGCGCAGCAGGTGCTGAATGAAGCGTACGCCTACGCGCGCTCCGGCGACGCCGAGCAGCGCTACGCGCAGGTGCAGGCGCTGAAAACAACGCCTAAGGACTACACGCTGACGCTGACGCCGGACGAAGCCGCGCTGAAGACAAAAGTGATGGCCGTCGCGGCGCAGGTGGAGCGCAAGCCGGTTAACCCGACCGTCGTCTCGTTCAATCAAAATACAAAGGCCTTCGAGTGCAAAGACGGCGTTGTCGGACTTTCACCGGACACCGACAAGCTGTGGAAGGACGTCGGCGCCATCGTTGAAGGCAGCCGCAGCGGCACGGTACAAATGTCCGTTTCCACCGTGGCGTTCGATGAAACGCTTGCGGAAGTGAAAAGCCATCTGCAGAAGCTCGGGACCTACAGCACGGTTTCGACCAATAATAAAAACGGGACCTACAACATGATGAAAGCCCTGCTCGCGGTCAACGGCACGCGCGTGTCCGCGGGGGGGACGTTCTCTTTCCTCGGCACGGTCGGGCCGTGCGACAGCGTGCACGGCTACCTGCCGGCGGGGGCCATCCTCAACGGCAGGCTGATCCAGGACGACGGCGGCGGCATCTGCCAGGCGTCCACCACGCTCTACGGAGCCGCCCTGCGCTCCAATATGAAGATCACGGAACGCTCGAACCATACCATGCCGTCGAGTTACTGCCCCATCGGGCAGGACGCCACGGTCAGCTATCCGGGTCTCGACCTCAAGTTCCAGAACACGACCGCCTACCCGGTGTATATCCTCACCCAGACAAGCGGCAGGACGCTGACCGCAACGTTTTACGGCTACCAGCCGACGGACTACGATGAGATCAAAGTGGTCTCGCAGACAACGCAGACCATCCCCGCGCCAACGCAGGCGAAATACACGCTCGACGCGACCCTTGCCGCAGGCACCGTGAAGCTTGACGCCAAGGCCCACAACGGCTACCGCGCAACGGCGCAGCGGGTCTACTACAAAAGCGGCTCGGTGGTCCGTACGGAAAATATTTCCTCTTCGTATTATAAACCTTTGCCGGCATACTATTCCTATGGCAAAGGCGTGGATGCGTCGAAGCTGGGAGGAGCGGTTACCTCTTCGTCCCCGTCCCCGTCTTCGTCTTCCTCCCCGGCGTCTTCGCCGGCCTCTTCCCATGCTTCGTCTGCTCCGCGGGCGTCCTCTGCGCCGGCTTCCTCCACGCCGGCCTCCTCTTCCCCTCAGAGCAGCGACGTGCCGGACGACGACGTGACCGCTTAAGGCGCGCCGTTTTCAGAAATAAACTTGACTTTTAAGGCGGATTCTGCAAAAATAGTTTTAGGTATATGTTATATACATTCGGTCGGATTTACATTCCGGCCTTTTCTTCCCGGCCCGGAAGGGGCCTTATGACAGGAAAACGAAAAAAACGGCGCCGAAGTCCGGCGCCCGGGGAAAGGAGGAACTGTTTTGCAGGAAGAAAAACATACCCCTGAGATCAGCGTCATCATCCCTGTTTACAAGGTGGAAAAATTCTTGGGAAAATGTCTTGCTTCCCTGACGGAACAGACTTTCCGCGATTTCGAGGTGATTGCCGTAAACGACGGCTCGCCCGACGGCTGCCCTGAGATTCTTCACCATTTTGCGAGGAAATACAGCTACATCACTGTGATCGACCAGCAGAATGCCGGCATGTCCAACGCGAGGAACGCCGGGATGAAGATCGCCCGTGGCAGGTACCTTGCCTTTGTCGACAGCGACGACTACGTGGCTCCCACCTTTCTGGAGGAGCTTTACCGCGCCTGTGAAGACAACGGTGCCGATATTTCGTGCTGTTATTATTATTATAACTTCATCGAATTTGATTTTCTGTTCGAATATCCGTTCCGCTGCAAGGACGTTTTCACCGGGGCGGAAGCCATGTCGCGCCTGCTGCGCGATATGCAGATCCAGAGCCTTGTCTGGAACAAGCTGTACAGGCGCAGCCTGTTCACCGACTACAACATCACCTTCCCGGCCATGTGCTTTGAAGACATGGCGACGGCAAACAAGGTCTTCGCGCACGCAAAGCGCGTGGCCGTCATCGACCGCCCGCTGTACTACTACAACCAGCACAACACCAGCACGCTGGCCACAATGAACGCGAACAAGATCAACGATTTTATCCGCGCGATGGCGCTGGTGCGCATCTCGCTCGAAAAGAACGGTCTGTACCCGAAGTATAAAAAGAGCTACCAGGCTCTGGTGCGAAAAACCTGTAATTGCTGCTACCTTTATGTATTAAAACTGCACAGCGAGAAAAAATGTATGAGAGGCTGCATGACGAACATGCGCCGCGTCTCCCGCGCGCTCAAGCACTATTCGGGCGACGGATTCAATCCCTCGCTTTCTCTCAGCGAACTGCCCGACGTGGTCGCACCGCCAGACCCGCTTCAAAAAGACTATTCCGTCCGTTGAAGCAGGGGTTCCCCGCGGCCA
Source organism: Bacillota bacterium (assembly GCA_023412845.1). Lineage (GTDB taxonomy): Bacteria > Bacillota > Clostridia > Oscillospirales > Acutalibacteraceae > Thermocaproicibacter. The sequence continues at coordinate 7,850 of JAEZRH010000120.1, forward strand.
AACTGCGCCGTTTCGCCATATGCAAGACAAACGCTGCGTCTGGCGCGAGCGTCGAGGGCTGCTTCCGGCGATGTCTTTTATATCTGCGGGAACAATGCACTAAACTGTCCGGGCGAGAGAAACCTTCTGATTCGTATCGGGCTGAACGCCCGGCATTGGCTGCGGCCACACGCCGCGCCGGGGTTATAGATGAAAAACAACAGCAGGAAAACCAAAATATTTCAGGCGGCGCTGTTTGCGGTGTCGGTAGGTCTGCTTGTCTACTTCTGCGTCTCCGACAATAACCTTGTGCTTCTTGCGGACAGCCTGCCCAGGCTGAACATGCTGTGGCTTGTGGGCGCCTGCTGCTGCGTGGTGCTCAACTGGGTCATGGACGGCAAGATCATCCAGTGCCTTGTGGGGCATGGTCAGGAAGAAGGCTATCCCTTCCGGCAGGCTTTCAAGGTGACCATGGTGGGGCAGTACTTTAACTCCATCACGCCGTACGCCGTGGCCGGCCAGCCGATGCAGCTGGTTTCCCTCATCCGGCAGGGGGCATCGTCCGGTGCGGCGCTTTCGGCGCTGGTCCGAAAATTTCTTGTGTACCAGACGGCCATCACCGGTTTTTCGCTGCTTGTCATCCTCGTGAAATTCCAGTTTTTTCAGCAGAAAATTCAGGGATTTATGGCCCTCGCCGTCATCGGCTTCGTGTATCAGGCGGCCATCGTCGCGGTCCTCGCGCTTTTCACGTACAGCCCGCGCTTTACAACAAAGCTGATCGGGGGCATCGTGTGGCTGCTGACCCGCATCCGCGTGGTGAAGGACCCTCAGCAGACAAGTAAAAACGTGCAGGACCAGTTGCAGTTCTATATTGAAAGCAATAAAGCCATGAAGGACAGCCGTGCGCTGACCGCGCGCGTCTACGGATGCACGCTGGTCCAGCTTACGGCATTGTTTTCTGTTCCCTTTTTCATCTACAAAGCGTTCCGCTCGCCGGGCGTGCCGCTTGCGGACATGATCGCGGCGCAGAGCTTTGTGACCATGATCTCGAGCTACACCCCGCTGCCCGGCGCGGCGGGCGCGGCGGAGGGCAGCTTTCTCGTGCTGTTCCAGATGTTCTTCAGCGACAAAATCATCCGGCAGGCGATGCTGCTGTGGCGGCTCATCGCATACTATTCCTGCATCCTGGTCGGCGCCTTTTTCGCCGGCCTGGACGGCAGGAGGGAAAAACAGAAATCCGGTTCCGGGCGGATGAACGGCAGCCCCGTGACCGAAAAAGGAGTCAAATGAATTGAACGACGGTTTTTTCAGGATCGCGGCCGCGTCGCCGAAGATCAAAGTCGCGGACTGCGCGCATAACAAGGAATCCGTGCGGGAGCTGATGGAGGAATGCGCGAAGCGCGGCGTGGGACTGGCCGTGTTCCCGGAACTCTGCCTGACGGGTTACACCTGCGGCGATCTTTTCCGCGACAGTACGCTGATCCGCGCGGCCGAAAAGACGCTGAACGAGCTGATGGCGGAGACGTCCGCGCTTGACGTGCTGGCTCTGGTGGGGCTTCCCGTCGCCTGGGGCGCCGACCTTTACAACTGCGCCGCGGTGTTCTGCCGGGGCAGGCTGCTGGGCCTTGTGCCGAAGTCGTACATCCCCTCCTACAGCGAATTTTACGAAGGCCGCCATTTTACGCCCGGCCCGGAATATGAAGAGATCACGTTCTGCGGAAAACCGGTCCCGCTCGGCAGCCGTCTCGTCTTCCGGTGTGAAACCGTGCCGGGCCTTGTCGTCGGCGCGGAAATCTGCGAGGACCTCTGGGTGCCGTGCCCGCCCTCCGGCGTTCTGGCCGAAGCAGGCGCGACCGTGCTGTGCAACCTTTCCGCGAGCGACGAGGTCATCGGCAAAGCCCCGTACCGCCGCAGTCTTGTGAAAGGGCAATCCGGGCGCCTGCTTTGCGCCTACGCCTACGCCGACGCGGGCGAGGGGGAATCCACCACGGACCTCGTTTTCATCGGACACTGCCTCGTCGCGGAAAACGGCTCCGTTCTGGCGGAATCGAAGCAGTTCAGTTCCGGGCTGACGGTGGCCGACATAGACCTTGAGCGCATCGCGCAGGAGCGCCTGCGCATGACGACCTGGCGCAACGGCGCACGCGGGCGCGAGGTTCCTTTCACGCTGGATGTTCCGGAATTCCATGCGGAACGCAGATTCCCCGCGCTGCCTTTTGTTCCGGACGACAGGACCGACCTTGCCGAGCGCTGCGAGATGATCCTGAACATGCAGGCGTGGGGCCTGAAGACCCGCCTAGCCCACACGCGGTCGAAGTGCGCCGTGGTCGGCGTCTCCGGCGGACTCGATTCCACGCTGGCGCTGCTGGTGACGGTCAGGGCGTTCGACATGCTGGGTCTGGACCGCAAAGGCGCCGTCGCTGTGACGATGCCGGGCTTCGGCACCACGGGCCGCACCAAGAGCAACGCGCAGCGCCTTTCGGAACTGTTGGGCTGCGACTTCCGTGAGGTGCCCATCGGGGAGAGCGTGTCGCTGCATTTCCGCGGCATCGCCCACGACCCGGAAGTGCGCGACGTGACGTATGAGAACGCGCAGGCGCGCGAGCGCACGCAGGTGCTGATGGACCTTGCGAACCAGTGCGGCGGGCTTGTGATCGGTACGGGCGATCTTTCGGAGCTGGCGCTCGGCTGGGCGACCTACAAC
>JAEZRH010000135.1 GCA_023412845.1 Bacillota bacterium
ACGTAAAAGCCGGCAGTCAGATGGCCTACGGTTCCCGCGTCATCATCGTCGTCAGCAGCGGCCCGAAGCCTTCGTCGGACTCATCCTCGCAGTCTTCCTCCGATTCAGGTTCCCAGCCGGCTTCGCAGCATCCTTCGTCGTCGGTGCAGTAACGCAACGGCATGAATCAATGAAAATCCCCGCACAAGCCCGCTTAACGGCTGCCGCTGGGGATTTTCGCATAAAAAAACGACCGGCATCCTTTCGAAAAAGGTGCCGGTCGATTATATATGGGATCCTTCCGCTCAGTCGCTGCTGAACGGTAAAAGGGCTAGATGACGGGCCCTCTTGATAGCGACGGTCAGCTCGCGCTGATGATGCGCACAGGTACCGGTCACGCGCCTGGGTAAAATCTTCGCGCGCTCCGAGATGAATCTACGAAGCTTGGCAACGTCCTTGTAATCTATTTCGTCCACTTTATCGACGCAGAAGCTGCAAACTTTGCGGCGGCCCTTGCGTCCCATGGATCTACGGTCCCTTTCCGGTCTGTCGGATCTTTCGGACCTATTGTAATCAGCCATTCGTAACTCTCCTTTCTAAGAGCCGTTCTGCAATTGTCAGAACGGCAGATCTTCGTCCGACGGCATCTCTTCGAAATCGCCGGTGTCGCCGCTTGCGTAGGCGGAGGCGGGCTGCGTTTCACTTTGGGGTGCGGAAGCGCCTTCCGACCGGGCAGGCTGATATCCGCCTCCCGCGGAGCTTCCATCGCGCTTTGGCTCGGCGAAATGGACGTTATCGGCCACGATTTCAAACGCCTTGCGCTTGTTCCCTTCCTTATCCGTATAACTGCGGGTCTGGATGGAACCCTGTACGGCCGCAAGCTGCCCTTTGCGAAAATACTTGCAGACAAAGTCGGCCGTATTGCGCCACGCAACAATGTCGATAAAATCCGTCTGGCGCTCGGTCCCGGCTTTTACATAAGAGCGGTCGACCGCCAGCGTGAAACTTGTAACGGAAACACCGTTCGGGGTATGCCTGAGTTCGGGATCCGCCACCAGTCTGCCCATTAAAACAGCGACGTTCAGCATTTCAGGTCACGCTTCCTTTTTTTCTTCCGCTTTCGGCGTTTTCGGCGTTTTCGGCTGTTCCTTCTTTACAATCAGCGAACGGATCACGCCGTCCGTAATGTTGTAGATTCGGTCCAGCTCGGCAGTGAACTCAGGGGAGCTCGTAAAGCTGATCAGCGTGTAGTAGCCCTCTTCTTCTTTGTTGATGGGATACGCAAGCCTGCGCTTGCCCCACTCGTCAACATTGTCGATCGTGCCGTGCGCACCAATCAGATCTTTGAACTTCTGAATGGCTGCGGAGATTCCGTCCTCGCCCAGCTTTGTAGAAAGGATGAAGACTGTTTCGTAAGAGTTTTTGATTTCCGGCATATTAGCACCTCCTTTTGGACTTTGGCCCCCGCAGAGGGCGGGAGCAAGGAAAATAACCGCAGATTCTGCGGCCTGACTAAACTATTATACCAGCCTGCTTTTCAGCCGTCAATAGAAAATTGTATCAGAGCGTTTTGCAGAATTCTTTCAGGTAAGCGCGGAAGTCTTCGCCGATTTCCGGGTGCTGCAGAGCGACCTCCACCTGGGCCTTCATGATGCCGAGCTTGTTTCCCATATCGTAGCGCGTGCCCGTAAAATTCACCGCCACCATGCTGTCGCGGCGCGCCAGCGTACGCATGGCGTCCGTCAGCTGGATCTCGCCGCCGGCGCCCGGTTCCGTTTCCGCGAGAATATCGAAGATTTCGGGAGGGAGGACACACCTGCCGAGGATGGAATACAGGGACATGACTTGCCCTTTTGCGGGCTTTTCTATCATATCCGTGCAGCGGAACAGGTTGTCGTGAAGCGGTTCGACCTTCAGGGAACTGTATTTGTGGATGGCTTCCTCGGTTACCTTGTTCACGCCGACAACGCCTTTCCCGAATTCCTCATAAGCCCGTATCAGCTGGGCGCATGCGGGGTCCCTTCCGATGATCACGTCGTCGCCGTACAGGACCGCGAACGGCTCGTTCCCCACGAAGGAACGGGCGCAGCCGACGGCGTGTCCGAGGCCGCGGGTCTCTTTTTGACGCACAAAATAGATGTTGGCTTTATGGGCGATGCCGATGATCTCGTCCAGAATTTTCTGTTTTTCCGGTCCGCTGTTTGCAAGCCGCCCTTCCAGTTCCGGCACGCGGTCGAAATGGTCTTCGATCAGGCCCTTGCCCCGGTTGGTAATGATCAGGATATCCGTGATTCCGGAATTGACCGCCTCTTCCACAATGTACTGAATGGCGGGCTTGTCCACGATGGGAAGCATTTCCTTGGGCATGGATTTCGTGGCCGGCAGTACGCGTGTTCCAAGACCGGCAGCCGGAATTACGGCTTTCGTAATTTTCATTTCGATAAATCGCTCCTACACAAAGATTTCCAAGTCTTGCATACGCGGCCGTATCCCGGGCATTCCCGACGAAGCCGGACGCGATTTTGGCCGAAGCAGACAGAATCTCTCTACAAGACCTTATAGAATGCTTGTTTTACGGTTTTAAACCGACTGGGAAAGGAAAAGGAAAGCGATGAGCCAGCAGATCCCCAGACAGGCCGCCAGGGCCGTGTTGATTCCGCCTTTTTCCTGCATGCGTATGGATATGGAAGTCGGGTCCGAGGCTTCGCCGTGAATCGCCTTCATCGTATCCGTACAGTATTTGAGGTACATCCTGTTGCCGCCGAAGCCTATGATCAGCTTAAAGACAAACAGCGCCAGAAGCAGAAGGTTCGGTACAAGCAACAGGAATCGCTGCCCGCTCGGCAGAGCGTAGAATTGCTGGAACAGCGCCATGCGCTGCGAAGCGTCGAACGGATCGGTCTGCGAAATGCCCGCCAGCTCGAGCAGCCGGTTCAGGATCGGGTCGGTCACGAAGCGGCTGATATAGAAGTAGACGAACCACAGCACGGCCGGGATCGCCGAGAACAGGATCCCTTTCCGGTACTGTTTCCGGTACAGCATCCACAGGCCGGTAAAGAGAAAAGCGGAGAAATTGAAACGATTTCTCCCGAAACGGCTGAGGTTGATAAAGGCGGGGAGATAATACTGGGTATTGCTCTGAATGAACTGGGCCATTTCCGAAGCGGGAACGCCGTCGACGGGCTCGTTCGGGTTTACGCCGCCAAGCGGATCGTACTGAAACGGGAACGGGCTTTCCGGGTAACCGGGTTCCGGCGGACGGGAATCGTTCTGCTTTCCGTTTCCGTACGGCGCGGAATTGCCGGGGAACGGCGCGCTGTAAGGGGACGGCCCGTTCGGCGAAAGTGGAAGTCCGCAGTGGGCGCAGAAAAGCGCACTTTTTGCGTTCTTTGTTCCGCAGCGGGGGCAGGGGAGCATGCCGTCGTCCTGCGCCGAAGCGGCGTCTTGCTGAACGGGTGGCTTCCAGGCTCCGGCGGTGCCGTGAGACTCCGAGTAAACGCATTTGCCCTCTTTTACATAGCATTCCCTGTGGTAGGGGGCGCCGCACTGAGGACAGACAACAATATCGTCATCCGCGGTGAAAGCTTTGCCGCATACCGGGCATTTTAAACCTGTATAATTCATGATGTGCCCAACCTCCAATTGTCTGCTTCCCTTATTGTATCGAAAAAGCGGCAAAACTTCAATGTTTTGCCTGCAAAGTTTTCTCTCAATTCATAATTTCACAGGAAAGGACCGGCATATCGGCTTCCAAGGACCAAATTATTTTTGACTTTGCGGGAAAAATACATTATAATCAGTCAGTGATTATGAAATGAGCCGAAGGATGATGGTATGCTGCAATTTGAAGAACTGAGACTGTCGCTTCAGAACAGGAAGCCGGAGCTGGACGACCTGGCCGACGCTCTTGGCATGGAATCCATGCGCAAGGAGATCGCGGAACTCGACCAAAAGGCCACGGCGCCGGATTTCTGGAACGACATGGAGAAATCACAGAAGATTCTGCAGCGTTCCAGCACGCTGAAAAATAAGATCGCACAGTACGAAAAGCTGAAAAGCTCTTATGAAGACCTTCTGGCTTTGATCGAGCTTGCCGACGAGGAGGGGGATCTTTCGCTGCTGCCGCAGGCGCAGCAGGAACTCGACGGCTTTTCGGCGTTGCTCGACTCCCAGCGTCTGACGACGCTTTTAACGGGAGAGTACGACCAGAAGAACGCGATCCTTACCTTCCACGCGGGCGCGGGCGGGACGGAAGCCCAGGACTGGGCGGAGATGCTGTACCGCATGTACTGCCGCTGGGGCGAGCGCCACGGCTTCACCGTCAAGACGCTGGATTTTCTGGACGGCGAAGAAGCCGGGCTCAAAAGCGCCAGCATCCTGATCGAAGGGGAAAACGCCTACGGTTTTCTGAAAAGCGAAGCCGGGGTCCACAGGCTTGTGCGCATTTCCCCGTTCGATGCGTCGGGCAGGCGCCATACGTCGTTTGCTTCGCTCGAAGTCATGCCTGAGATTGACGACACCATCGAGGTGGACATCAGCCCCGACGACATCAAGATCGATTATTTCCGCGCGAGCGGCGCGGGCGGGCAGAAGGTCAACAAGACTTCTTCGGCCGTGCGCCTGACGCACATCCCGACCGGCATCGTCGTTTCGTGCCAGGTCGAGCGCAGCCAGTACCAGAACCGGGACGTCGCGATGCGCATGCTCAAATCCAAGCTGATGGAGATCAAGGAGCGCGAGCATCTCGAACGCATCGAAGACATCAAAGGCGTACAGAAGGAGATCGCATGGGGGTCACAGATCCGTTCCTACGTGTTTATGCCGTACACGCTGGTGAAAGACCACCGCACCGGATTCGAGTCGGGAAATATCGACGCGGTGATGGACGGCGACCTCGACGGCTTTATCAACGCCTATCTCAAATGGCAGAGCCACGAAGCCGACGAAGCGTCGAAAGCATGATATCCTGAATCTTGCAGAGGGGACCGGATTTAAGCTCCGGGCCCCTTTTTATTTTGCCTGTCTGCCGGCACTTTCGCTCCGCTTTTGCTGGCGGACGTCCCGCCCTGCGAACACGATCCTGCGGTAGCTGCCGATGATGCGCGATGCGAACCGCTCGGAATAGCAGTCCACCATTTCCTTTGTGGAAAGGTTCGTGCTGATCAGGGTCGGTTTCTGTTCCAATAAGCGGGTGTTGACGATGCCGTAGATGGCCGCGGAGGAAAACGAGCTGCGGAATTCGGTCCCCAGGTCGTCTAGGATCCGCAGGTCGCAGTTCCGCAGGGAATCGGTGGTCCCGCTCTCCGTCTCGCGGCCGAAGTGCTCATCCTCCAGCTTTGAAACAAGGTTTCCTACGGAGCAGTATACGACGCCGAAGCCCTTTTGTATCACTTCGTTCGCGATCGCCAGCGAAAGATGGGTTTTTCCGAGACCGGTTCCTCCGGTCAGGATCAGGTTGGGGGAGCGGAGCGAGAAATTCTCGGCGTAAGAGACGCAGTAGCGGAAAGCGCTGCGCATGATCTCCCGGTCAGCCGGCCTGCCGTCCCGCGGCTCGTCGGAGTAATAGTAGAGGGAAAAGCCGTCGAAGGTCGAAAGGGAGAGAGGGGTCAGTTCGTTCAGCCTGCGGTAGGACTCCGTGCGCAGCAGCTTTTTGAAGCAGGAGCACATTTTTCCGTTTACATAGCCGGTGTCCTGGCACAGTGTGCACTGGTAGCGAGGCTCCAGATCGGCGAAGCCGCGCTCTTTCATCAGTTTTGCCAGTTCGTCCTGAAGAGCCTCGTTGCTTTCTTTCAGCTTCCGGAGCTGCTCGCGTGAATCCTTCCCGCTCAAGACGGCGCGGGCCGCGGCCACGGCGGTCCCAGCCAGACGGCGTTCCAGCTCGCGGGCTTCCGGGCAGACCCTGTAAAAGGCTTCCCTGCGGCGCCGGGAGTCCTCCTGCGCGTTTTTGCGGCGCTCCTGCAGAATCTTCTCGGCACCGGCATAGATGTTTCTGCCGTAAGCCAACACACTCACTCCTTCGTATCGTAAATGCTGGTCCGCTCGTATTCGTCTATGTCGAACGTTGGGTTTTGGCGTTTGCCCTCGGCTCGCGCTCCGCCGTGCAGGGCCGCGCGCTTCGACATCTCCAGCGCGGCCTGCTGCGGGGTCGATATCCCGTCCCTGTGCCATCGGGCCATGATCTTGTTCATGTATCCCGCGCTGTATTTTCCGGTCGCATCCACCGTACGGTCGTATGCTTCCTTGACCATTTCGGGGCCGAAACCCCATTCTCCGATCCACACCGGCGCATAGGTCTCTTCGTTTGCGGAGGGCGCCCGGTGCGTCATGCCGATGGCCTGCTCCACGGTGCGCCACGCCTGCTGGTTTTCCGACAGACGGCGCAGCTTCTCCTCCGCCTTTTCGTGCGTGACGATTTCCTCGTCGGCCCAGTTCATGGCCGTTTTCTCTATGTAGCGCATGTTCGCTTTGCCAATGCTTGCCGTGTACTGCAGCAGCATGACGATCACGTCCGACGGCAGGCCGAAATCGTCGTGGATCATCAGCAGCGTTGCGCATTCTCCGCCCGAGATCAGACGGCCCAGGATCTCTTGAGCGGACTGCATCAGACAGGCGATCTCTGTCGATTCCGCAATCCGTTTGGCGACAAAATCGCTGTCCGGCTTCTGCGGGCGGGGGAGAATATGCTGCGGTTTCTCCGGCTGTGCAGGGGCCGGTTCTTCAGCCGCCTTCGGGCGGAAGGGGGGGCTCCCCTGCTGATCCCCATTCTGTGCGCAGGGCGCCAGCGTGCCGCCGTTTGAGGCGATCAGGCCGGTCTGCTGCCAGTATTGCATGGCATCCGCAACGTCAGCCCTGTCAATGCCGATCGCCGCGGCGATATCTTCCGGTTCAAAAGGTTCTCCCGCGTGCCGAAGGACCCACAGCAGCACCTTTAGCTGGACGGAGCCGGCAAGCTTTAAATTTTCATCAACGACACGGCAGGGAACCGCGAATACCGAATTCCATGCCCCAAGATTTATGGTGTAACCCATACCGTCACCTTTCCGAGCGAGTTTTTCCTGACATTTAATTTATTATAGCATAGCGGATAAAAGAGTAAAACAGGAAATTCGATTTCCGGCTTTTTTGAAAAAAATATTGACATACAGGTGAATTTTGGGTATAATACCACTTGCACTTGCGAATGTAGCTCATCTGGTAGAGC
>JAEZRH010000029.1 GCA_023412845.1 Bacillota bacterium
GTATACCTCCACCCACGAATGTGCGCGGCTGTCCGGGATATCGGCCCAACCGTCGCTCCCTGCGGTTTATAATCGTCGGGAGTCACGATATACCCTTCCGCATAGCGTGCCGGAACCCCCATGGCCCGCAGCATAACGGCGGCGGCCGTGGCGAAATGCACACAGTATCCCTTATGGCTCTGTGTCAGAAAGTAAAGAGCAAAGTCCTGATCCCTCGGGGCGGCTCCCGGGGAAAGCGTGTAGTAAAAATTTCTGCCGAGGTACTCTTTGACCGCGTTTACGATCTGGTAGGGATTGGAATATTCTCTTGTTATCTGCAGGCTGTACGTTCCGTAGCTGCCGGACCCCTGCCCTTCAAAAAATCCGCGCAGCTGCCTGTCCTTCATCAGCAGTTTCAGGACCCCCGCTCTGGTCGAATCCGGCAGCTGCGTATATTTGTCGTACATGAACTCACGGTAAGCCTGTTCTTCTTTCACAAACGCGAGCTCACCGGGGTCCGTGATCCGGTCAAGCAGGTTCTGCGGCGCAGCCTCCTTATAATACCCGGCGATATTGCCGGAATTCAGAATGGATGTGAAAGGCCGGTAACCCTGCAGGTAATCGTTCAGTTCGCTTTGCCCTTTGTCCGCCAGCAGAAAGGAAAGCGCAACGCTTTCGGGGACAGTCTGGATATTTTGCACGGGAAAGCCGTATGCGTAGAAGCTGTAGGAGCCGGTGCCGAGCAGCGAACCCGACCGGATGAAGCCGTCGTTGATGAATTTTACCCCGGTAATGTCCGAAGGGCCGGTGATCAGGTTGTATGGAGCATAGATGCACTGTTTCGCCGCGGCGACATCCTTCATCTGAAGATAATACGGCTTCAGCGCCGCATCGTTCTGCTGCCCTAGCAGGGTCTCAAAGGTGTGCAGCATGTTCTGGACATTCATGCCGCCGAGCTCCCGGTTGATCTCCTGGTAGTCGGAATCCGGATACAGCTGCCAGTCTGAGCCGGTGTAAAAGCCGGCGGCAAAATTTTTGAGGTAAAGGGGATATTGGCCGTCCGCTTTCACCCGCAGGACCGTCTTGCCGGTGAAATGAACCCCGTTTGCGTTGCGCAGGTCGACGCGAATCGTGTTCCCGGCCAGCGATTTGGAGCCGCCGAAGAAGGATTCCTGCGTAAACGAATCCGTCAGGCCGGTCCGCAGACTGTCGGCAAGACCGGACCGCCGGTAGCTGCCCTGCGGGAAAGCGGCCAGGATAATAGCAAGGCACAGCGCCACGCAGGGCATCAGCATCAGACCGGTCCGGGCGGCGGAGCCGCCGTTCCCCGCCCGGTAAATGCCGCGCCGGCGCACAAAGCCCGTCCCGCCGCGCCGCTGCAGGCGGATCAGCCCCAGCGTCGCCCAGCAGACGAGAAGCATCAGCATTGCGGTCAAATTCGGCGTGATGGTGATCATGAAGGCGAGAAGCAGGAAAGGCGCCGTGAGAAAAAACGTGAGCCAGAAGCTTTTGAACCGGAAGACGGCCCAGCCCACAAAACCGCAGAGCAGAAAAACGCAGAACAGCAGGAACATCGTGCACAGCCACGGCTGCTCCGCAGCCTTTGCACCCACCGGAAACTTCTGCATGGCATAGTTCAGCCGGTCCGAATAAACCGTGATGACGCTGTTGGCCGTGACCGCAAACCCTTGCGCGACGCTTTTCTGCTCCTGCCACAGAACCGCTCCGTAAAGGATCGCATAAAGAGGGAGAAGCACATATCCGGCCTTCCGCAAGGAAAACGCCGCCGCGAAGGCGACAAGAAAAACGAAGAGATAAAGGGACAGGGTCAGCGGCAGCACGCTCAGAGAAAAGGAGGAAACGAACGCCCATACCGTGCCGAAAATGCCCAGAGACGTCAGCAGGAAGCTCAGGACGCAGTCTGCCGCACGGGAGGTCTTTCCGGCCGCAAAACGGGGGGCCTCCGTGTGAAGGCCGGTCTCTCCGGGCCGTTTTCTGCCGGTATGCATCCAATTTTCCTCCTTCTGTCTCAAATGGTCAGGCCGGAGAGGCTTCCGGCGATTTTTCCGGGGCGGATGGGAACGACTTCCGCTCCCGCCGACGCCAGGGCGTCCGCAAGCTCTTTTCCGGCGGCTTTTTGGTCCCCGTCATCGGCATACAGCACGGTCGCGCCACCCATCCGCCCGCAGAAGGAAACTAACTCCCGCGTCAGGCCGCCGGTCACGCAGATCAGGCGGGAACCGGGACGGACCGGAGCTCCGGTCCGGCAGGCACACGCATATGCCCTATCCCGGTATCCTCCCGACGACAAAATCGCGCCGAGCACAACGGCAAGGCCGTCGTCGTCCGAGACCGGTTCGCTGCGGTATTCCTCATGCTGCGGATCATACCACTCAATCCGGTAGGAAATCTGGTTCTCCAGGAGAAAATGCGAAACGGAAGCCGCCGTCTCAAGGACCGTCTCCAGCACGGCGGGACCGGGGGCCAGCAGCTCCAGCAAAAGCAGGACGCTGCAGTCGAGCGGCAGGCTGAACTCGCGGACCATGAGCTCGCCGAGCCTTGCGGTCAGCTTCCAGTGGATGCTGCGCAGCCGGTCGCCCTCCCTGTAGGGGCGGATGCCGAAGACTTCGGAGGAGTCGTCGCCCGGCTTGACCGCGGAATAGACTTCCCCCTCCGGCGCGGCCGCCGAGGGGCGCAGAAAGACATCCAGCGGAAACACGGAAGGCGGAACAAAAGTTTCCGCCGTGCCGTCCGTTTGTTTGGAAAACGAAAAGAGGCCGAGATAATCATAGCACCGCACGTGCGCGAGGGAAACCGTGATCTTTCCCGCATACTGGGAACGGACGCGGTACTCGACTGTGGTATCCTTACGGGCGTCGGCGGGGAACGCCAGCGTCTGCCACGTCGGCTCGCCGCACAGCGAATTGACGCTGCGCACCTTCAGCTTCACACACGCGACCGGCAGAAAAAAGCGGTTGCCCAGAAGGATGCGGAAAACGGCTTCCCGCCGCTTTTCCGCATAGCTTTCGGAGGATTCCAGCCGGATCTTCGTCCTGCCGACGGCCAGCGCGGTCAGCACGAAGGAAAGCACCGGCAGCAGAAGCAAAAACACCAGAATGAAAAACGACAGGTACCCCACAAAAAATATGGAGAACAGGACTGCGGCGGCAAGCAGAAAGCAGTACCCCAATCGGTTTCGCAGCATTTTTCTACCGCCTTAAAACGGAAGGGGCCGGCGTTTCCCGCAGGACCGCGTTCAGGACGCTTTTCAGGCTTTCGCCGCCGATCTTCGCCTGTGGACTGAGAAGGATACGGTGTCCGATCACATCCGCAAAAACGCTTTGCACGTCGCCCGGGATCACATAGTCCCGGCCGTCGAGATAGGCGGCGGACTGCGCCATGCGCGCGAGGGCGATGGAGCCGCGCGGACTCGCTCCGAGACGGACCATCCTGTTTTCGCGGGTGGAGGCGGTCAGCCTCGCGATGTAGGAATAAATGTCGTCCGCAAGGAAGACGTCCGAGGCCTGGGCCTGCATGGCGAGCACGTCCCGGGCCCCGGCAGCGGGACGGACGGTTTCAAGCGGTTCTTCCCCCTGCTTGCGCCTGAGGATCTCGATCTCGTCCTGCAGGTCCGGATATCCCATGGAAAGCCGCACCATAAAGCGGTCAAGCTGCGATTCCGGCAGCATCTGCGTACCCGCGGAGCCGACCGGGTTCTGCGTGGCGATCACGAGAAACGGCTTCGGCGTCGGGTGAGAAACCCCGTCTACGGTGACTTTTCCCTCCTCCATCACCTCAAGAAGCGCGGACTGCGTCTTGCTGGAAGTACGGTTGATCTCGTCGGCGAGGAAAAGGTTGCACAGCACCGCACCCGGCTGATACTTCAGCGCACCGCTTGTCCGGTCATAGACCGAAAAGCCGGTCACGTCCGTCGGCATCACATCCGGCGTGAACTGCATGCGGCGGTAATCCAGAGACATCGCCTTTGAAAAAGCGAGCGCCAGCGTCGTCTTTCCGACGCCCGGAATATCTTCCAGAAGAATATGGCCCTGCGCAAGGATGACCATCAATACCCTGCGGATGATCTCGTCTTTTCCCACCACGCATTTCTTGACTTCATTCATGACCTGCAACGCTGCACCCTGCATGTTTCAATCCCCGCATTCTGTGACAGAGAGGCAAAACGCCCGCTGTACCGTTTGAATCATTATAGAACAAACGATGCTTCCATGCAAATTGAAAATTCCGGCACCTTTGCGCTCCCATAAAAAATCGGCACCCGCCGGAAGTACGGATGCCGTATGTTTTCTAAATGACGCGTTTTTCCTTCCATTTTCCGCTGCGGAAGCGGAAGACGAAAACCACCACGCGCACGACCCAGTCGATGTACATTGCATACCACACGCCCTGAACACCCAGGCCCAGCATTCCCGCCAGAATATAGCTGAACCCGATGCGGAACACCCACATGGAAAGGATGGAAGTCAGCATGGTGAAACGGACGTCCCCCGCCGCGCGCAGCGAATTCGGCAAGACAAAGGAAAGCGTCCATATGATCCCGTTGCACAGAGCGAACACATACAGAATCTGCTTCGCGCTCTCCGAAGCCACCGGGTCAAGGCCAAACGCTCCGACGAGCGGGCCCGTCAAACAGAACAGCGTGATATTCAGGGCGCCCATGGCAAGGTAGGAAGTAACGAGCAGCCGTTTCGTATAAAAAGTCGCCTGTTTATAATCTCCGGCGCCAAGGCACTGCCCCACCACCGTGATCAGCGCGAGGCTGACGGCGTTGCCCGGGATGTTCGACACGCTGGAGATGCTGTTTGCCACGGCGTTGGCGGCGATGGCCGACGTGCCGAGCGCCGTGATCTGGCGCTGGACGACCAGCTTGCCGATCTGAAACATCCCGTTCT
>JAEZRH010000094.1 GCA_023412845.1 Bacillota bacterium
TAAGGGTTAGCCGGTATTCAGTCCACTACGGCTTGAACAAAGTGAAAGCCAGCGTCTTTAGGCGCTGGCAGTTTTATGCCCTTTTAGGGCTCGTGCAAGCCACCCGTTTTACGGGTGGTCATGACTCCGCCCGGAGGTTTATTTGAGGTAGTTTGCCGCGTACTCCGCGTTGATCTCGGAAATCTCTTTTTCGCCGTCTATATACGGCTGGTACATTTTCAGCGGGCTTATGGCGCCGTAGGCGTCGCAGGAGGAGCAATTTTCGCATTCGACGCCGCCGCACCGCAGCGAATCGCGGATGATCTTTTCGCGCTGTTCCCGCGTCGTGTTCCTGATCAGATATTCATCCATAGAAAAGACCTCCTTGCAGGATGCACCCCGGCCCCGCGCCGAAACGGACCGTGTCCGCAAGGCTTGTGTCCCGAAGGTGCATATGTTATTATACTTAGTATTATATTATAGCATAGCGGCTGCAGAAGGAGAACAGAAATGGAAAACACCAGAAGAAAAGAACTTGCTTCGGCATATCGGCAGAGTAAAAAAGTGGGCTGCGTTTTCTCGGTGACCTGCCGCGCGAACGGGAAAGTTCTCGTTCTGTGCGATATGAACCTGAACGGCAGCCGGAACCGTTTCGACTTTATGCAGCAGACGGGCAGCTGTTATCATCTGCGGTTGCAGGCGGACTGGCGGAGCTTTGGGGCGGAAAGCTTCGAGTACACTCTGCTCGACCGGCTGGAACAGAAGGAGACGCAGACCCCGGCGGAATTTAAAGAGGAGCTGGAAACACTGCGCGGCCTTCACGAACAGGAGATCCCGGCGGAAAAACGGTATTGAAAACGAAAGCGGGAAGGGGGCCTGGAGAGGCTCCTTTTCTTGCATAAAAAGTCCTCCTATGGGTGCGTGTGGATCCATATTTGCAGGGACCCGTATGTGCGGAGGCAAACACGGTAAGAATATCCGCAGAAAAATACGCAGCGGAGGGAACCGCATGGAAACGTTTCAGAGGATACCCGCACATATCGGAGTCATTCCGGACGGCAACCGCAGGTGGGCGATAAAGAACGGATACGAAAAAAAGGACGGCTATCGGTTCGGGATCGATCCGGGCTTCCGGCTGTACGAAATGATGCTGGAGCTCGGCATCCGCGAGGCCACGTTCTACGGCTTTACAAAAGACAACAACAAGCGCGCGCCGGAACAGCGGCAGGCTTTCACGCAGGCCTGCGTGCAGGCCGTGAATGCCCTCAGCGGCCGCGACGCCAATCTGCTCGTCGTGGGGAACACGGAATCCCCCGCTTTTCCGGAAGAGCTGAAGCCTTACGCCAACCGGAGGATCGGCTTCGGCAAAGGGAGCATCAACCTGAATTTCCTTGTGAATTACGACTGGAAGTGGGACCTCGACGGCCTGCGGCAGGGCGGGGCCCTGCGTTCGGCCGAGATTTCGCGCGTCGATCTTCTCGTGCGCTGGGGCGGGCGCAGGAGGCTGAGCGGATTTCTGCCGGTGCAGTCCGTCTACGCGGATATCTACGTTCTGGAGGAATACTGGCCGGATTTTCAGCCGGAGCAGTTCTACGAGGCGCTGCGCTGGTATCAGGACTGCGACGTCACCCTCGGCGGCTGACTTCTTTTATCGTGGCCGCCGGGCGTCCGCCCAAAACCGCGCACCGCTTCGCGGCGTATCGGCGTCATCCCGGACTTGCTGCGCCTGCCCGCAGTTCCGTACGCCCGGCCGAAAGTGCAGGCCGTGCCTGCCCGGCTTGACAAACGCGCTCAAAAATCGGATAATATAAAAATACCGGTGAATTTCAGTGGACCGGGTATCGCTGCTGATTAATTTTTTGAAAAGATAAAGATATTGAAAAGGCGGATTTACCATGAAAAAAATCTGGATTTTATCCATTACGGCCGCGCTGGCTCTGACGCTTTCCGCATGCGGCGTGGGCGACGTAGGCGGCGCTTCGTCCTCTCCGTCCGCTTCCTCCCAGGCCGCTTCGTCCCAAACTTCGTCTTCCGTGACGGCGGACACCGTGGAAGACAGCCTCAGCGGCCTTGAAACCTACCTCGTGGCGAACGCTTCGGTCACCGGTACGCCAGAGACCATGCGGGCCGACATCATCGGCGCGAAAAGCGGCGTAAAGTACAAGTACGGCTATAACGGCGGCAAAGACAACGTTACGGTCGAACTGTACCAGTTCGACCCCGCTTCGCTGAACGCGACGGCACAGCAGGTTGTCTCTCAGGTGAAGAGCAGCGGCAGGTTCATGCTGCTGGAAAAAGAAGTGGAGGCCACCCTCTCCGGCAACGGAAAATACGTGGCTATCGTCGCGGATTCTTCCACGGACGACGCAAACAAGGCCTATGTTCAGAAGATCAAAGATATGGTCAGGAACTTCAAAGCATAACCTTTGACTGATTTTGAGAATAAAAGACCGGAATTTGAATGAGCAGGTTCCGGTCTTTCCTTATATCATTCAAAGCATGGCTATGACCTCAATTTATTCCAATTGTGAAAGAATCCATTCCAATTTCTAAATATAGGGATATAATACAATAAAAGGGAGTGCGAGGGAACGCCATGAATCATGTTTCAGAAGCATCAACGGAAAAATCGGCTGAAAATCGCCGCATAATATGCCGGACGGTCTCCGCCGCGATGTGTTCCCTGCTGGTTTTGGCCGGGTGCGTCGCGTGGTTCCCGGCAAAGACATTTGAACGGGCCTCGCCACAGGCTACGGGGGCGGAAGACGCGGCTTCGTCGGAAAAAAACGACGGAATTCGGATTTTGACCGAAAAAGACAAAAAGCACATGGCGATTTTTTCAGGCGGCGGCGGTGGCAGCGACGGCATGATGAACTGGGAAGATCAGGTCGATTTCAATCTTCACTGCACGGGGCGCCCGGATATCAAACAGGTGACATATACCGCCCATAACTGCGAATTCATGAAAAAGACTTTTTTCACGAAAGAAATGATGAACAGCGGCGAGTATGCCAATTATGGCGTAAATCAGACTTTAAGCGAAATCGATACAAACGGGATATGGACCGCCTGGGGCTTTACCCCGATCGGGACCGTCTATTCGGCGGATTTTCTCGAGGAGGTCAACCTGACGAATTTTGGGCTGAAAATTCCCTATACGCAGACGGACTATAAAAGTGAAACTACGGCCGCCGCTTATACGGAACAAATGAAAAGGGTCAGTGAATTGAGAAAGGCTGCATATGAAAAGGCGTTCATAACGGCGAAAATCGAGCTTGACAACGGCAGCGTAATTACGAAGACAATCCGGATCCGGGAAGTAACCGAGAACGGTCTACGGTCTGTTTCGGCTTATCTGGCATAAAGAAAGCCCCCGCCCTTCCGGGAAAGGAAGCAGGGGGGCCGTCTTGTCCCGATTCCGCACGTCAGCTGCAGAACCGGTGACTTCCGATGACGACGATCACGGGACGGGAGAGGATCCACTTGTTCGTCGTTTTTGCGGGATTATAATAGTAGATCGCTCCGCCGGAGGGGTCCCAGCCGTTCAGGGCGTCGCGCGCGGCCTTGTAGGCGGAAGCCGCCACCGGCGCGTCGATGCCGCCGTCCGCAATGCAGGAGAACGCCCCCGGTGCATAAATCACGCCCGCGAGGGTTTTCGGGAAAGACGGGTGCTCAATGCGGTTCAGGATCACCGCGCCCACGGCGACCTGGCCCACATAAGGCTCCCCACGCGATTCCGCGGAGATGACCCGCGCCATCAGGTTCACGTCGCTGGAACTCATGCCGCCTGCGCCGCCGTCGCCCGACCCGGAGGAGATGCCCATTTTAGAGAGCGTCGCCGGCCCGGCCACGCCGTCCGCCGTCAGGCCGTTCTTTTGCTGGAAGTAGACCACGGCTCTTCTCGTTCCGGAACCGTAGATCCCGTCCACGGTACCGGTGTAGTAGCCCCAGTTTTTCAGCCGTGTCTGGATCTGTTTCACTTCGCCTCCCGTGGAGCCGACCTTCGAAAGCGTCTGCACGGACCCGCCCGCCCGCGTCACAATACCGAACATCAATATGTTCAACAGGACGATGACGGCAACACCCCATATTGTTTTCCAATTAATTTTCGTATTTACCAACCCCTTCTAAGCAGATTTTCCCCCGGCGCCCGTTAATTATCCGCAGCGGATCGAAAATGGTTTCCAGATTGGCCGTCCTCGACATCGAAACGGCTAAATTTCAAAAAGTTTGAAAAAAACCGCAAAAAAGGGTTGACAGAAGGGAAATGGTTTGGTATTATAGTGAAGCGCCTTACGGAAAGGGCGCTGCGGAAAAGCGGAGATAAGAAGCCGCGAAGCCGCATGGGAC
>JAEZRH010000096.1 GCA_023412845.1 Bacillota bacterium
GTAGTCCACCGCGCAGGTCCCGTCCGGCTTGTCCGCCCAGAAATATCCCCTGCCGCCGTCATAGCGGGTATCCCTCACGATGGATTTGGCGGTATTCCACGACTCGATCTCCGTGATTTCACCGTCCTTGAAGCGCTGATAATTCGCCTGAAGCGCGGAGATCACGCTTTCCACCTCGGATTTCGCGACGGTGTCGAAGGTGTCCCGCTGAACGCCGATGGCCGTGCCGTAGGCTTCGCCGAGGCTGACGTACGACAGCGCGGACTGGACGAATACCACGGCGGCGATCAGCAGCGTCACGGCGACGATCAGCTTTCTCTGAATGTTCCATTTCCCGATTCCCGGAAGAAACCGCATTTTCAAACCCCCACTTTTAAAAAGCGCCGTCTTTTTCCTTTGTCTGTACTTTAACACGGTACCGTTAAATTTCGGTTCCGTTTTTGTTAAGGGAAGTTTTTCCGCGGCCGGCGGCCCGGCGCTCATGAAATTTTCAGACTGACTTCATCTTCCCGCAACAAGCGCGAGAGATAATGCAGGTACTGTTTCCGCATGGGGTGAAAGAGATGAAAACCGGCAACCGCCATACATTTGACTGGAAAACACACCGGCATACCGCCACGCTGTGCGCCGTAGCGCTGCTTTCGTTCGGGCTGAATTTCTGCCTGATCTCGCAGGTGGGCTACGGCAACGCGTACTACGCGGCGGCGATCAGGAGCATGACCCAGAGCTTTCACAATTTCTTCTATATCTCGTTCGACCCGGCCGGAGTCGTGTCGATCGACAAATCCCCGCTCGGTCTTTGGGTCCAGGCGTTGTTCGTCCTCGTACTCGGGTACCACGGATGGGTGATGCTGCTGCCGCAGGCGCTCGCTGGCGCGGCTTCCACCGTGCTGATGTACCTGCTGACCGCAAAACATTTCAGCCGCCCGGCGGGTCTGCTTTCGGCGTTGGTTTTCGCGCTTACGCCAGCCGCCGTCGTCGCGTCGCGCAACAACACCATGGATATGCAGCTCGTCTTCGCTCTGCTGCTGGCCGTGTGGTTCCTGTTCCGCTCGATTGAGACGGGGAAACGGCGCTTCCTGTTTGCGGCGGCTGTCACGATCGGAATCGGGTTCAACATCAAGATGCTGCAGGCGTACATGATCCTTCCAGCCGTCGTTCTGCTGTATCTGTTCTGCTCGAAAGAGAGGCCCGGCAGGCGCTTCGTCTCCGGGATTCTGGCTACGGCCGTGATGGCCGCCGTCTCACTCGCATGGGTCGCCGCGGTGGACCTCACCCCCGTCTCCGACCGACCGTACGTGGGCAGCTCCACGAACAACACCGTTTCCGAGCTGATCGTCGGCCACAACGGCATGGAACGCCTTGTGGGTCAGGGCGGCGTTTCCGGAGGGATGCGCCGCGGGAACATGGGCGGTTTTCAGGGTGACGGGCGCTCGCGCGGGGACGGCGGCCGCAGCGGCGGACAAAACCCGCCCACCGGGCAAAACAACGGGCAGAACATGCCTTTCGGACAGGGGAACGGCCAGGGCAACAGCCAGAACGGCGGATTTCCCGGAGCGGGGAACCGACAGGGCGGCTTCGGCGGCAACCGTACCGGCGGCGCGGTGGGCAACGACATCGGCACGGCCGGCCCCCTGCGCCTGTGGCAGAGCTCCATGTACGGCCAGGCTTCGTGGCTGCTGATCCCCGCGCTGTTCTGTGCGCTCGCCTGCATCCGGAAATTCTCGTTGAAGCGGATGTCTCTGCGGCAGGGCATCTTCGCCTTCTGGGGCGTGTGGCTTGTGACCCTCGGCGCGTTTTTCAGTTTTGCTTCCTTTTACCACCGGTATTATCTGTGCATGCTGGCCCCGGGGATCGCCGGCGTGGTTGGCATCGGTTTCCCGGAGATGCTTCGGGCCTTCCGGGACCGCAGAGGCGTAAAACAGTGGCTGCTGCCCCTGTGCCTCGTTTCTTCCACCGCGTTCTCGGCCGCGTATGTTTGGAGCTATTCGCAGCTCAGGACATGGCTGTTCCCGGTCATTGCAGGGTCCGGCGCCGCGGCGTTCGTGCTGATGACTCTCCGGCTCCTGCGTCCCAGGAAGCAGACCGCCGTCCGGGCCGTCGCCGCGTGCATGCTTGTGTCCCTCCTTGCGGGGCCGTTCTACTGGTCCCTGACCGCGATGCTGTACGTGCCGGAGAACATCACGATGCCCTACGCCGGGCCGGAGCTTGCCTCCACGGCAAAAACGCCGGGCATGACGGCGAATCAGGAGGCGTTCACCACAAACGACGACGCCACGCAGACGCTTGAAAATTACCTCGTAAAAAACTATAAACAAGGCAGCTATCTTGTCGTGGCACAGAAAGCCAATGACGTCGCGCAGTTCATTGTCGATACCGGACTGCCCGCCGTCGCCTACGGAGGATTTCTGGGCAGCGATCAGGCTCTCACGCTCGACCGCTTCAAGGAGCTGGTTAAGGAAGGGAAGATCACCTATTTTCTCGTTTCCGAACAAAGCAGCGGCATGGCAAGAGGTTCCGATTCCGAAATTCTCTCCTATGTGGAAGAAAACGCCGCAAAGGTCAGCCCTTCGGAATACGGAGGCTCATCCTCCGTCAGCGCGACGCTGTACCGCTTCGGCTCCTGATCCGACGAATTTTTCCCGCGCTTCCATTCGGCAGACCTGCCGTCGAGTTCCCTTCCTCGAGAAAATTGCATAAATTTCGTTTTTTCTATTCAAAACTTCCCATTTTTAATTCTTATAGTCACGGTTTATTCAGTGATTTGCAAGAACTTTTTAAAAACTGTCATTTTGAGATTGACAATATGTTCCAGTACATTTATTATGATGGATAAGGCAGAAACATTTCAGTGAAAACTTGATATTTGCGGCATGGCGCCGCAGAAAACAGGGACGTCTCCGCAGGAACGGAGACGTCCTTTCTGAAAGAAGCGGGTGAACATGGCCATCAAAAGAGCAGCGTCTTTAAAAAAGAAGAGGGAAAAACTCGGCCGGAGGATCACGGCCGCGTCCAGCGTTGCGATTCTTGCTACTGCGGCGGCTACCGTTTTCGTCATGTATCTGGGCAGCACAAAACTGACGGACATGGTCCTGCAGGACGAGACGCAGTCCGCCTACCTCGCGCTCAACAGTGAAATAAGCCAGATGGACGTCTCTGTCGCTTCGTTCGCGCACACATTCGCGTCCGATAAGGCCGTAGTGGCCGCCGTGAAGACCGCGGACCGCGGCGCCATCCTCGACGCGCTGAACCAGGCGAAGCGTACGGCCAGTTCCAACGTCGATTTCATGACGGTCACCGACCCAAGCGGGATCGTGCTGGCCCGCACCGCCAGTCAGAGAACGAAGGATTCTCTTTCCTATCAAGCCGGCATTCAGGATGCGGCCAAAGGATACACGCGGGTCTACCTGGAAAAAGGGACGGAGGTTCCACTCGCCGTGCGGGCCGCCTCCCCGATCACGGATGCGGGCGGGAAGATCGTCGGCATCCTCTCCACCGGCTACGACATGGGCAGCCACTCTTTTCTCGACGGTTTGAAATCGACGACCGGCTGTGAATACAGCGTCTTCCTGAATGGGACGCGCCTCAATACGACCCTTCTCG
Source organism: Bacillota bacterium (assembly GCA_023412845.1). Taxonomy (GTDB): domain Bacteria; phylum Bacillota; class Clostridia; order Oscillospirales; family Acutalibacteraceae; genus Thermocaproicibacter. The sequence goes on from JAEZRH010000096.1 coordinate 3,604, forward strand.
ACCCCCAGAGCAAGCGGCAGGAGAAAACGCCCCTCGACGCGGGTGTGCAGCAGACCATCTCCCGCTCCGGGGCGCCGGTGATGCAGCGGCTCGCCATCCTCGGACAAAATTATTACGGGCTGTATCAGCCCATCAAAGATCCCGCCGGGAAGATCATCGGCGCTTTCGGGACGGCAAAGCCGATCGGCTCCATCCTCGCACTCCAGGGGCGGTACTCTCTCTTGGCCGGTTTTGCCGCTCTGCTGGTCGCACTCGCCGGAGTGCTGTTTTTCGCACGTTTCTCCCGCAGGAAGATCGCGCTCCCCCTCGCAGGCATGAACGGCCTCGCCGCTTCGCTTGCAAAGGGCGACCTGAGCGAACGCCGGCTTTCCTCTCATTCCAACGACGAGATCGGCAGCCTTATGGAGTCCCTCGTCTCCATGTCTTCCTCCCTGCGCCTGTATGAAAGCGACATTTCACGCCATCTGGGCTCCATGGCACAGGGCGACCTGACTCAGGACGTGAGCATCGAATACATCGGCGACTTCGCCCCCATCCGCGCGTCGCTTGAGACTATCTCCTCCTCGCTCAACTCGATGCTTGCAAAAATCAATGAAGCCGCGCTGCAGGTAAGCTCCGGCGCAAGGCAGGTCTCCGACGGATCACAGTCGCTTGCGCAGGGTGCCGCAGAGCAGACCGCCTCCATCGAAGAACTTTCCGGCGAGATCGCAGGTATTTCGGACGGAGTCGGCGAAACGGCGGAAAACGTGAAGACGATCGCCCACAAGATTTCCGGCACCGCACAGGAGATGGAAAATTCCAGCCGTCAGGCAGAGGATATGTTGGCGGCGATGGAAGGAATCCGGCGGTCCTCAGACAGGATCAAAAAAATCATCAAAACGATTGACGATATTGCTTTCCAGACCAACCTGCTTGCGCTGAACGCTTCGGTTGAGGCCGCCCGCGCAGGCGATGCGGGCAAAGGGTTTGCCGTAGTCGCCGACGAGGTGCGCAGCCTTGCGGCGAAATCCGCCCAGGCGTCGAAAGAAACCGGCGCGCTGATCCAGGACACGCTGACCAAAGTGGAGAACGGTTTCTCGCTCGCCGGCAGGACGGCGCGGAGCGCCGAAGAAATCCAGAAGGTCCTTCAGCAGATCGTAACGGACATCTTCACCGTCGACTCGGCTGCTTCCGAACAGAAAAGGCGCATCGACCGCATCAACAGCAGCATTGGTCAGGTTTCCTCCGTTGTGCAGAGCAACTCCGCCACGGCACAGGAAAGCGCCGCCGCCAGCGAAGAGCTCTCCGGCCAGGCCAGACTGCTCTTGGAAGAGGTGCGGAAGTTCCGCCTCAAACAGCCCTCCTTGGAGGGAGACGACGGTTTTCCCCCGCCGGATGAGAGAATCGATTCGGAGGAAGCCGATGCGGAATCGGATGCTGTGCTTCCTTTTGAGTTGGCCGCCGGAGAATCCTGACAACACCCTCCTGCTTTTTTGATAAAGCCGCCGGGCCGCCGCAAAGACGGTCCGGCGGTATTCTTTATGCCGGGGCGGATCCCCCGCATTGTCATTTTCATCAGAACTGTATGAATCATGATATCTCCATTGTATACCATACTATAGCAATAGCATCCCAGCCGTAAGAAGCAGAGAAGATCATACAAGACGGGATCCTCCTCTGCGGAATTCTTCCGAGAAGCAGTACGGGAAAATGAGTCATGACCACCCGTAAAACGGGTGGCTTGCACGAGCCCTAAAAGGGCATAAAACTGCCAGCGCCTAAAGACGCTGGCTTTCACTTTGTTCAAGCCGTAGTGGACTGAATACCGGCTAACCCTTA
>JAEZRH010000055.1 GCA_023412845.1 Bacillota bacterium
CGCACGGGTTGTGCGACGCCGTCAGCATCACGCCGGCATCGGCTTTGTATTTCCCGACAAGAAACGCCACGGCGGGGGTGGGCACCACGCCAAGGCGCACGACGTTCGCGCCCACGCTGCACAGGCCCGCCGTCATGGCGGCTTCCAGCATGTCGGAAGAAATGCGGGTGTCTTTGCCGATAAGCACCTTCGGGTGCCGGTGCACGCTGTCCGTCAGGACCATGGCCGCCGCACGGCCGATATTCATGGCCAGCTCGCAGGTCAGCTCGCTGTTCGCGACGCCGCGCACGCCGTCCGTTCCAAATAATCTTCCCATTTTGTATCCAACACTCCCAACAGTTCAAAATTTGGAGGAATCGTTCAGTACAGTTTCTGCTGGCCGCCGTCGTCCGCGCCCTCCGGCTTTTTGAGGCCGAGGTGCTCATAGGCCGCAGGCGTGGCGCAGCGTCCGCGCGGCGTTCGGCTCAGAAAGCCGATCTGCATTAAGTACGGCTCGTAGATGTCTTCGATGGTCACCGCTTCCTCCCCGATGGCGGCCGCGAGCGTTTCCAGGCCGACCGGCCCGCCCCCGTAGAACCTGATCAGCGCCTGAAGGAGCCTGCGGTCGTTCGCGTCGAGGCCGAGCCTGTCGATCTCGAGCCGGTCGAGGCCCAGCTTTGCCGCCTCGCGCGTGATGCTGCCGCCGGAGACGACCTGCGCGAAATCGCGCACACGCTTGAGAAGCCGGTTCGCGATGCGGGGCGTCCCGCGGGAGCGCGAGGCAATTTCAAGCGCGCCGTCGGTTTCGATCGGGATGCTCAGAATCTTTGCGCTGCGCGTAACGATCTGTGCAAGCTCGCGCGGGGAATACAGCTCCAGCCGGAGCACGACGCCGAAACGGTCGCGCAGAGGCGCGCTGAGCTGCCCGGCGCGCGTCGTGGCGCCGACAAGCGTGAATTTCGGCAGCGGCAGATGGTACGAAGCCGCCATCTGCCCCTTTCCGGTGATGATGTCGAGCGCGAAATCCTCCATCGCAGGGTACAGGATCTCCTCCACGCTGCGGGAGAGGCGGTGCACCTCGTCGATGAACAGCACGTCGCCGGGGTTGAGGTTCGTAAGGATGGCCGCGAGGTCTCCCGGTTTTTCGACCGCGGGTCCGGAGGTGATGCGGAAATTGACCCCGAGCTCGTTTGCGATGATGCCCGCCAGCGTGGTCTTGCCAAGGCCCGGCGGGCCGTAAAGCAGAACGTGGTCCAGCGTCTCTTTCCGCTGCCTTGCCGCCTCGATGAATACGGAAAGGTTCTCCTTGACCTTATTCTGCCCGATATATTCGGAAAGCGTCCGCGGGCGCAGGGGATTTTCGACCTCGGCGTCCTCCGGCGAATATTCCGGCGTGAGGACGCGGTTTTCGAAATCGGAATCCCCCCGTTCCGCATCTGTGGAATCGTAATTCAAGTTATCCATTCCGCTGCCTTTCTATCTGCCGTTCACTGCCCGTTTCCGGGGCCGCGGCGCCCCGCATCCATCGTTTTGAGCGACAGCCGGATCAGTTCCTCGACCGGGAGGGCGCTGTCGAACCGCGCCACGACCGCGGCCGCCTCGGACGGCTGGTACCCCAGCACGGTCAGGGCGTTCACGGCGGCGCCAGCATTGTCCGACGCCGAGGGCTGCCCCGCCTGAACGGCGCCCACGGCCGTTTTGATGTCCCGCACCTTGTCGCGCAGCTCCAGCACGATGCGCTGCGCCAGCTTGCTGCCGACGCCGCTCGCACGGGTGAAGGACTTGCTGTCGCCCGTCGCGGAAGCGGCGGCCACCTGCTCCGGCGTCAGCACGGAAAGCACGGCGAGCGCCACCTTGGGACCCACGCCGCTGACGCCCGTCAGCATCCGGAAGCAGTTCAGCTCCGGCATCGTCGCAAACCCGAACAGATCGACCGCGTCCTCCCGCACATGCAGGTGCGTGTAGAGCGTCGCCTCCCCGCCGAGCGGCGGAAGGGCACGCGCGGTGTTCTGCGAGGTCAGGCACTTGAAGCCGATGCCGCCGCATTCGACGACCGCGACGCCGGGTTCGAGGTGGATCAGCGTCCCCCTTAAACTGTAAAACATGTCTTCTCCGCCTTTCCCCCGTCTGTTCCGCCCAATCTGCGCTCCAGCATGACCCGGCGCAGACGGGAACCCGCCGCCTGCCCGTGGCAGACCGCCATGGCGAGCGCGTCGGCCGTGTCGTCCGGCTTCGGCACGTCCTTGAGGCACAGGAGCCTGCGCGTCATCTCCATGACCTGCGGCTTTTTCGCCTGCCCGTAGCCCGTGACCGAAAGCTTCACCTGCAGCGGCGTGTATTCGAAAATTTCCGCGCCGGATTTTCTGGCGGCGAGCAGAATCACCCCGCGGGCCTCCGCGACGCCGATGGCCGTCTTCTGGTTGTTCTGGAAATACAGCTTTTCGATCGAAACGGCCGCCGGCTTCCACCGCTGCGCGATCCCGGAAAGGCCGTCGTAGATTTTTTCGAGGCGAAGGCCGAAATCGAGCTCCGCGTCTGTCACGACCGCCCCGTATTCCAGCGGGCGGAAGCGGCCGTTCTCCGCCTGTACGACGCCGTAGCCGACGATGGCGTACCCGGGGTCGATGCCCAGAATAATCATGGCGCAGTTCCTTTCCTGTAAATTCGGTTTATTATATCACAAATGCGGGGCGAAAAAAAGACCGGCCCGAGATTTTGACGGCGGGCGGAATTTCTTTTTTCTTTGAGGAAATCTTTGTCCGAATCGTGTATAATATGGATATCGGCAAATCGCCGCATGGCAACGGGAAAAACGGGAGGTGTCTGAAATCATGCTGGAAACAGCGGATCTTGCGAAAAAAGTGACAAAGGAACAGTACAGGGAGCTTGCGCCGAAGCTGGAAGCGCGCCTATCCGCGCTGCAGCAGCCTTTGCGGCAGGCGAAGCTGCCCGTCATCATTCTGTTCGAAGGCTGGGGCGCCGCCGGAAAAGGCGGGCTGATCGGGAAGCTGATCGAGAGCTTCGACCCGCGCGGCTTTCTCGTCTCTTCCTTCCTTGCGCCCACGGAACTGGAAAAACGTGAACCCGTCCTTTGGCGCTACTGGAAGGCTCTCCCCAAGCAGGGGCAGATGGCCATTTTGGATCGGAGCTGGTACATGGACGTCACCACGGCGCGCATCGAGGAGGACCTCGACGACAAAACCGCCGGGCAGCGTCTGAGGGACATCAGCATATTCGAACGTCAGCTGACCGACGGCGGATACCTGATCCTTAAGTTTTTCATCCACATAGACAAAAAGGAGCAGAAAAAGCGGTTCGAAAAGCTCCGGCAGGATAAGGACACCGCCTGGCGCGTTACGGAACTGGACTGGAAGCGCAACCGCAGGTATGAGGAATACTGCCGGGCATTCGACGAGGCGCTGCGGTACACGAACACGACGAACGCGCCGTGGTGCGTAGTCTCCGGCATGGACCGCCGCGCCGCCGCGCTTGACGTCTTCACCGCAGTAGCGGACCGCATCGAGGAAGCGCTGGCCCGAAAAGCGGCGCCGGCCGAAAAGCCGCCGGAGGAAAAGATACAGCCCGGCCCCTTCCGCCTGCTGACGATGCCGAAGCTCTCCGAGATTCCCCTTGACCGGAAACTGGACGAAAAGGAATACCGGAGCTGCCTCAAAGAGCAGCAGGAGCTGCTCGCCGAGCTGCACGAGAGGATGTACCGCAAAAAAGTGCCGGCCGTCATCGCCTACGAGGGCTGGGACGCGGCCGGGAAGGGCGGCAACATCCGCCGCGTCGCGAAGGCGCTCGATCCGCGCGGCTACCAGGTCGTGCCCATTGCGGCCCCCTCGCCGGAAGAACTCGCCCGCCATTACCTGTGGCGGTTCTGGACAAGCCTTCCGCGCACCGGCCACATCGCCGTATTCGACCGGACGTGGTACGGACGCGTGATGGTAGAGCGGATCGAGGGCTTCTGTTCCGAAGAAGAGTGGCGGCGGGCCTACCGCGAGATCAACGAATTTGAACGCCAGCTGTGCGACTGGGGCGCGGTCGTGATCAAATTCTGGCTGCAGATCGACAGGGACGAACAGTTCCGCCGGTTCAGCGACCGGCAGAACACCCCCTCGAAACAATGGAAAATCACCGACGAAGACTGGCGCAACCGGTCCAAGTGGGACCAGTACGAAACCTGCGTGAACGAAATGCTTCAGTACACTTCCACCGACTTCGCGCCCTGGCATATCATACAGTCGCAGGATAAGAAGTACGGGCGCATCCAGACGCTGAAGATCATCACGGACGCGCTCGAGGAACGCCTGAAATAACCACGCCGGATTTGCCGCGCGTGCGCCGATGTGATATAGTATAAAAAAATATCGGCAAGCGGGGTGTTTTTTATGGTTGGAATCATCGGCGCGATGGCCGTGGAGGTTGAAGACCTTCTGGCCATGATGGAGGAGGAATCCTCCGAAGCGGTCAGCGGCATCGTCTACCATACGGGCAAAATCGCGGGGACGGACTGCGTCGTCGCCCAGTGCGGGATCGGCAAGGTGGCGGCGGCCGTCTGCGCGCAGACCATGATCCTGAAATACGGTCCGGCGGCGGTCGTCAACGTCGGCGTGGCGGGCGGCATCGGTGAAGCCATACACATCGGCGACGTCGTCGTGTCCCGGGGCCTTGTGCAGCACGACATGGATACGTCCGCCCTCGGCGACCCGAAGGGCTTCCTCAGCGGCCCGAACATCGTCGAGATCCCCGCATCGCAGTCCCTTGCAGTCTCCGCCGTGAAATGCGCCGGAGAGGTCGTCGGGAAAGAGCGGGTTCACCTCGGCGTGATCGCCACGGGCGACCAGTTCATCGGCGACGCGCAGCGGCTGAAAAAAATCGCGCAGGATTTCGGTGCCTGTGCCTGTGAGATGGAGGGCGGGAGCATCGCGCAGGTGTGCTTTCTGAACCGCGTGCCGTTCGTCGTCATCCGCGCCGTTTCCGACAACGCCGACGAAGAGGCCGCCGCCGATTTCGGCGCGTTCGCGGCGGATTCCGCGCGCAAGACCGCGGCCCTCGTGCGCCGTCTGCTCCCCGCCGCTCAAAAGGGGGAATAAAGCGTGGAGATCATCGACATCTCGCGCGACCTGTTTTCCGCGAGACCCTATCCGGGCGATCCCTTACCGAAGCGCGACATCGTACGCCGCATCGAGATGGGCGACGAGTGCAACCTCTCCGGCTTCTACGCCTGCTGCCACAGCGCGACGCACATGGACGCGCCCCTGCACTTTATCGAGGACGGCGATCCGGTGGAGAACATCGACCCCAGGCGCTGCATCGGCCCCTGCATGGTTCTGGCGGCGGAAGGCCTTCTGACCGGCGCGGACATCGACCGCATCACGCCCCTGCCGGAAAAACGGATTCTCTTGAGGGGCGGCGGGAAAGCCTTTCTGACGCAGAGCGCTGCGTTCGCGCTGGCGCAGGCGGGCGCGCTGCTGGTCGGCACGGACGCGCAGAGCATCGGCGCGCCGGAGGACGAAGCCGCCCCCCACCGGGAACTGCTGGGGGCGGGCATCCCCATTCTGGAGGGCTTGGACCTCTCCGCCGCGGAACCCGGGGTTTACCGGCTGGCCGCCCTCCCCCTGCGGCTCGACGGCGCGGAGGCCGCCCCCGTCCGTGCCGTGCTGCTGAAAGACGGCGGCGCGAAAAAGGAAGAATCCGCCTATTAAAAATTATTTACAGGCAATTCATAACTTCTTCACAACTGTTTTGTGCAGGAAGCTATAATGAAGTTGTTGCCAAAGACGGAGCCGCACCGTTCTTTGGTACACATGTTCTACCCTCCTCAATATACCCCTCAAGCTA
>JAEZRH010000103.1 GCA_023412845.1 Bacillota bacterium
GTATGAAGGCCATTACTTCTGGGATACGGAAATGTACATCGAGCCCTATTTTCTGCTGACCAGACCGGAAATTGCAAAGAACCTGATCGCCTACCGCTACACCACGCTGGACGCGGCCAGAGAAAACGCCCGCATCCTGGGGCACGCAAAAGGAGCCCTGTACCCCTGGCGGACGATCATGGGCAGGGAATGCTCCGGATATTTTCCTTCCGGCAGCGCGCAGTATCATATCAACGGCGACATTGCCTACTCCATCGTAAATTATTATCTGGTGACGAAAGATATCGATTTCATCGCGGCGTGCGGAGCAGAGATCATGTTTGAAACCGCGCGCCTGTGGCTGGAGACAGGCAATTACCACGGCGGGCGGTTCCAGATCTGCTGCGTGACCGGCCCGGACGAATATACCTGCCTCGTGAACAACAACTATTACACCAACGTGATTGCACGGCACAACCTGAGATGGGCAGTCAAATTTTACGGTCTTTTGAAGCAGGCCGGGAAGCTGGACCCGATCGCCTCGAAGATCGGGCTTGGAGAGGCCGAGATAGAGGCCTTTCGGGAAGCGGCGGAAAAGATGTACCTCCCGTACGACGAACAGCTCGACATCTCCCCCCAGGACGATTCGTTCCTGACCAAGAAGAAATGGGACCTGAACGGCACCCCCGCGGAAGCTTTTCCCCTTCTCCTGCACTACCATCCGCTGTACCTGTACCGGTATCAGGTATGCAAGCAGGCGGACACGGTGCTGGCGCACTTTATTCTGGAAGACGAGCAGAAGCTTTCGACCATGCGGAATTCCTTCCGTTACTATGAGGGCATCACGACGCACGATTCCTCTCTGTCTTCCTGTATTTTCTGCATTATGGCGTCGAGGCTCGGAATGGCCGAAAAGGCGTATGAATACTTCGGCGATTCCGCCGAAATGGATCTGAACGACTCGCACGGCAATACAAAGGACGGCATTCACACGGCCAACATGGGCGGCGTGTATCTCGCGATCGTCTACGGCTTCGGCGGGCTCCGCGTCAAGGAAGACGGGCTGCATCTCGCGCCCGCCCTGCCGCGCCAGTGGAAGGCCTACGACTTCAAGCTGCGCGACGGGGACAGCCTTCTGCATGTTTCCGTCCGGGAAGGGTCGGCCGAAATCGTCCTGCTTTCCGGGACGGCCAAGCGGCTCTTCCTGTACGGAAAGGCATACCTGCTGAAAGACCGCCTATCCGTTCCTCTGGAGAAATGGGGCGCGGAACAATGAAATACCGCGGCGCCATCTTCGATCTCGACGGCGTCCTTGTGGACACGGCAAGGTTCCACTATCTTGCATGGAAAGAGCTCGCCGGGAAACTCGGGTTTGAATTCACACCGGAGCAAAACGAGCAGCTCAAGGGCGTTTCGCGGATGGAGTCCCTCGACCTTCTGCTCCGGGCGGGAGGACTGCAGGACCGCTTCTCCCAGGAGGAGAAAGAACGGATGGCGGCATGGAAAAACGACCTCTATATCCGGGAGGTCAGGCGGATGGGTGCTTCCGACCTTCTGAACGGCGCGGCCAAGCTGCTGTCTTGGCTCAAAAAGGCCGGGATCAAAACGGCGCTTGGGTCCGCAAGCAAAAACGCGCCCATCGTTCTCCAAGCGACCGGGATCGGGCCTTTGTTCGACGCGGTCGTCGACGGCAATAAAATCACGCGTGCCAAGCCGGACCCGCAGGTCTTTCTGCTCGGGGCGTCCGCCGCCGGTCTGGAACCCTCCGAATGTGCCGTGTTTGAGGATTCCAGGACCGGTCTGACGGCGGCGAAGCGGGCGGGAATGCTGGCCGTCGGAATCGGCGACCCCAAAATCCTCAGCAATGCCGACGCGGTCTACCCGAATCTTCCGGCCATCGAACTGAACCGCTTTTTCGATTAGTTCCCGTCCCGGGGTCCGGGCTGTTTTTTCTGTTGGGCGGCTTCCGGCCGCGCGGGTTCTGCGGGCGGAACCGTCTGCGCATTTCCCGACGGAGCAGGCTCCGCCTGCCCGTTCTTTGCGCCTTGAACCGCCGCCTGAATGGCCTGCGCCGTGGTGGACGGTTCGGAGATATGCTGGAGCGACACGCCCAGCTTGTCGAGCGTCAGGAATTTCAGCAGCGTATCCATGACCGTGCTGCTTCCGCCGCCGTTATTGCCGCCGGACGGCTGCCCCTCGCTGCCGCCCATGTTGACGACCGTCTTCGGAACGATATCCACCTTGGAGTTCTTGATCGCGTCCGTCAGCTTGTCGGCGACTTCCTGAATGACGCGGTATTCCGCGCCGCCGTAAGCGCGCACCTGCGCGTCGATGGCCTGCGCCCTGGCGAGGCCGACATTGGATTCTTTGGAGGCCTCGGCTTCGCCCTCCAGCCGGACCTTCGAAGCGTTGGCTTTCGCCAGCGCGATGATCTGGTTGGCTTCCTGCTCCGCCTTGCTTGCCATGGCGGCGCCGTTGTTTCCCTCGATCTCGATCTGAATCTTCGACTTGGTCAGGAAGCTCTGCTGCTCCGCGACGGCCTGCGCCTCGCGCAGGGACTTTTCACTTTCCGCCGCCTGCTGCTGCTTCTGATAGGTGACTTTCTTTTCCTCCGCGATCTGGCGTTCGCGCAGCTGCGTCAGAATATTTTCGATCTGGACGTCCGCCGTGGAAGACCTCGGCGTCCCAATGAGCACCTCTTCCAGCTGCAGGTTGTATTTCTGGAATTTGTCACGCATTTCGGTGACGGCGCGCTCGCGGATGGCGCTGCGCTCCTGGATCAGCTCGATCAGTGTCTTGGTCTGCGCCACATCCTTGAAATACGCGCTCACCAGCGGGTCCAGGGACTGGTTGACCAGCATGTTGATGTCGCCGAAGCGTTGGATGACCCACGGTGCCTGCTTGTAGTCGATGTGCATGACGACGGAAAGCGGCAGCGAAGGCTCGAATGCATCCTTCGTGATGATGTCGACCTCCGTCAGGTTCTCGTCGTATTTATGCTCGCCGACCTCCGCCTTGTTCCATTTGAGGATAATATTGGTCGTGGGCACAAGCACCACGCGCCCGGCGTCGGTGTTGAACGCATACTTGCCTGGCATCAGCGGTTTCTCCAGCACGCCCTTGCAGCCGACTTCCACCAGCTCTCCATGCTTATAATCCTCGCCCGTCGTGTCGACCCCTTCCCTGCCAAAGAAGGAGACCACCACGCCCACAAAGCCGATGGGGACCACCGTCTTGGGGCGGAACTCCACCGTGGCGAACAGGCGGTTGATGTAATAGGTGCCGTCGGTCAGCACTTGCAGCTGTTTGCCGCGGCGGCCGCCAAGCTCGAGGAACTTCTCCGGGTCCTGAAAGCTGGCATGTCCCTCGCCCACGCTCGGCGCAATGATTTCGCCCTGTTCCAGCGGCATGCCGTCGTGCACGGTGACGATGCCCATAATATCGCTGGTTTCACTGCCCGCGGCCATGATGACCACAGGTCGGAACGCGTCGCGTTCCAGCAGCGTCTGCTGCATGCCGGCGATTTCCGCGCGTTCGCTGCGGGAATTGCCGATTGCCTTGATGTCGCTCGGGGTAATCACGATGAACTGCGCCAGATTGATGGCGTACGTACCCTCTCTCAGGATTCCGCGCTGCGGGCCGCGCTGGCCGCCGTTCTGCAGAAAGCCGCGCACGTCCTGAAAATTGTTGGCCTGAGGCACCACTTTGCCCAGCGTCTGCGTCGGGGAAAGCGGAAACCCGTCGCGCGCGAACAGATAGGCGATCTGGCCCTGCGGGATCGTAATGAGGGGATATTTATGGATTTTATACATGAGCGCGGATTTGAAATGCATGCCGCCGCGCAGAAGGTCGGGCGCATAGCCGGCTTCACCGTGCAGGGCGATAATGGAGTCTTTTAAGGACCCTTTCATGCTCCACCATTTTTCCACGACGGCGACTTCGTTGGAACCGATGATCCGCAGACCGAAGATCTGAAAAACCAGAAGATAGAGCGCCGCAACAGCGGCCAGAATATACAGCACAATCAGAGCCGAGCCCAATGCTATCCTCTCCTTTGCATGGCAAACGGATGTGACTACCCGTTTGCGCCTTTCGTATTTTGCCCATCAACAGCATAAAACCATATCTATGCCATATTATATTCTTCCATTACACGTGATTCAATACAATCGGGTGCAAAGGCCGCGGTCACTTTCAACCCGTGCCCATGAGCCCTTTTGCGAAAACGGCATAGCCGGCCGTTGTTTTTCGCGAAAGCTACAACAGGAACTCCCGCAGGAACCGGCATGGAACAACGCCGGTCTGCGGGAGCCTTTGCATTGGGTCTCCATTTTTTCGCAGGGTGTCGGGAAAGCCCGCTACTTGTCGGTCTTCTGAACCGCCAGCCGGTTCTGAAAGCATTTTTCAATGAGCCCGTCCGGGAACTTCAGCATGCATACACCGCATTCCTTCAGCTCACGGAACAGCTCCGGCTTCACGAATTTCTGGATGGCGGCGGGATCGTAATGAGCGGCCGCCTGTTTCCGGAGATATTCCTCAAAACTGATCCTGTTGCAGGGGTACTCCACGTTGAGATCGTCCGTGTCCTGGATGAAAAGCACGTCGGCAAAGTCGCAGACGGCGAGGTCCGCCCGGCCGGAGCCGTTTTCGGAACAGTTGCGGTAATAATTGCAGTCTTTGCAGCACAGCATAACAAAAATCCCCTTTCTATTTTTTGGCGTAAGACATATCTTTGATCGCGACGGCCATCACCTTGTCAAACGAAGTCTCCGAGTCCGGGTCCAGAGCCTGCTTGGCATAGTTGTCGAGGTTGATCCTGTTTTTTATCACATTGCTCGAACTGATGCAGGCGGCACCGCCGATGCAGCCCCCCGGGCAAGCCATTCCTTCGATGAAATTGGAATCGAGCTTGCCTTTCGAGGCCTTCAACAGGGCCGCGTTGCATTCCTCAAGGCCGTTGCACAGGGTCGGGTTTGCCTCAAAGTCGCTTTCGTTCTCCTGCAGGACCTGTGCGACCGCTTCCGAGACGCCGCCGCTCTTTGCGAAAATTCTTCCGTAATACGAAGCGTCGTTCAGGTCTTCCTCCGGAAGCCCCTCAATCTTTATGCCGAAGCCGTCGAAAAGCGCCTGCAGTTCTTCGAACGTGATGACACAGTCGACGGTCCCCGCAATTTTTTCTTCCCGATACTCCATTTTTTTCGCTATGCAGGGGCCGATAAAGACCACCCTGGCCGTCTTGTCTTTCCGCTTGATGAGTTTCGCCGTTTCGACCATCGGAGAGACGTTGCCTGAAATGTTCTTTGCCATGTCGGGGAATTTCGTTTTCACGTACTGCACAAAGGCCGGGCAGCAGGAGCTGGTCAGGAATCCCTTTTCCGCGAGCTCCCTGGCTTCCTTGACCGCGACGACATCGGCGCCGAGCGCAACTTCCACGACTTTGCTGAATCCCGCTTTCCTCAGCCCCGATACGACCTGCCCGAGTTTCGCATAGGTGAACTGGCTTGCAATAGCCGGAGCGACCGCGGCGTAAACGTTGTATTTCTTTCCGTTTTCGGATTCTCTCAGGAGCCTGACCACATCCAGCAGATAGGATTTGTCAACGATGGCGCCGAACGGGCACTGACGGACGCACATGCCGCAATGGACGCATTTTTCGGGGGCGATTTTCGCCTTGTTCTGCTCGTCCATCGAGATGGCTTTCGCCTTGCAGGCCAGAATACAAGGGCGCTCCTGCACGGTGATCGCATGATAGGGGCACGCTTTCATGCAAAGGCCGCACTCCTTGCATTTGCTGTGGTCGATCACCGCCCTGTGGCCCTCGAAGCTGATCGCGCCGACGGGGCACGCGGCCTGGCACCGGTGGGCAATGCATCCGCGGCAGGTCTCCGTCACGTACATGCGGCTGGTCGGGCACTCGTCGCAGGCGATTTTAATGACTTCAACGACGTTCGGGTCGGTTTTATCCCCGCCCATGGCCATTTTTACACGCTCGTTCACGATCGCCCGCTCGCAGTAGATGCAGCAGCGCATCGTCGCTTCCGGACCGGGTACGATTTTTTCGGGTATTTCACTGAGCTTGTCGTCCAGTTCCTGCTGATGGGCAAGGCGGACGACCTCTCTCAGGACCTCATATTTCAGTTTCTGCACATTGGTATCAAACAGCCTCATCTTACCATTCCCTTTCCGCGGCTTCCAAACGCCCATCCGCGCCCGGCATCCGCCGCCGGCCGTATGTCCTTGCGAAGGGAATCCGTCACTTGACGGCGCAGGCGGCAGGCTTCAGCACATACCGGCTGAAAATGCTTTTCAGGTTTTGGGCCGTGACCCCTTCGACGATATCGTCGTCGATCTGAACGAACACGCCCTGGTGCGTGCAGTGTCCCGTGCAGAACGAGGCGTTGACGGCGACATCCTCCAGGCTGTATTCCCGGATCAGTTCCTGAAATCCTCTGATGACGTCGCAAGAACCTTTCGCATGACAGGTATTTCCAACGCAAACCACGATATTCACGACTATCACTCCGATCGGTGAAATTTTCATCGCAACTTTATCACGGATGCGGGATACGGTCAACGAAATCCGCTTCCACGCGTGAAATTCTGCTTTGGGGAAAGCGGAATCCTACCTGCCGGAAAACCAGAAATCCCCGATGTACACTGGCTTTCTCAGGATCCGGGAGAAGCCCCGGAGATCATAAAAACAGGTCTTTGGTAAAAACCATATTTACAATACAATCAAAAGATTTTTATTCCGGACGGAAATTTCAAAACTTTGTAAAATATAATGAATATGGTATTATAAGCTCAGGCGGTTGCTTCACCCGACTAAAGCACATTCGCTTCCATTTTTCGGGCGGCTGTATTGCGCCGGAATTTATGCTATAATCATTTCAGGCCTATAGTAATAGGAATCGATACGGTTTCATCGTCCGGGCTTCGGCTCATCAGCCGGCCTTTTGCGGAGAATGTTATGGAAGACATCATCAGACTCGATAAATCAAACTGCAAAAACTGCTATAAATGCATTCGCAACTGCCCTGTCAAATCGATCGCCTACCGGGACGAGCAGGTCCACATCATCGGCGACGAATGCATCTACTGCGGGACCTGCCTGCTGGTCTGTCCGCAGAACGCAAAATATATCAACAGCGATCTGCCCGCTGTGAAGGAAGCGATCGGCGCAGGCGAAAAGCTTTACGTCTCGCTGGCTCCCTCCTACATCGCCGCCTTCCCGCAGACGGGCATATCCGAGATTTCCGCGGCTTTAAAGCAGCTCGGTTTCGCCCATGTGGAAGAAACCGCGATCGGCGCGGAACAGGTTACGCGGGAGTATGGAAAGCTCATTCAGAAATACAAGATGAAAAATATCATAACCTCGTCCTGCCCTTCCATCAATTTGCTGATAGAGAAAAATTATCCCGCCCTGATCTCTCAGCTGGCACCGGTCGTGACCCCGGCGATCGCACATGCCCGCATGATCAAGCAGATTTACGGCATCCGGGCGAAAGTCGTTTTTATCGGACCGTGTATTTCCAAAAAATTTGAATGCGCCGACCCCGACAACGGCAACGCCTTGTTCGCCGTGCTGACGTTCGACGAGCTGGAAAAATGGTTCCGCGAGCAAAACGTGGACCTGGCCGGCGCAGACAGGGACTGCCGGACGCTGAACAATACCATGCCCCGCTTTTATCCCGCGCCCGGCGGCATCATCAGGAATCTGAACCGCGAGGAACGCCGGACCTACGAATGTTTAAGCATCGACGGCGTGGAC
>JAEZRH010000101.1 GCA_023412845.1 Bacillota bacterium
ATGGTTGATTTCAGCGGCGTTGCTTCCGCGCCGGTGTTTGCCCTGCCGAATTTTCAATTAGCAAAATTCAACTGGAATGCAGTTTCGATCATTCTCCCGGCAACCGTGGTCGTCGTTTCCGAACATATCGGACACCAGATCGTTACCGGCAAGATCATCGGACGGGATATTATAAAAGACCCGGGTTTGCACCGCACCCTGTTGGGTGACGGTATCTCCACCATGCTTTCCGGTATGGTCGGTTCCGTCCCCACCACCACCTATGGCGAAAACATCGGTGTCATGGCCATGACGGGCGTTTACAGCGTGTGGGTCATCGGCGGCGCGGCGGTCATCTCCATCGCCATATCCTTCTTCGGCAAGGTCTCCGCGGTCATTCAGGCCATCCCCGGCCCGGTCATGGGCGGCGTCAGTTTCCTGCTCTACGGCATGATCGCTGCCTCCGGGATCCGCCTTCTGGTGGAACAGAAGGTGGATTACGGCCGTTCCCGCAATCTTGCCATGACCAGCATCGTGCTGGTCACGGGACTTTCCGGCGCGTTTGTAAATATCGGCCAGGTGAAGCTGACGGGCATGGCGCTCGGCGCCGTTGTAGCCATGCTGCTCGGCGTGATTTTCTGGATCATCGACAAAGCGCACGTCGCGAACGACTATGGGGAAGAAGCTGCCCGGAACTGAGCGGCTTTTCTGCCGCGGGAAGAACTAAATTTCCTTTTTGTGGCTTGAATTTCGACGGCAGGAGCCTATAATAGCAATGAAACCATTTGAAAAATTTGGGAGGCTGTCATGAAAAAAGAGGAGAAAAGAGCCTTGCAGATCGCCGCATGCAAGATACGCATCGGCGCTATTGAAGGCGTCTACTGTGCCAAATCCGGCCATCCGGGCGGTTCGCTTTCGGCCGCCGACATCTTTGCGTATCTGTATTTCCATGAGATGAAGGCGGACCCTGCCGACCCGAAAAACGCCGACCGGGACCGCTTTGTCCTGTCGAAGGGCCATACCTGCCCGGGACTGTATGCCGCGCTGGCTCTGAAGGGCTTTTTCCCGTGGGACGAGCTGAAAAAGCTCCGTCACATCGGTGCGATGCTCCAGGGCCATCCGGATATGAAAGGGACTCCCGGCATCGACATGAGCACCGGCTCGCTCGGGCAGGGCGTATCCGCCGCGTGCGGCATGGCTCTCGCGGCAAAACTGGACGGTAAAACCTACCGTGTTTACAGCGTGCTCGGCGACGGCGAAATTGAGGAAGGCCAGGTCTGGGAGGCCGCCATGTTTGCCGCTCATCATAAGCTGGACAATCTCTGCCTTGTGGTCGATTGCAACGGACTGCAGATAGACGGTCCCGTTGCGGAAATCGGCGGCCCCGAGCCGGTGGATGAAAAGTTCCGCGCTTTCGGGTTCGACGTACAGACGATAGACGGTCACGATTTCGATGCGATCGACGCGGCTTTCGCCCATGCGAAAACGGTCAGGGGAAAACCGAGCGTGATTGTGGCCAGAACCGTCAAGGGCAAGGGTGTGTCCTTTATGGAAAATCAGGTCGGCTGGCACGGAAAAGCCCCGAACGATGAACAGTACAAAACGGCGATGGAAGAATTGCAGAAGACTTTGGCAGAACGGGAGGCGGAGTAAATGTCTGAGACTGTAAAAAAAGCGACCCGTGAAAGCTACGGCCTTGCGCTTGTGGAACTGGGGGAGGAAAACCCGGATATCGTCGTTCTCGACGCCGATCTGGCGGAAGCGACGAAGAGCGGCTTTTTCAAGGAAAAATTTCCGGAGCGGTTTGTGGACTGCGGTATTGCGGAGTGCAACATGATCGGCGTTGCGGCCGGTCTTGCCACCTGCGGCAAGATCCCGTTCGCGAGTTCGTTCGCCATGTTCGCGGCGGGCCGCGCATTTGAGCAGGTCCGCAATTCCGTCGGCTACCCGCATCTGAACGTGAAGATCGCCGGCTCCCACGCCGGCATCTCGGTCGGGGAAGACGGCGCGACCCATCAGTGCCTTGAGGACCTCGCGCTGATGCGGTCCATCCCCGGCATGGTGGTGCTGAATCCCGCCGACCATTATGAAATGAAGGCTGCAGTCAAAGCGGCCGCCGAATATAAAGGACCCGTATATATCCGTCTCGGGCGCCTGGCGGTGGAAAGCTTCAACAACTCCGACGATTATAAGTTCGAAATCGGCAAGGGCGTCACCCTGCGCGGCGGCAAGGACATTACGGTTATCGCCACGGGACTGATGGTTTCCAGAGCCCTGGAAGCCGTTCGTCAGCTCGAAAAAGAGGGCGTGGACGCGAGGCTGGTCAATCTCCACACCTTAAAGCCGATCGACCGGGAGATCATCGTCAAAGCGGCGAAAGAGACCGGAAGAATCGTAACCGTCGAGGAACACAACGTCATCGGCGGATTGGGTGACGCCGTGGCCGGCGTCCTCTGCGAAGAATATCCCGTTCCGCTGGTCAAAATCGGAGTCAACGACGTATTCGGTCATTCCGGCCCCGCGGCGGATCTGCTGGACCAGTACGGTCTGAACGCTTCCCATATTGCGCAGACGGTCAGAGATATCCTGAAAAAATAAAAGGACAATCGCGCGGCAAAGCGCGCAGACATTTGAAAAGACCGCAGGTTCTGTTTCCTGCGGCCTTTTATGCATATTGGGATTTATTCGTTCCGGAAGGAGGGGAAGCGGATGACAGGCGGCCGTCAAAAACTCAAGGCGCTTGTTCTGTATGAGATCCTGAAACGGGAGACCGACGAGGAACATCCTCTTACGGGTACGGAACTGTGCCGCATGCTGCAGCACCGCGGATACCCCTGCGGCAGGAAGGCCCTTTACGGTGAGGTAGCCGCCTTAAAGGAATACGGCGCGGATATCCTCTATGTCCGGCAGCCGAGGGCGGGCTTTTTTCTGGCCGGGAGGGAGTTTGAGGTGCCGGAGGTCCGTCTGCTGTCGGACGCCGTCCTCGCCGCTCCGTTTATCACCCGGCGCAAGACGGAGGAGCTGACCGCAAAGCTCCGCGGCCTTTTGAGCCGGGCGCAGTCCGCGCAGATCAACGTTCCGTTGCCGGAGGAAAGCGGAGTCAAATTCGAAAATGAAGAAATCTATTATGCGATCGACGCAATCAGCCGGGCGATCCTGCAGAAGAAAAAGATTTCATTCGTTTATTACCACAGCGTTTTTTCCGGGGGGCATATCGGACGGAACGAAGGCAGAACATTTGTTGTAAGCCCTTATGCGCTCATCTGGAACGCGGACCGCTATTATCTTGCGGGAAATTATGAAAAATACGAAAGCGTCGGCGTGTTCCGCCTGGACCGCATGAGACGTACGGAGGTGCTCGGCGAAAATTGCCGGCCGTTTGAGGAGGTTAGCGACTACCGGGGCAGCTTCGACGCGGCGGATTTTGCCCGCCGTACCTTTGGGATGTACCACGGGGAAAAGCAGAAGGTGGTGCTGCGCTGTTCGTCGGACCTTCTGGAGGCGGTCCTCGACAAATTTGGGAACGATGTTCCGCTGGAACATTCTCCGGACGGTTCGTTTACCGTAAGCGCCGAAGTCTATGCCGGCGAGGGGCTGATCGAATGGGTGCTCCGGTACGGGGGGCGTGTGACCGTTCTGTCGCCGGAACCCCTGCGCGAAGAGATCGTCCGCCGAATTCGCGAGCTGTGCGCGGCGTACGGCCTCAGTGAAAAAATACGTGATCCATAAAAATTTTGATGCCGATCACAATTAAAACGATCCCCCCGACCGTTTCGGCGTGTTCGGCGATAATCAGGCCGAACTGCCTGCCGATGTAGACGCCGGCAAAACAGATGACGAAAGTGATGAGCCCGATGGTCAGTACGGAAACGGCCATCAGGGTTGCCGTGGAAGCGCCGACCGCGGAGGGGAGAATGATGCCCGTCGCAAGCGCGTCGATACTGGTAGCCACGGCCAGGGTGAGCATCTTTTTGACCGGAAGATCGTCCTGCAGGCTGCAGCAGGCCCCTTCTTTGATCTTTTTGCGCGATTCGCGTATCATATCGATTCCGATGTAACCCAGCAGGATCAGGGCCACCCAATGATCGACCGCTGAAATGATGTTTTCCCCCGCCTTGCCGATCAGCCAGCCTGCAAGGGGCATAATCAGCTGGAAAAAGCCGAAGCAGGCGGCAAGCTTCAGTGCGAAGCGAACGGTGACCTTCCGGGTGCAGGCTCCATTGGTGATACTGACGGCGAAAGCGTCCATGGCGAGGCCCACGGCGATTCCGCACAGAGAAACGTAATCCATCCGTTTCCTCCGATTCTAAAAAGAGATTTATAACAATCATAACGGGGTCACGCGCGAATGTCAACGCCTGCGCGGTATAATGCGAAGAGAACCGGCGGATAAAAGCCGGTTCTCTTCGCTTTACATGTTATTGCTGGTGTTCTTCGGACCACCGGCGCGCTTCCATAACGTGGGAGTCGTCCGGCTTTGCAACGCCCGTCGCGTCGTAACGGTCGTCCGGCGCGGTGATTACGGTGGATAACCTTCCGCGGTCCTTCCGCGGTTCCTGACGTTTTTCGTTTTCTTTCATACCATCACCCCGCGGTTAGCTTGCCGCGCCGAAAACAAAAAATACGAAACCACGTTTGCTATTTTCACAGTTTCATGATATAATATGGTAAATTGTGAAAGCGGAGGGATACGAATGATCGCCGTACTGGACTACGGAGCCGGAAACCTGCAGAGCGTGCTGAAAGCACTGCATTTTCTTAGCTGCGAAGCCGCCGTTACAAACGACCCCGCCCGGCTGGAAAATGCTTCCGCCGCCATCCTGCCCGGCGTCGGAGCTTTCGGCGACGCGATGGCCAGCCTGGAGCGGTCGGGCCTTGTGCAGCCGGTGCTTGATTTCATCCATACCGGAAAACCTTTTCTCGGCATCTGCCTCGGCCTGCAGCTGCTGTTTGAGGGCAGCGAGGAAGCCCCGGGAGTTCCCGGCCTCGGCGTTCTGAAAGGCAAAATTCACCGCATCCCCAGCGCCCCCGGCCTGAAAATACCGCATATCGGCTGGAACAGCCTGGATCTTCAGGCCCCGTCCGGTTTGTTTGCCGGCTTGGAAGAGCATCCTTACGTTTATTTCGTGCATTCTTATTATCTGAAAGCGGCCGACCGGCAGGACGTCACCGCAACGGCGGAATACGGCGTCACGGTCGACGCTTCGGTTCAGCGCGGGAATCTTTTCGCCACGCAGTTCCATCCCGAGAAGAGCGGAAAGACCGGCCTGAAAATGCTCCGTAATTTCGCGGACAGCATCCGCTGAACGGGAGGGATTTTCATATGTATGCCAAAAGGATCATCCCCTGTCTTGACGTCGAGAACGGCAGAGTCGTCAAGGGCACTTCCTTTGTTCATCTGAGGGATGCGGGCGACCCGGTTCAGGCGGCTGAGGAATACGACCGCCAGGGAGCGGACGAGCTGGTGTTTCTTGACATCACCGCTTCCGCGCAGGCCCGCGGCATCATGATCGACATGGTGCGGCGCGTGGCCGACAGAATCTTTATCCCGTTCACGGTGGGCGGTGGCATCCGCACCGTACAGGATTTCACAGAGCTTCTGCGCGCGGGGGCCGACAAGGTATCCGTCAATTCCGCGGCGCTGAAGAAGCCGGAGCTGATTACGGAGGCTGCCGAAAAGTTCGGCAGCCAGTGCGTGGTCTGCGCCATCGACGCCAAGCGTCTTCCCGGCGGCGGGTGGACGGTCTACCTGAACGGCGGCCGGGTGGACACCGGCCGGGACGCCGTTGCGTGGGCGAAAGAGGCCGAGCGCCTCGGCGCAGGCGAAATTCTGCTGACGAGCATGGACTGCGACGGCGTCAAAAACGGATACGATCTCGAACTGACGGCTGCGGTGTCGCAGGACGTCTCCATCCCGGTGATCGCGTCCGGCGGGGCCGGAAAGCCGGAGCATTTTTACGACGCGTTCCAAGTCGGGAAAGCGGACGCGGTCCTTGCCGCATCCCTGTTCCACTTCGGAGAGATCACCATTCCGGAACTGAAGAGTTATCTTGCCGGGAAGGGCGTCCCGGTACGGCAGTAGCGGCGTGCCGCGGGCAGGCTGAGCCTGCGTGTAAGCCCCGCCGCGGGGTAAGGTCGCCCGACCGTTGATGCAGCGTTTACGCTGCGCCGGGAATTCCCAATTCTGATTTTGACAAGCATTGCCGCAGCGTCATATTATGGTAGCACTTTCGTTGCAAGGTGGTGAATCAGAATGTGGGGATGCGGTAGATGGAACCGCTGCGGCTGGAGCCGCTGCGGTTGGGGACGCTGCGGCCGGCGCAGATGCCGCGGCTGGCGTTGCTGGTAACTCTTTTTCGCGCCTGCTTTAAAAAGCAGGCGCTTTTCTTTTTGCCTACGGGCTCGGAAAGCGATAGCGAAACCAAATGCGGTCTTCCGCCATTTTCATGGATAGAACCTCCCTGTCCAGCATAAGAATTTAGTAAAAACGGGAGGTGCTGGATTATGAAACTGAAAAAGCTGTCCGCATGCCTGCTTGCGGTGATTTTTATGGCGGCCTGCATTCCGGTCGGGGCGTTCGCACTCTCAAACGAAGAGGTCAAGGCGCCGTCGGCGATCCTCATGGAAGCGCAGACGGGCAAGGCCCTGTTTGAGAAGAACGACCATGAAAAGAGGGCGGCCGCGTCCATCACGAAGATCATGACGCTGCTTCTGGTCATGGAGGCGCTCGATTCCGGCAAGATCGCCCTGACGGATAAGGTATCGGTCAGCGAACACGCCTCCTCCATGGGCGGCTCGCAGATTTGGCTCAAACCCGGCGAGGTCATGACGGTCGACGATATGCTGAAAGCCACGGTGATCGCCAGCGCGAACGACGCCGCGACAGCCCTAGGGGAATATGTGGCCGGCAGCGAGGATGAATTTGTGAATCAGATGAACGCGCGGGCAAAAGAACTGAAAATGAATGACACCACGTTCAAGAACTGTTACGGGCTGGACGAAGACGGCCATGTGACTTCCGCATACGACATCGCGCTGATGTCACGGGAACTGATCAAGCACCAGAAAATTTTCGACTATACAAAAACATGGATGGATAACATCCGCGCAGGGAAGACCCAGCTTGTGAACACGAACCGCCTCCTGAAAACCTACAAGGGCATCACGGGCCTGAAAACGGGCACCACGAGCCAGGCAGGCAGCTGCATTTCCGCCACGGCGGAACGGGACGGCGTGAGCCTGATCGGGGTTGTGCTGGGCTGCACGGATACGAAAACGCGTTTTGCAAGCGCCTCCTCTCTGCTTGACTACGGTTTTGCAAACTGGTCTGTCGCAAAGCCCGTCATCCCCAACGAGGCGCTGCAGCCTGTCGCGGTGCAGAACGGCATGGAGTCGAATGTCGGCACCGCGGTGAATTCGGACGGCAGCATTCTGGTCCCAAAGGGAAAAGCCGCAAATGTCGCCTACAAGGTCGACCTGCCCGAAAACGTATCGGCGCCGATCAAGGAAGGCCAGGTTCTGGGCAAAGTAAGCTGTTCCCTGAACGGGGAAGTCCTTCAGCAGTATAATATCTGCGCCAAAACGTCCGTTGCGCAGATCACATTCGGCGCGGTGTTCCGCCTGCTTGCAAGAGGGCTTGCAATGGTCGGTTGACAGGAGAGAAATATAATTTTGATAAATCATCTGCTTCCGCCTTGCAAACTGTGCTATCATACGGTAAAATAGGATTGAACATAATATGCAAGCAGGAGGAAACAGAATGCCTATTCAGCTTGATGTGCAACATCTTTCCAGCTTTATTGATGAAAATGAATATACGGCGATCGCGCCGCAGGTCGGCGCAGCGCATGAATTGCTGCATACCGGCAAAGGTCCCGGCAACGACTTTCTCGGCTGGCTCGATCTCCCGGTCGATTACGACAAAGAGGAGTTTGCCCGCATCCTGAGCGCCGCGAAGAAAATCCGTTCCGATTCCGATGTGTTTGTCGTGATCGGCATCGGCGGTTCCTACCTGGGCGCGCGCGCTGCGATTGAATATTTGAAATCGAACAATTACAATGCGCTGAAAAAAGATACGCCCGACATCTATTTTGTCGGCAACGGGATCAGCCCGACCTCCCTGAATGAGGTTTTGTCCTTTTGCGAAGGGAAGAACGTTTCCGTCAACGTCATTTCAAAATCCGGCACGACGACGGAGCCCGCTCTGGCGTTCCGCGTTTTCCGCAGCCTTCTCGAAAAGAAATACGGCAGGGCGGAGGCGGCGAAGCGTATCTACTGCACGACGGATAAGGCGCACGGCACGCTGAAACAGCTTGCCACAAAAGAAGGCTACGAGACGTTCGTCGTTCCGGACGACGTCGGCGGCCGCTATTCCGTTCTGACGGCCGTGGGACTGCTGCCGATCGCCGTATCCGGGTCGGACATCTCCGCGCTGATGGCAGGCGCTGCGGCGGCGAGAGAACAGTACGACGACCCTGACCTTGCGAAGAATGCATGCTATCGCTACGCCGCCATCCGCAATATCCTTTACCGCAAGGGAAAGGATATCGAACTGCTGGTCAGCTACGAACCCCGGTTCCAGATGATGTGCGAATGGTGGAAGCAGCTGTTCGGCGAAAGCGAAGGCAAAGACAACAAAGGCCTTTTCCCGGCCTCCGTCATCTTTTCGACGGACCTTCATTCCATGGGACAGTACATCCAGCAGGGCAGGCGTTCCCTTCTCGAAACGGTCGTGGTGGTCGACAAACCGGTCAGCGACCTGGTGATCGAACAGGATGCGGACAATGGCGACGGCCTGAATTTTCTCGCCGGCAAGACGGTTTCCTACGTCAATCGAAAAGCCTTTGAGGGCACCGTGCTCGCCCATACGGACGGCGGCGTGCCGAATACCGTGCTTCATGTCGCGGATTTTTCGGAGGATTCCCTCGGCCGGCTCATCTATTTCTTCGAAAAGGCCTGCGCGATTTCCGGTTATCTGCTCGGCGTGAATCCGTTCAACCAGCCGGGTGTGGAAAATTACAAGAAAAACATGTTCGCCCTTCTTGGAAAACCGGGTTACGAAGGGGAAAAAGCCGCTTTGGAAGCGCGCCTGAAAAAATGATCTCTTCGGACGAATGGAACTTCCAAATCGGTAAAAATTATAGGAGGAGCGCACCATGATAAATCTTATTGTCGGAAAAAAGGGAACAGGAAAGACCAAACGGCTTGTAGAGCACGCGAACGAAGCGGTGACCAAATCCAGTGGAAACGTAGTTGTCATTGCAAAAGGCGACGGCCTGACCTACGACATTTCGCATGACGCCCGTCTTGTTGATATCGATTCCTACAAAATCACCGGGGCCGACGCGCTGGGCGGTTTCCTCTGCGGGCTCTGCGCCGGAAATTACGATGTGACCGACATTTTTGTAGACTCCACGCTCAAGATCATCGGGGATGACGTGCAGGTCCTTTCCGACTTCATTCAGAAAATGAATCGCCTGTCGTCCCTTGCCGATACTAAGATCACGCTGCTCATTTCGGCGGACGGGTCCGTCCTGCCGGAGGAGGTTCGGGCCATCTCCACAGCGGTCTGATCAGTAAGGGTGGCATCACGTGCCGGAGCGACCGCTCCGGCACGGTTTTGTATTTTTTAGAGTTGCAGTTTTTTATTGACAAAAGGGACAAAAACCGGTATAATTAAAGACTGTAGCGCCGAGGTGTAGTATGATTCTAGATTTGGAAAAAATCTTTACGGGTGAAGAGAAAGACATTTCCTTCAATTACCTTCTGGATTTGTCTTCGACTGCCGTAGGCGGATCTTTTCCGTTTGTGTCTCCGGTAAAAATCGTGGGGACCGTCACCGGAAAAGAAGGATTTGCGGATATCATGTTCCGTACCGCATTTCAGTTTTCCATTCCCTGCGACCGCTGTGCGGTTCAGATCGACCGAAGCCTGCTGTATTCGTTTTCCCATACCCTTGTTCCTTCTCTGGAAAATGAGGATGACGACCGCTTTATCGAGGTCCGCGATTCCAAGCTGGATCTGGACGTCCTTGTCCGGGAAGATATCCTTCTGGAACTGCCGACAAAGTTTCTTTGCCGGTCGGACTGCAAAGGCATCTGCCCGACATGCGGCAAAAACCTGAATGAGGGTCCCTGCGGCTGCAAGAACGAGCAAGGGGACGAAAGATTCGAAATCCTCAAGAACTTAATTCATTAGCGACATCCTGAAAACAGAATCTTTAAGGAGGTGCTGAACATGGCGGTACCAAAAAGAAAACAGTCCAGTGCACGGCAGAACAAAAGACGTTCCAACGTATGGAAGCTGAGTGCGCCGGCTCTGGTTAAGTGCCCCAAATGCGGCGAGCTGAAAGCTCCGCATCGGGTTTGCGGCAACTGCGGTTATTACAACGGCAGGGAAGTTGTCAAGAAGGAAGCCTGATCCCGCACTTAATTTTCTAAGAGAAGGAACAAATCCTTCTCTTTTTTTGTGGTGCGAACCGGCCAAACGAGGGCGTATCCGGGTTGGGGAACAAAGGCTGCTATTTTTATAAAGCCATTTTCGTAGTGGCCGTAGGCGCATAAAGTGCTATGCACCCGCTTGACGGATGAAAAAAATCATGCCATAATCGGCATGTCGGTGATTTGTTTTGCCGAAATGGGAAAGCTGTTCCCTGATCGGAATTTTTATTTTTGGGAGTGATTCGGATGGGCAGACCGGTCGTTGCAATTGTCGGCAGGCCGAATGTCGGGAAATCCACCCTTTTCAATAAATTGATCGGCCGGCGTCTTTCCATTGTGAACGATACGCCGGGTGTGACGCGGGACCGGATCTTCGGGGAGTGCGAGTGGAACGGCCGCCTTTTTTCCATGGTGGACACAGGCGGCATCGAATGGGATGCCTCGGACGAAATCCTGTCGCTGATCCGCGCCCAGGCGGAAATCGCCATAGACGCGGCCGATGTGATTCTTCTTGTCACGGATGTCCAGACAGGGGTGACCCCCGCCGATCGGGAGATAGCTTCCCAGCTGCTGAAAAGCGGGAAGCCGATCGTCCTGTGCGTGAACAAGTGCGACAGTTTAGGGCAGCCGCCGGCGGAATTCTACGAATTCTACAGCCTTGGCCTGGGGGATCCGGTCGGCGTTTCTTCCGTTCACGGCCATGGGACGGGCGACCTGCTGGATAAGGTCGTCGGATTTTTCCCACCGGAGCAGGAAGAAAAAGAGGAAGGCGAACCGGTCCGCGTGGCGATCATCGGCAAGCCGAACGCCGGAAAATCTTCGCTCGTCAACTATATCTGCGGCGAGGAGCGCTGTATGGTTTCTGATGTCGCCGGAACAACGCGCGACGCCGTCGATATTTCCGTAAAGAACGAGTACGGCCGTTTTATTCTGATCGACACGGCGGGCCTGCGGAAAAAAAGCCGCGTGGAAGACGACATTGAGCGGTACAGCGTCATCCGGGCACAGATGGCGGTCGAGCGCAGCGACGTCTGCGTGATCATGCTCGACGGGACCGTCGGATTCACGGAACAGGATTCCAAAGTCGCTGGCATGGCTCTGGAAGCGGGCAAGGGCTGCGTGATCGCGGTCAACAAATGGGATGCCGTGGAGAAAGACGGCTTTACGCTTTCGCAGTACCAGAAACGGCTGGAGCAGGATTTTTCTTTCATGCCGTTTGCCCCGATCGTGTTTATCTCTGCCAAGACCGGTCAGAGGGTCGATAAGCTGTTTGAGGCGGTCCGCGATGCGGCAAAGTCGAATTCCACCCGCATTTCCACGGGCAGGCTGAACGAGGTGCTGTCACAGGCTACGGCGAGAACGCAGCCGCCCACAGACAAGGGCAGACGGCTGAAGATTTATTATATGACGCAGACCTCCGTTCAGCCTCCGACTTTTGTCTTTTTTGTAAATTCGAAGCAGCTTTTTCACTTTTCCTATCAGCGGTATCTTGAAAACATGATCCGCGAAACCTTCGGACTCGGCGGCACGCCGGTTCGCTTTCTTGTCCGCGAGCGCGGAGAAAGAGAAGGGGAGGTTTAAAAATGGCAGAGTATTTCTCCCTGTTTACCCTGCCAGCGCTTATCACGGCGGCGATCGCCTATCTTTTGGGGAGCGTCAGTTTTTCGATCATTTTTACAAAACTGTTTAACAACAACCAGGATATCCGCGGAATGGGGAGCGGAAATGCGGGCCTTACGAACGTTCTGCGTTCGGTTGGGGTCAAAACGGCCGTTTTTACTTTTATCTTTGACGCCGCCAAAGCCGGCGTCGCCGTGTGCGTAGGAAGGGAGCTCTTCCGCTACGTTTGCGTCCGGTATTCGCTCCCGCCCTATCTTGCGGAGTATGGGGCGTATCTTGCCGGTTTTGCGTGCGTGCTGGGACATATCTATCCGCTTTATTTTGGCTTCCGCGGCGGCAAGGGGATCCTGTCCACCGGCGCAATGCTGGCTTTCATCGACTGGCGCGTTTTCGTTGTCGCCATTTCCATTTTTGTGGTTGTGCTGGCGATTACGAAGATCGTGTCGATTTCTTCGATCCTGGGCACGGCGTCGATCCCCGTTTCCAATTTCTGCTTCGTCTATTTTATGGAATACCGGGCGGGTTTCTCTGCTCACGGGGCGGTTTCGTTCTCTTACGTATTGGCGACGACCGCCTTCATGCTCGTGCTGTCCGCCATGCTGATCTGGAAACATAGAGCGAATATCGTCCGCCTGAAAAACGGCACGGAGAAAAAGTTTTCCGTCAAACACTGATACACTATGTCGAGGGCTCAAAAAATCCGTACCGGAATAACTCTGGTACGGATTTTTTCACGGTTCGTTTTTTCGGCATTCAGGAATATTTTTTAAAGTTTCCGGAATCGTTCCACATATGGCTGAATTCGCCGTCAAAGTCCTGGGCAACTTTGCTGCTGTTGATGACGACAAAGACTTCGTCGTTGGACTTTTCGGCCGACTGCGTATAATTGAAGCTGCCGGTGGTCGCAGTTTTCCCGTCGGCAACGGTCACTTTCAGATGCATAATCCCGTCGTGCGTATCCACTTTTACGGGGATGCCGGCACGGACAATCTGCTTCAGTACAGTCTGCTGGCTGCGCGTCGCGGCCTGGGTCCTGTCGGTGATGACCCTCACGGAAACCCCACGCTCCTTTGCTTTTACAAGGGCGGAGGCGACCTCTTTGTCGGTAAAGCTGTATATGGCGACGTCCAGAGCCTGCTTCGCGGAGCCGATGATGCCGATTAGCACGGGCTGGGCCTTCTGCCCGGCGCGGGGGAAATAATACCGGATCTCGCCGGCCCCGGAAACGCTCTGCGGAGCGGACGATGACGGGGATGGATCGGAAATCGTTTGATAAGCTCCGGAAGATTCCGAAGCATGGGCAGCAGAGGAATACCCGGAAGATGACGGCGGGGTATCCCCGGAAACGAGGTCGATCCGGGCTGCGGAGCAGGAAAGGAACATAGCCGCCGACACAGTGGCGGCGGCGACCAGAATTCCGCATTTCTGCAGAAATGTTTTATCGCTTTTCAAATGTTTGCCTCCGGGTGCAAAAAGATATTTCGATTTTTATTCACAGCCAAAGCTGATGCCGATTTCCCGTGCCGTGCGGATCAGCTCGCAGTTTTCGGGAACGTTTTTCAGTTTTCCGGCAACGTCGCCGAGCGGCACGGGGACAATCGACCCGTTGCACAGCGCGACCATGTTGCCGTATTTTTTTTGCTCGATCAGGTCGGCGGCGGCCGCTCCGAATCTGGTTGAGAGCACGCGGTCGTACGCGCTCGGGCTTCCGCCTCTCTGGAAATGGCCCGGCACGGTCACGCGGATCTCCCTGCCGGTCACTTTGCCGAGCTCGTCCGCAAGGCGGTAGGAGATGGACGGATATTTCATTTTTTCGCGGCTTTCCTTAAACGCTTTTTTGCTTAGGGCGGCTTCTTCGGCCGATATGGCGCCTTCCGCGACGGCCAGAATGGAAAAACGCTTTCCGCTTTCGCTGCGGCGACGGATGGCCTCCGCAATGGACTCGACGCGGTACGGAATTTCCGGCAGCAGGATCACGTCGGCCCCGCCCGCAATACCGGCCTGAAGCGTCAGCCAGCCGACCTTGTGGCCCATGACTTCCACAATGAACACGCGGCCGTGGGAAGTCGCCGTGGTATGGATGCAGTCGATCACGTTCGTCGCAATGTCAACGGCGCTGGAAAAGCCGAATGTCATATCGGTCCCCCAGACGTCATTGTCTATCGTCTTGGGAAGAGTCACGACATTCAGCCCTTCCTTCGACAGCAGGTTGGCGGTTTTGTGGGTCCCGTTGCCGCCCAGTATCACAAGGCAGTCCAGCTTCATTTTGCCGTAATTCTCTTTCATGCTCTTGACCTTGTCAACACTGTTGTTGTCGAGCGAGCGCATATACTTATACGGCTGGCGCGACGTGCCGAGTATGGTCCCTCCGACCGTGAGGATGCCGGAAAAATCGCGCTGGTTCATCAGGTGGTAGTCGCCCTCGATCAGCCCGCGGTATCCGTCGTGTATGCCGTAGATTTCGACGTCGTTTCCGAATTTGCCGTACAAAGCCTTGCCGATTCCCCGGATCGCCGCATTCAGGCCCTGACAGTCTCCGCCGCTTGTTAAAATTCCGATCCTTTTCACAATACTGTTCCCCTTTTTTATGGAGTTTCGCGCAGCGGCGAATCCGTTGTCCGCGGGCTGCGGATTGGTTCATATCTTTTTGATTCTTCCTGCTGCTGCAATTTTCTGACGGCGTCCTGAGCGAGCCGGGAGAAAATAAGCTGGCAGTTCTGAGGGGCCTTTCCCCTCCGGTCCAGGCGGACGTAAGTCCCGTCGGAATTCATGACCCGGGTGTTGATATTGTCGTTCCACATCAGTTCCAGAATGTCGAACGCGCGCTGTTTCAGCAGCTCGTCCTCAATGGGATAGACAAGCTCCACACGCCGGTCGAGATTGCGCTGCATCCAGTCCGCGCTTCCCATAAAGATGCGGGGGTTCCCGGCATTCTCAAAGCGGAAAATCCGGCTATGTTCCAGAAGCTGTCCCACAATGCTGTGCACGGTGATGTTGTCGCTGATCCCCTCAAGACCGGGAATCAGGCAGCAAATACCCCGTACCAGCAGCCGCACCGGAACTCCGGCATCGGAAGCCCGGTAGAGCAGGGCGACGATCTGCGGGTCGACGAGGGAATTGATTTTTACGGTGATGCCGCACGGCAGCTTCTGCTGCGCATTGTCGATCTCTCGCTGTATGGTGGTCAGAAAGAAAGGCCGCATTCCGTCGGGCGCCACGACAAAGCGGTTGTATTCCGGCGGGCGGGAGTAGCCCGTCAACACGTTGAAGAGCGACGAGGCGTCGGAACCGTACGGTTCTTTACAGGTGAAAAGCCCGATGTCGGTGTAGATCTTTGCGGTGGAATCGTTGTAGTTGCCGGTGCCGATGTGCACATAGCGGCGGATGCCGTCTTCGTCGCGCCTGACGACGAGCAGAATCTTGCAGTGGGTCTTGAGGCCTACAAGGCCGTAAATGACGTGACAGCCGGCCTCTTCCAGCTTTTTGGCCCACATCAGGTTGTTTTCTTCGTCAAAGCGGGCTTTCAGCTCCACAAGCACGGTGACCTGTTTTCCGTTCTCCGCCGCCCGGATC
>JAEZRH010000155.1 GCA_023412845.1 Bacillota bacterium
CCGCACGGCCGATGCTGACGGAATATCCCGGCAGGACGGCCGCCGCTGCCGCGAGGACGGGCACGAGGTCCGGAATCTGCGACGCGTCGACGGCTATAGAGGTCGGGCCGTCGGCAGGCGGCCCGGGGCGAGCGCGGAGCAGGCCGTTTTTCCACTCGATTTCCGCCCCAAGGCGCCGGAAAATGTCCCGGCAGGCCCTGTCGCCCTGCGCGGAGGACGGATTCATGCCGTCGAGCTCGACATCGCCGCCGAGCATCCCCGCCGCGAGGAAGAAAGCCGCCTGCGACCAGTCTCGCTCCACAAGGTACGAGGGGTCCGGGCGGTAGCGCTGATTTCCGCTTATTTCCCACCCCGTTTCCGTGCGGCGGACGCGGACGCCGTACGCCTGCATGGTCTCCGTGGTCATGTCCACATACGGCGCGGATTCGAGCGGGGAGGTCAGAACGATCTCGCTGCCGCCGCCGAGGAGCGGAAGAGCGAGCAGAAGCCCCGTGATGAACTGGGAGCTTATGTTGCCCGGCAGTTCGAAACGGCCCGGCTCCAGCCTCCCGCTGACGGAAAGTGGCAGGCCGCCCGTTTTTGTTTCGCACGTCACGCCATGGTGGGGGAGGCAGTCGAGATAGACCCCGACGGGCCGCTCCGGGAGCCGTCCGCGCCCGGTGAAGACGGCGGGCACGCCCAGCGCGGCCGCGAGGGGAATCAGAAACCGCAGGGTAGAGCCTGACTCCGCGCAGTCGAGCCGCACGGCGCCTCCGCCCGCCGTAAGAAGGGCGGCGACGGCGCCGCGCGTGGCGGCGATGTCTTCGCTGACGGCCTCTCCGCCGGGCACGGGGTCCTCCCCGCCCGCAAGCGCCGCGCAGATGACGGCCCGGTGCGCCCCGCTCTTCGAGACCGGGACGGCGGCCCTCCCGCGCAGGGAAGACGGAAGGATGCGCACTTCGCTCATCGCAGGGCCTCCGCAAGCTCCGTCAGGCGCGCGCGGTCCACAGGGTAGAGAAAGCTCTGGCCGATCTCCCTGAGCATCACGAGATTTACCTTGTCGCCGCGGGCTTTTTTATCCGACATGGCGGTGCTGACAAGCTGCTGGGGGGACGCGGCGTCCTGTACGGGCATGTCGAATTTTTTCAGCACGCCCGCGATTTCCTCCGCGGTGCCGGGCTTCGTCAGACCGGCTTTTTCGCCGCATTTCGCCATCATCACCATGCCGATGCCGACCGCTTCCCCGTGGGAAAGGTCCCGGTATCCGTGCAGCTTTTCCAGAACATGGCCGAACGTGTGGCCGAAATTGAGCAGCATCCGTTCGCCGTTGTCGAACTCGTCCTGTTCGACGGCGGCGCGCTTGATCGCCAGATTCTCCGCGATGACGGTTTCAATATCGGACTTCACGTCGGTGTCGCGGATCCGGTCGAACAGGGCGCGGCTCTTAATGCAGCCGTGCTTGATGGCCTCGCCCATTCCATCGGCGAAGAAGTGCGGCGACAGCGTCGAAAGCGTATCCGGGTCGATCAGCACGAGCGCGGGCTGCTGGAACGCCCCCACAAGGTTTTTGCCGAACGGCAGGTCGACGCCGGTCTTTCCGCCGACGGAGGAGTCGATCTGCGAGAGGAGCGTCGTGGGGATCTGCACGAACGGGATGCCGCGCAGCCATGTCGCCGCGGCGAAGCCCGCCGTGTCGCCGGTGACGCCACCGCCGAGCGCCACGACGAAGTCGCTCCGGGTCAGCCGGTTCTGCGCGAACGCTTCATACATGGAAAAAACGGTTTCAAGGCGTTTGTTTTCTTCCCCCGCCGGGAACATGAACCTTGCCGTGTGGATGCCCGCCGTTTCCAGCGAGCAGGCCGCCTGTTCGGCGTAAAGCGGCATGACGTTCGAGTCGGCGACGATGACCGTGCGGCTGCCCGGGCGGAACAGCTTGTTCACTTCCTTCCCTGCGCGGCAAAGGCACCCGCGTTCGATCAGAATCCGGTAAGGGGCTGCGGTATGAACGGTCAGTTCCATCTTATTCTCCAAGTCCTTCCTTAATCAGTCTGCCCTTTCGCAGCAGCGCCTGCAGGGCGGGCCTGTCCTCCGCGTCGATCGCGTCCCGCATCCCGCCGATGTTCAGAAGCAGCGTGTCCAGTTCCTTTACAAGAGGGACGCGGTTTTCGAGGAAAAGCTCCGCCCACATGGTCTCGTTGATGTTTGCCACGCGCGACACATCGCGGTAGCTGCCCGCCGAGAATCCGTCGTGTTCCGGGCATTGCGGGCTCATGACGTACGCACACGCGAGCACGTGCGGCAGCTGGCTTGTGAAGGCGATCATCCGGTCGTGCTCTTCGGGCGTCGTCTCCACCGTCCGCGTGATGCCAAGCGGGGCGACGGTGCTTTTCAGCAGGCCCACGGCCTCCGCGGGCGCGCCGCAGGGCACCAGCAGATAACTCGCGCCGAGGAAGAGGTCCGCGCTGCTCACTTCGAAGCCGTGCTTTTCCGTTCCCGCCATCGGGTGACCACCCACGAACAGGAACCCGCGCTCCGCCGCCTCACGCGCCAGGCGCGGACAAAGGTACGACTTGACGCCGCAGGTGTCCGTCACCAGGCACCCGGGGCGGATGCTGCGGATATGCTCCCTCACGAAATCCAGACATGCCTGCGGGTACAGACACAGGAACAGGATGTCAGCCCGCAAGATGTCTTCCTCGCCCCCCGCCTTGCCGATGGCCCCGCAGTCAAGCGCGGCCTGCAGGACCCCCGGGTCGCGGTCGATCCCGGCGACGGCAAAGTCCGTGTATTTCCGGAAAGCCCTGGCCAGCGATCCTCCGATCAGCCCCAGGCCGACAATGACGATGTTCCGTTTCATGGCGTTTCCTCCGCTTTTGCAGTTTACACTATTATAGCAGAAAAGAGGAGGCTATACCACGGATTTTCCAAATGCCTTCGCGGCGGCCAGAACGCGTGCCGCAGTGTGGTCGAACTGGTCCGGGGTGAGCGACTGCGCGCCGTCCGAGAGAGCCTTGGCCGGGTTGTTGTGGACCTCGATGATCAGTCCGTCGGCGCCGGCCGCCACGGCGGCCAGGGCAAGCGGCGGAACGAGCCAGGAAAGGCCGGAGGCGTGACTGGGGTCGACGATAACCGGCAGGTGCGACAGCTTTTTGAGGATGGGAACGGCGGAGATGTCCAGCGTGTTGCGCGTGTACGGCTCGAACGTGCGGATGCCGCGTTCGCACAGGATGACCTGCTCGTTGCCGCCCGACATGATGTACTCGGCGCTCATCAGCAGCTCTTCGATGGTGTTGGAGAGGCCGCGCTTCAGCAGGATGGGCTTGCGCAGCCGTCCGAGCTCTTTAAGCAGCTCGAAATTCTGCATGTTGCGCGCGCCGACCTGGATGACGTCCACGCCCTTTTCGAGGAAAAGATCGATGTATTTTTCACTCATGATCTCGGTTACGATGGGCAGCCCGGTCTGCGCCTTCGCCTCGGCCAGAAGGTCGAGTCCCTCGGCCTTGAGGCCCTGAAACGAGTAGGGCGAGGTGCGGGGCTTGAACGCGCCGCCCCGCAGGAACTGCGCGCCCGCCGCCTTGACCCGCTCCGCAATGCAGCAGATCTGCTCGCGCGTCTCCACGCTGCACGGCCCCGCGATCAGAGCCAGACCGCCCCCGCCGATCTTTTGTCCTCCGGGCAGGGTGACAACCGTGTCGTCCGGGTGAAATTTGCGGTTCGCCTTTTTGTACGGCTCCTGCACGCGCTTTA
Organism: Bacillota bacterium; assembly: GCA_023412845.1. GTDB lineage: Bacteria > Bacillota > Clostridia > Oscillospirales > Acutalibacteraceae > Thermocaproicibacter. The sequence continues at coordinate 3,727 of JAEZRH010000155.1, forward strand.
CGCTTTCCACACAGTCCTGCGCGGCGACGGCGTCGATATCGATCGACGACGTGTCGCCGATCAGGCCGAGAACGGTGCTTCCCGTGCCGAACCAGATGTTGACCTTGATGTCGAACTCCTTCTCCAGGGAATGCGAAAATTCTTTTGCCTGCTCGGGGGAACACCCCGGTTTTAATACGATGATCATGATTCTTCCCTCCATTTGATGTAGGCGCAGCCGGCCCGGGCATATAAAAAGCGGCGGAGCTGCTGTCAGCTCCGCCGCGAATCCGACCCGATGTCACACGGGGTCACGCACCGCGTTCCCCGCATCTGCGGAAGATAAGCTTACAGTCAGTCTGTGCGCACACAGAAAAATCCTCCGCCTCATAATAGAAGCGAGGATAACGGTAATCGCTAAATCGCGCCGCGCAGATAAACTGTTTCATTAAGAAATCTCCCTGCAATGCTGTTTGCATCATCATAGTACAAACCGTGCCGTTCTGTCAAGACAAAATTTCAGCGGGGACGGATGCCGTTCCTCTCCTTTCAGCAAAACAGTGACTGACTATTCGCCCGATGAATTAAAATCGTTAACTTGAACAGTTATTTATGGTTTACTATTGCAATAAAGCAAAGGAATTGATAAAATTATAGTGGTAGAGTTTAATTTCAGAATTGTTGAAAATTATATGCGGCGGGATTCCGTCCGCCGGGAAGATAAAGAGGGACGTTGCAGATGGTTGGCGCTGCCAAGGCCGATAAGGAGTCACTGTTGGAATCGCTGGGGTACAGCGTTCTGTATCTCCGGGACGACAGCCTGTTGACGATTGCCTACGCAAGCCTGTCCTTTTACCGCGCGCTCGGCTACCGCGAAGGCGAGCTTCCCGTTCTGCGCGCGCCGGGACCGGAGCCGGTCCTGCGGAATGATCCGCCCATCGACTGGGGGCGCGTCAGACAGGAGATCGCCATGAACGGCTATGCCAGGCCGGAGCTCAGGCTGATCAAGAGAGACGGCCATCATATCTGGATGGATTTCCGGGTCAGCTTTTCGGAAGAGGACGGGTGCTTTTGCGGCATCGTGAGCGACATTACGCTCACGCGCCGGTCTCTGCGCATGCAGCGGGAGCAGGCGGCGGAGCTGCAGGCCCTGACCGCGAACGTGCCGTGCGGCGTCCTGCGCTGCCGCGACGATGAAGACATGACCATGGATTTTATCAGCGAAGGGTTCTGTATCCTGACCGGCTACCGGCGCGAGGAACTGCGGGAACAGTTCCAGGACCGCTACCTTCTCATGGTCTGCGAGGAAGACCGCTCCCTGCTGATGCGGCAGACGCCGCAGGGGCTGCGGCGCAGCCAGGAGACGGGGACCACGTACCGCCTGTGCTGCAAAGACGGCAGGATCCTGTGGATCTTTGACCGCGCGAGGAGATATGCCGACTACAACGGCCGCATCTGCATCTACTGCGTGCTGATGGACGTTACGGCCAACAAGAAAGCGGAAGAGGAGCTCGCCGCAAGCGAAGAACGCTACCGGCTGATCCTGGAGCATGTGACGGACCCGATTTGCGACTACAATTTCACGACGGGGGGCATTTATTTCTCTCCGGCATTCGTACAGAAATTCGGCAATGCCTTCTGCTCCCGATATCAGAAGGGGATTGATCAAGTCCTGACGGAATATTCGTTTATCTTTGAAGAGGATATGCAGGAGTTCCGGAACGGCATAAAGCTTCTCATGCAGAAAGGGCAGGCGCCGGACTGGGAATGCCGCCTGAAGCGGCAGGACGGAAAGTACATATGGTGCAGCATCCATCCGACCATGTTCTGCGACGGGCAGGGCAGCCCTTCCCGCATCATCATACTGATCTCCGATATCGACAGCAGAAAAAGGGAGGCCCTCGCGCTGCGGCAGAAGGCGGAGCACGATCTGCTTACCAGCCTTTACAACCGCATGACCACCATGTCGCTCATTGACGAAGCCCTCGCGAAAAGCGATCCGGCGGACCGGCATGCGCTTTTCGTGGTCGATATCGACAATTTCAAGGAAGTCAACGACCACCTCGGCCACCTCGCGGGCGACAGGCTTATCGTGCACACCGCTTCCATGCTGCGCAGGCAGTTCCGCGAGGAGGATATCGTCGGGCGGGTAGGCGGCGATGAATTCGTCGTGTTCCTGAAAAATGTGAATTCGCAGGTCGTGCTCAGCAGGGCCGACCTGATGCTGCAGATCTGCAGAAGGCTTCCCGAAGGGCAGGAGTGTGTGGTCCCCGTCTCCGGCAGCATCGGCATCGCGCTGTATCCGTCGGACGGCAAAACTTACGAGGAGCTTTTCCGCAGGGCCGACAACGCCATGTACGCTGCCAAAAACAGCGGCAAGAACGCGTTCCGCGTGTATGTGAAGGGCATAGAAGCCCTCGCGCACAACGGCGGAAAATACTGAGGCAGGCTGAGCCTGCACGCACGGCCGGGCGTGCAGCCCGGCGAAATCGGAGAGCTTCTTTCGCCCGGACAGTCTGGAACAAGGCTCCCGCAGATAAAAAATATCAACGGAAGTTGCCTAGGCTGCGCCGCTAAACATAAGCTTAGGACTTTACGCCGTGCGGAATGGCGGGGGAACGGCGACGCGCCGCCTCCTTAGCATCTGGGGCGGAGCAGCTCCTGAACCGCCTGCGCGACGGCAAGCGGTGTGCCGTCCGCCTGTACCGTCAGGTCCGAGACTGCAAGATACGTTTCTCGGCGGGCGGCGTAGAGGGCTTCCAGCGCGTTTCCCTTTCCGCCGTGCAGCAGCGGACGCAAGGTGTCGCCCTGCAGCCTGCGTTTCACTGTCTCAAGCGATGCGTCGAGGAAGATCACAATGCCGTTCGCCCGCAGGGCGGCGGCATTTTCTTCGTCCAGCAGCGTCCCTCCGCCCGCCGCCAGGAGCAGATCGGGCTGCGTCGAAAGCTCCCTGACGGCGCCCTTTTCCAGCTCCCGGAAAAAAGGCTCCCCTTCCTCGGCGAAAATCCGTGAAACCGGTTTGCCCTGTTTTTCCTCGATCCACCTGTCCAGATCGACGAACCTGCGGCCCGTGCGTTCCGCCAGCAGGCGGCCGACCGTCGTCTTGCCGCTGCCCATGAATCCGCACAGCACGGCGCCGCCGAATTTCTTCTTCCGCTCCAGTTCCGCGTCCGCGCACAGGCGCAGCAGATCCCCGTCCGCAAAATGCGACCCGAGCCAGATTTCCTGCGCCGCGGCCGCCTGAAATACAAGCATTCCCATGCCGCCCACGGCTTTTTTGCCGAGGCTTTCCGCAAGGCGCAGAAGGGAGGTCTCCGCCGGATTGTAAACGGCGTCGAACACGCAGGCGCTGTTGCGGACGACGTCTTCTCCGGCGGCGCAGCCTTCCGGATGCGGGAACATGCCGAGCGGCGTGGCGTTGACCAGCAGGTCGCGGCCGCCGTGCAGCCCGGAGGTCAGGCAACTGGCGATGCGCGCCCCGGGAATCTCCCGCCGGATGTCTTCGCAAAGTTTTTCCGCGGCCGGCGCGCTGTGTTCTCGCGTGGCGACCGTGATCCCGCAGCCGGCGAGAGCGGCTTCAAACACGATGGCCCGCGCCGCGCCGCCCGCCCCCAAAACGGCGACATTTCCGCCGAGGGGCGCGCCCGCCGCTTCCAGCGCGCGGCGGAAGCCTTCGCCGTCCGTCGTAAAGCCGGTCATCGCTCCGCCTTCCGTTTTCACCGTGTTGACCGAGCCGAACCGGCGGGCTTTTTTATCAAGACCGTCAAGAAACGGAATAATTGCCTGTTTATGGGGAATGGTGAGGTTAAAGCCGTCAAGCCGGCAAAGGTGCGGGAGCGCGGCGGCAAGACCTTCCGGCGGGGTGTCCTCCGCACGGTAGGACGCCCGGTTTCCGCCGAGCGCGAAAAGGCGCGAATGGATGAACGGGGACATGGTATGCCCGACCGGATGACCAATCAGCCCGAAATTTTTGTGGTTCATGGCAGACTCCCCTCAAAAAGAAGAAAAAAATATTGACAAAGCAGTACTTTGCTAATAATATGTGGATAAGGCATTCGGATACCCAGAAGAACCGCAGGAATATTTCTCTTGTGGCCATTGTAACACGGGGCGGATTGCTTTGTCCACAAGGGGACGTTATATTTTCGGTGTGGTACGCACCGGTATTTTAAGGAGGATAACACATGATTCTGGAAAAGGTTAAGGCGATTCTGAGCGAGCAGTTTGACGTTGAGGAGGACACCATCACCCCCGACACAAATATTGCCGACGATCTTGGCGCCGATTCTTTGGACGTGGTGGACCTGCTGATGTCGATTGAGGACGAATTCGAAATCGAGGTCCCCGACGACGAGGTGGAGAACATCAAAACAGTCGGCGAACTGGTCAAGTACATTGAAGATCACGTCTGACATGCATCCTTTCCCTCAATCCGCCGTGCGCCGCATGGCGGTTTTTTTATGGCTCCGGTCTTGCAAACGCGGGAGCTTGTCTCTATAATAAAACTATATGGCCTCCGAGGGTCATGCTGTCGATAAAGCCGCGGCCGACGGTTTTTTCGACACGTTCGCCTCCGGGGAAATGAAACGATACGCGCAAAGGAGCGTTACAGCTTTTGAATGATTTCGCCTTTTTAATCAGCGGCGTTTCCGGAATCACGTGGAAAATGCTGGTCATGTGGGCCGTTGGCGGCCTTTTGATCTGGCTTGCGGTCAAAAAGGACTTTGAGCCGTCCCTGCTGCTTCCCATGGGTTTCGGCGCCATTCTGGTCAATCTGCCCTACACCGGCGTGCTGGGGAACAACGGCATCGTGCAGTGGCTGTTCCAGAAGGGGATCGCCGCATCCGAGGCGCTGCCGCTCCTGCTTTTCGTGGGCATCGGCGCGATGATCGATTTCGGGCCGCTGCTCTCCAACCCGCGCATGCTCCTGTTCGGCGGGGCGGCGCAGTTCGGCATCTTCTTTACGGTGCTGCTCGCGGTCCTGCTCGGCTTCCCGATGAAGGACGCCATGTCGGCGGGCATCATCGGCGCGGCGGACGGGCCGACGTCCATCCTTGTTTCGCAGGTGCTTAACAGCAACTACAAGGGCGCCATCGCCGTCGCCGCCTACTCGTACATGGCGCTGGTGCCGGTTATCCAGCCGGCGGCGATCCGGCTGGTCACGACGAAGAAGGAACGCTCCATTCGCATGGCATACAAGCCCGACGAGGTCTCGCAGCGGACGAAGATCCTGTTCCCGATCCTCGTGACGGTGATCGCCGGGCTGATCGCTCCGGATTCCATCGCGCTCGTCGGCTTCCTGATGTTCGGCAACCTGATCCGCGAGTGCGGCCGGCTCGAGGGCCTTTCCAAGACGGCGCAGGGGCCGCTCGCGAACCTTATCACCATCTTTCTCGGCATCACGATCTCGTTCCAGATGCGCGCCGACGCGTTCGTTCGGTGGGACACGCTGCTCATCATGGCGCTCGGGCTGGTGGCGTTCGTCTTCGACACGGTCGGCGGCGTGCTGTTTGCAAAGCTGATCAACCTTTTCCTGCCGAAGGAGAAGAAGATCAACCCGATGGTCGGTGCCGCGGGGATCTCGGCGTTTCCGATGTCGGCCCGCGTGATCCAGAAGATGGGCCTTGCGGAAGACAACCAGAACCATCTGCTGATGCACGCCATCGGCGCGAACGTAGCGGGACAGATTGGCTCCGTCGTGGCGGGCGGCATCATTCTTTCGCTCGCCCACGGCATGGGACTGTAAGGGAGGGCTCGAAATGTTGAACTGGAATCTTCTGGCGGCGTACCCGGGACCGGTCGGCCCGGTGAAGAGCGCGGATATCCTGTCGTCGCTCGGGCTGATGGGCAAGGGCATGCTGGGCATTTTTATCGTAATGTTACTGATCTATCTTGTGACCTATATTTTGAACCGCACCGCCGGAAAAGAAAAAGACGGAAGATAACGGCGCGGCAGGGGGATTTGAACAATGGCGGAACAGCAGAAAATGGTCGAGGCGATCACTCCCATGGAGGAGGATTTCGCCCAGTGGTACACGGATATTGTTAAAAAGGCGGAGCTGATGGATTACACCAGCGTGCGCGGCTGCATGGTCATCGAGCCTTACGGCTGGGCGCTGTGGGAGAACATCCGCGGCTTTCTCGACGCGAGGTTCAAGGAGCTTGGGCATGAGAACGTATCCATGCCGCTTTTTATCCCGGAGAGCCTGCTCGACAAGGAAAAGGACCATGTGAAGGGCTTCGCGCCGGAGGTGGCGTGGGTCACCATGGGCGGCGGAGAGAAGCTGCAGGAGCGCCTGTGCGTGCGCCCGACTTCCGAGACGCTGTTCTGCGACCACTACGCGAGGGTCATCCATTCCTGGCGCGATCTGCCGAAGCTTTACAACCAGTGGTGCTCGGTCGTCCGGTGGGAGAAGACGACCCGCCCGTTCCTGCGCTCCGTCGAATTCCACTGGCAGGAAGGCCACACCATGCACGAAACCGCCGAGGAAGCGAAAGCGGAAACCCTGCGCATGCTGAACGTTTACGCCGATTTCTGCGAGCAGCAGCTGGCCATTCCGGTCATCCGCGGGCAGAAGACGGAGAGCGAGAAATTTGCGGGCGCCGAAGCGACCTACACCATCGAGGCGATGATGCACGACGGTAAGGCGCTGCAGTCGGGCACCAGCCATTATTTCGGCGACGGATTTGCCAAAGCGTTCAACGTGACCTTCCAGGGCAGGGACAACTCCCTCTGCCACCCGTTCCAGACTTCGTGGGGCCTGAGCACCCGCGTTATAGGCGGCATCATTATGACGCACGGCGACGATGACGGGCTCATCCTGCCGCCCGCGGTCGCGCCGGTGCAGGTTGTCATCGTGCCGGTCGCGCAGCACAAGCCCGGCGTGACGGAAAAAGCGGAGGAGCTTGCGGCAAGGCTCAAGAAGCGCTTCCGCGTCAAGCTCGACGGCAGCGACCAGACGCCCGGCTGGAAATTCGCCCAGTACGAGATGAAGGGCGTGCCGCTCCGCCTGGAGATCGGTCCGCGCGACATTGAAAAGGACCAGTGCGTGCTGGTCCGCCGCACCGACCGGCAGAAGCTGTTCGTTCCGCTCGACGCCCTCGAGGCGGCCGTTGAGGAGCAGCTCGAAACCGTGCGCAAGACCATGTACGACCGTGCGCTGGAACGCCGTGAGAACATGACGTTCGAAGCGAAAACGCTGGACGAGATGAAAGAGATCGCCGACGCGAAGCCCGGCTTTGTCAAGGCCATGTGGTGCGGCGACGCCGAATGCGAAAAGAAGATCAAAGACGTCGCGGGGCTTTCTTCCCGCTGCATTCCGTTTGGAATGCAGGGCCAGACCGGCGTCTGCGCCTGCTGCGGCAAGCCGGCCGACAAGCTGGTCTACTGGGGCAAGGCGTACTGAGAACCGTCCGCCGGCGGCTCCTGGTCGGTCGAACTCTGCAGTCATTCTCCAATATGCAATTCAGCCCGCAGATAAATTCTGCGGGCTTTTTTTCACCGCTTTTCAATGGGTATTCCAGTATGGAAACACTATCGTCCCACAGCTGGTGCGCATAAAAAGATGCCCGCCGTATCGGGGCGGGCATCCGGGAGTGACGGTCTGAAAGGTTACGCTTCGGGCGGCAGGTGCGTCATGGCCTCTTTCAGCTGCTTATGGGTGGGCAGGCCTTCGTTGTCGCCCTCCACCGTGAGCTGCAGGCCGCCGATGATGTTCCCGCGCATTACGGCGTCTTTGAGCGAAAGCCCTTCAAGACGCCCGCTGATCACGCCGACCGCAAAGCCGTCCCCGGCGCCGACCGTGTCGACCACCTTGGCGAAATCCTCGACCGGGAAGCTCGGCACCTGGACTTTTACGTCCGCGTTCTGCGCGTAGGCGCCTTTGCGCCCGGTCTTGATGACGACGTCCCTCACCCCTTTGGAAAGATAGTAGTCCGCGACCTCTTCCGCGCCGTGCAGGCCGGTCAGAGTCTCGCCCTCCAACAAGCCCGGCATGACCATGTCGCACCGGCAGGCAATGCCGTTCAGCGTTTTCGCCATGATCTCTTCGCTCTTCCACAGGCTGGGGCGAAGGTTCGGGTCGAAGGAAACGTAGGTGCCGTGCTCGTGTGCGCGCTCGATCAGTCTGAGGGTTGCCGTGAGGCAGCTGTCGCTCAGCGCGGCGGGGATGCCCGTCACATGCACGTGGCGGACTCCGTCAAACGAGATCCGGTCGATATCTTCCGGGCCGATGCAGGAAGCCGCGCTGTTTTTGCGGAAATAGGCGGTGTCCGGGTTGCCGTTCTTGACCTTGGATTTGAGCATGAATCCGGTGGAATGACCGTTGTCGAAGCTGACGTTGGAAGTGTCGATGCCTTCCCCTTTCAGCCCCTCGTAGATATAGGCCCCGAACGGATCCTTTCCCCCGAGCTTCGTGACGTATGTTGTGCTGTGCTCCAGCCTGGTCAGGCCGATGCAGACGTTCAGTTCCGCCCCGGCGAGGGCCTTTTTGAAGGTGGTCACGTCTTTCAGTTCGCCGTATTCCTGCCCGATGAAAAGAGCCATCGGCTCACCGAATAAAATCACTTCAGCCATTGTAAAAATTTTTCCCCGTTTCCGTTATTTTTTCTGCCTGAGATGGATGGCAAAGCCGCCGAATTCCTCTTCCAGATAGACCACTGCCGTTCTGCCGCCAGCCGTGATGCGGCTCTTTTCGTTGAATTTGATGCCCGCTTTGGAAAGGTAGTATTCCGCGCGCTCGACGCTGTTGGTGTCGATGGCAACGTGTCCCTTCGCGCCGTAGCCCGCGAAGTGGTTGATCTCAAATCCCGTGCCGACAAAGGTGGAAAGCTCTCCGACGGACTTCGGAAGCCCGAACAGGCCGGCAAGCCGGTCCGAAATGCCCGCGGCTTCTTCCGCGCTGCCGGTATTGACGCCGACGTGCACGACCTCATACCCCAGCAGCGTCCGTACGGAGGCTTTCACGGTCTCCGTGATCCTGTCCCAGTTGCCTGCCTTCACGTCGTCCTTTTTACACAGCCAGCTTCCGCCGACGGCGTGAATGAAGCTCTTGCCGGCGTAGTCGGCGAGGTTGTCGAGGCCGACGCCACCGGTCGGCATGAACTTCACGGTGCGGAACGGCTCCGCAAGGCTTGCGCAGGTTTTTACGCCGCCGTACCGCTCCGCCGGGAAGAATTTCAGAACGGTAAGTCCTTTCTTCACGGCCGCCTGAACTTCCGTCGGGGTCACGCATCCGGGTATGACGGGGACGCCGTTCTGGAGGCACCAGTCAACGATCTCTTCGTCGTAGCCGGGCGTGACGATGTAATCCGCGCCGGCCTTTACGGCGTCCTGCGCCTGCCCGACCGTAAGGACCGTACCGGCGCCGGGAATGAATCCGGGTAATTCCCTTTTGGCCGCGGCGATCGCGTCGACCGCGCAGGCGGTGCGGAAGGTGATCTCCATGGTGTCCACGCCGCCCGCGTGGAGAGCTTTCGCAAGGGGAACGGCGGATTCTGCATCGTCAAGGACGGCGAGCGGGACAAGACCGATCTTTCCAAGGGTTTCCATGATTTTGTTTTCCATTCTGATTCTCTCCGTTTCTATCGGGCTGCCGGGGAAGGCGCGCGGCCGCAAAACCGCCGCCCGGTTTCCCGGCGCCAGACGTTCTTTATCGTTTTCCAGGCCCGGTTTTTCCGGACCGCCGGATC
>JAEZRH010000168.1 GCA_023412845.1 Bacillota bacterium
CCCCTGCCCCCGCGGTCTTTGGGGGGGGGGGGGGTGCCCCCCCCCCCCAAGCCCCGCCGGGTAGCCCGGCAGAAGAAATTCTCCGTCTCCGGCGGGAGAGCTGGGGAATAGCTTGCGCGATTTCTCGACGCCTGACAGGTTTTTTCGACACTTTGTCGCTCTGATTTGCGGCAGACAAAAAGGAGTAGTTTTTTATGCAGAATCTATTGGAACTGAACGGGGTATGCAAGCGCTACCCCTCTTTTTCGCTGCGGGACGTGAGCTTCACGCTCCCCGCCGGCAGCATCATGGCGCTCATCGGCGAAAACGGCGCGGGCAAGACGACGACCCTCAGGCTCATCCTGAACGAGATCCGGCGCGACGCGGGCTCCGTCCGCATCTTCGGGCAGGATAACGGTGGCACCGCCGTGAAGGAAGACATCGGCGTCGTGTTCGATGAAAGTTATTTTCACAGCGGATTTTCCGCGGAGGATATCGGCAAAATCCTTGCGGGAGTCTTCCGCCATTGGGATGCCGCCCTGTACCGCCGGTATCTCGACCGGTTCGGGCTGCCGGGCAAAAAAGCGATCAGAGACTATTCCCGCGGCATGAAAATGAAGCTCTCCATCGCGAGTGCGCTCGCGCACCACCCGCGTCTGCTGATCCTCGACGAAGCCACGAGCGGCCTGGACCCGGTCGTGCGCAGCGAGGTACTCGACCTCCTGCTGGACTTTATCCAGGACGAAGAACACGGAGTGCTGTTCTCCTCGCACATCACCTCGGACCTCCAGCGCATCGCGGACTACGTCACTTTCCTGCACGGCGGGCAGGTCATTTTCAGCAGCCGGAAAGATGAACTGCTGGACCGGGCGGGAATTTTGAAATGCGGAGCGTCGCAGTTCGGCAACCTCGACAGATCGGGTTTTCTGCGCGTGCGGCGGGGCACGGCGGAATGCGAGGCGCTCGTCGCCGACCGGCAGGCCGCCGCGCGCAAATACCCCGGCCTTGTTGTCGACCCGGCGACGCTCGACGAAATCATGGTGCTTACCATCAAGGGGGAAAAAGCATGAAAGGGCTTATCACAAAAGAGTTTCTCTACCTACGCCGCCAAAGTAAAAGCGTGCTGCTTATATTCGGGGTCTTCGTGGTGTTTTTCTTTGCCTTGTCTGGGGCGGGCGACCAGCGGGAAAATCTGCGAGAATCTGCCGCGGGCATTGCCGTAGCCGTGCCGGTCATGCTGACAATTGTGCTCACCATCAACGCTACCGCCTACGATGAGCAGGCGAAGTGGGACGCGTACGTTCTCAGCCTTCCGGTCAGCCGGGACCGCATTGTCGCGGCAAGATATCTTTCCACTGCGCTGCTGTCGCTGGCGGGGGGCGGCGTCGCTCTTCTGGCCGGCCTGTTCCTGCTGGACGGCCTGACCGACCCGCAGGGTCTGCTGATCATAGTGGCCGCCTCCTTCGCCTGCCCTCTCTTACTCTGCTCTATCCTGTTCCCGCTGTTCTTCCGCTTCGGGCTTCAGAAAGCCCGGCTTGCCATAGCCGCCATTTTTCTGCTCCCAACGGCGTTCGGGCTTCTATCAAACCGGGTCAGCCTTTCCTTTAGCGGCGCGCAGCAGGCGCTTTTTTGGAAGCTCCTGCCGGTGTTCGCCGTTGCGCTTGTCGTAATTTCATATCTGATTTCCTGTGCCGTGTACCGCCGCAAACAGGTATAAGGCTTTTTCTTCGCTTTCCGGATTTTTCTTTTCTTTTGTGGGAAAATATTGTACAATGACGTAAACGGTATTTTCCCCGCACCGGCGGAAAGCTAAGGAGCTGTCTTCAAATATGGAAAACGATCCGAATTCAAATAAACCGGAAGAGACCCCGCCACCGGAACCGCAGGGAGCGAACGGCGATAACACGCCGCAGTCTTCTTCCCCAACCGGCGGAAGCGCGGGCTACGGATATCCTCCCGACGGTGCGACGTCCGTATTTACGCAGATGTCCCCCGCGGTTGCGGAGAAGGTCGCGTCGGCAACGTTACGCAGTCTCGGCAATCGGAGCAGCGGCCTGCTCCTGCTCACGCAGCTTCTGGCCGGTGCCGTGATGTTCGTCATCATCATCGCGCGGACCGTCCTTTCTCTGCGGGGCTCTGCCGGGAATCCCACGGAGATCACGAAGGCGCTGTCGCTCACGGGCGGCACGATGATCCTTTATACCTACATTGCCACGTTCTGGGGCATGGTCCTATGCCTTGTCATCGCCCGGAGCATGCTGCGGCAGCGGGTATTCGACTGGTGGCGCAAGCCGCGGACGCCGCTGTCATTCCTCGCGGAAAGCGTCGTTCTCATGTTCGGCGCCGTCTGCGTCGGGGAAATCCTCTCCGCCGCCGTCACCTATCTTTTCAGCAGGTTCGGCATCAGCAACGGCACACCGAATTTCGAGCTCAAGGGCGACCGTACGACGGACGCCGTCCTCATCGTCTACGTCTGCATCCTCGCGCCGATTCTGGAGGAAACGCTGTTCCGCGGGATGATCCTGCAGAGCCTGCGCCCGTGGGGCGACCGGTTCGCCGTCGTGGTGTCGGCGCTTCTGTTCGGCGTCTTCCATATGAATCTCGTGCAGGGCGTCGCCGCCTTCTGTATGGGGCTGGTGCTCGGGCTGATCGCCGTCCGCTCGGGTTCCGTGCTGCCCGGAATCTTTGTTCATTTTCTGAACAATACGCTCTCCATGGTGCTGATGACCGCGGGGGTCAATACGAATTCCGTGCTGCAGCAGGGATACCTGGGCATTCTCGTCGTATGTCTGCTTGGATCAGCCGCTCTGATGTATTACCGCCGCGCGGATTTCGCGATCTCCAACATGCAGCAGACGCAGGCTCCGCCCGCGAGGCACCGCTACCGCACTTTTCTGCTGCAGTCGGCGTGGTTCTGGGTGCTCATTGCGATGTTCGCGCTGACCTGCGTGCTGCTGGCGCTCAGTCCTCAGAGCGCCCTGTTGCAGAAGGTCTCCTGACGGGCGGCCTGGGAGAAAGCGAAAGCTTTGATGAAAATCACAATTCTTGTTTGCATGGGTGCCAATTCATGGTATAATAAAACAGATTATCTGATTCTATGAAATTTCAGGATGTACGATAAGGAGACTGCCATGGGCGATTATGTGATCGTAACCGATTCTTCCTGTGATCTTTCAGCCGAAATGGCCGACGAGCTGGAGCTTTCCGTTCTGCCGCTGTCTTTTTCCATCGGAGGGAAAGAATACCTCAATTATCTGGACGGCAGGGAGATGCCCGTGATCGAGTTTTTTCGGCGTCTGCGTCTGGGCGAACCGGCTTCCACTGCGGCGGTCAACGTCGACGCGTTCGTCCGTGAGATGGAGCCGATCCTTCAGTCGGGAAAAGATATCCTGAACATCGCGTTTTCCTCCGGGCTGTCCAACACTTGCCATGCGGCGCAGATGGCATGCGCCGAGCTGGCGGAAAAATACCCGGAACGAAAGGTCGTCGCGGTGGATTCGCTGTCGGCGTCTTTGGGTCAGGGCATGCTCATTTATTACGCCGTGCAGAAAAAGCGGGCGGGCCTTACGATCGAGCAACTGCGCGATTGGGTGGAGGAAAACAGGCTGCACATGTGCCACTGGTTCACGGTCGACGACCTGAACCATCTGAAACGAGGCGGACGCGTTTCGGCAACGACGGCGCTCATCGGCACCATGCTCAGCATCAAGCCCGTCCTGCACGTCGACAATGAGGGCCATCTCATCAACATGGGCAAAACGCGCGGCCGCCGCGCATCGCTCGACGCGCTTGTCGACCACATGGCGGAGACCGCCACGGACCCGCAGGACCAGACCGTTTTCATCAGCCACGGCGCCACCCTCGCCGCCGCCGGGTACGTCGCTTCCGAAATCAAGCGCCGCCTGGGCGTGAAAAATGTCGTCATCAATACCATCGGCCCCGTCGTCGGCACGCACTCCGGCCCCGGGACGCTCGCGCTGTTCTTCTTCGGTTCGCACCGCTGAATCCGGCTGTAGCCGAAAGCGCCGGTTTTATTTGACTTTTGGCGCATGTGTGGTATAATAGGCAATGCGTCATCCGCCCGTAGCTAAGTCTGGATATAGCAGCAGATTCCGATTCTGAAGGCCGGGGGTTCGAATCCCTCCGGGCGGACCAAACTAGACAAACCTACTTTTTAACGATAGCTAAAAGTAGGTTTGTCTTTTTTTATGCCAAATTTAAGATACGCCGTATATAACACCGCTTACCAAACCAAGTCCGGATGCTTTTGAACTCAAGCGCCTTAAGCGAACAGGATATTTTCCCGATCCCATTGACAAAAAAGTTGGAATGCGTATAATTAAACGTGTTTAATACATGTTTAATAAAGGATGAAAATCTGTGGAAGAAAACAAAAAAGAGGCTCTGCTGAATGCGACCGTGGAACTTCTGAAAAAGTCCGATCGGCCGGAAACAATCACGTCACGTCAATTAGCTGCCTGCGCCGGCGTAAACACCGCCATGATCAATTACTACTTTGGTTCCAAGAAAAACCTGGAATCCCAGGCCGTCGAAAAAATTCTTGACGACGTGGCAAAAATCTTTCAAATGCCACCCAATCCATCCGATCCACCCAAAGAACGGCTGCGGCAAATCCTCAAACAAATCTGCCAAGTCGTTTTGAAATACCAGCGATATACCAAAATCTACGTGCCTCACCTTCTGCTTGAGGATGAGATCAGCCTGCCCCTGTATGTGTTTCCCGAAATCAGGGAGCATTTCGGGAATTGCCGGAGCGACATGGAATGCCGCGTCATCGCCTACGAAATGATTTCCTTTTTACAGCTGGCATTTTACCGCTCTGATGCATTCCTGCGCTACGTAGGCATGAACCTGTCGGATGAAAACGCATCCAATTGGCTGATCGACTGGGAACTGGAACTCTTTTTGCCGGAGGTGAAGGAACCGTGAATCTGACGGAATATCTCAACATCTCTATCGATAGGATTTTTCGGCAGGCCCTGCGCTGTTCCCTTACCAATGCAAGGGAAAGCGGCTTTCTGATTCGGGCCATGACGTCACAAAGAAAAGCCGCCGAAAAACGCCTTCAGTCGGAACGGGAGGGCGACCCGCTCCCCCCTTTTTTGATCGCAAGCATTGCGACCCGATGCAATTTACATTGCGCGGGGTGCTACGCCCGGGCGAATCACGTCTGTGCAGATGCGGCGGCAGCCGGGGAGCTGAGTGCGGCGCGGTGGGGGGAGCTCTTTGCGGAGGCCAAAACGCTTGGCGTATCTTTCATTCTGCTGGCGGGCGGAGAGCCTCTGGAACGGCCCGAGGTTCTCGACAAGGCGGCGAAGACGCACGGACTGATTTTTCCCGTTTTCACGAACGGAACGCTGTTCACAGAGGAAGCACTCGGGCGATTTGACCGCAATCGGAATCTGTTTCCGATTATAAGTATCGAAGGCGGCCGCCTGCAGACAGACGGCAGGCGCGGGGAAGGAATCTTCCGGCTGATTGCACGGGCGATGGATGAGATGAAACGCCGCGGCATCTTTTACGGTGTCTCCATCACGGTAACCAAAGAGAACCTGGCTGCCGTGACAAGCGAGGGGTTTATCGCGGGACTTGGGGAAAACGGATGCAAACTGGTTGTATTTGTGGAATATGTGCCTGTCGATGGCAACAGAGGGCTGGAACCCGGGGAGGAAGAACACAGGGTCCTTGCCGAACGCCAGGAGACGCTTCGTCTGCGCTTTACGGATATCATGTTTATTTCCTTCCCCGGCGACGAAAAACAAATGGGAGGATGTCTGGCCGCAGGGAGGGGATTCTTTCATATCAATCCTTTCGGCGGGGCGGAACCATGCCCTTTTTCACCGTATACCGATACAAATCTCAAAGTCGGAAGCATCAGGCAGGCGCTCAACTCCGCATTGTTCCTCAGAATCCGACAAAGCGGCATCCAAACGGAAGGACACACCGGCGGCTGTGTCCTGTTCGACAAGCGGACAGCGGTTGAAAGTATGCTGCCACCCGTGACATGAAAGCCGCAATCCGAAAACAGTTGAGGGGCACATTCCTTTTGCCGGTGCTCTGCCTGCATCTTTTATCACCGAACTTTCCAAAGCATAAACCCGTATGAGTACCGATTTTCCAGTATTCATACGGGTTTTCTATATTTGGATGCCTAAATTGCTGGATTATATTAGACCGCCGCGGAAAGCCCAACGGTCTTAGAAAATAAATAGGAGGAGCAATAAAACAATGTCAGAAGGGACTACGAACATTGTATGCTGCCCGGCGAGAAATCGTTATTAAAAAATAGCCCTCGCAGCGGCCGGGAAAGCCATGGCTTTACGTTCGGCCGTCCGCGGATATTTACGCCGATCTTCCCCCTCAGCATTTTGTCCATTTTGGGTCTTACAGCATAGTATATAATGATCCTCCTGAAAGGAACTGATTGAGTGAATAATGCGTTCGACGAAACCAGCAACAGCGTCTATATGAAATATTGGGCAGGCGTTTTTGCAATGGACAGGGAGAACGTTCTTAAAACACTGATACTTGATAACCTAAAGGAATCGAGTAACAAAGACCTGTGCAAGCTTTTCAAATTTCTAAGCTGCTTTTTCTGCTGCCTTGATCATTGCAGCTCCGAGCCCTGTCCGAAACCCGAACCTTGCCCAAAACCTGAACCTGGTCCCGGCCCTTGCCATTGCCCTTATTTCCCCTGCGAGTCGGATAACGACGAATAGCTTTCGCGGCGGCATTTGCCTCCTTGGCAAATGCCGTCAATTTGTATTCTCGTTCCCATGGCCCGGTGTTGCCGCTTACTTTCTCGCCTTGATCCCCGCAATATCCATGTTCTTCATTTTTTCGGTAATAAATTATTCCTTTGCTGTCTTTTCAAACCATTTTCTTTTCCATTAATTTCGTTTGAGAAAAATGCGCTTTGGTAGTATTATATTGTCGTGCCATGAGAAGCAAGTAGTAATGCGGCTTGCAATATAGTCCTCCAGCGAAAGTTTCTTACATTTGCGGTTCCTGTTTGCGTCAGGGACCGCATTTCTATCGCCATAGATAAGATTTTTTTGCCATTCTTTTCCGCTATGCTTCTCCTGTGAAAAAATGGTTTTCACATTGTTCTGCGGGCCGTCCAGAAATGGACGGTTTTTTCTATTGGTGTGCCATAAGGAAAGACCCCGGCGCAAACCGGGAGACGCGGCGGCCGCGCCGCAGGCCGGGAACCCAAACCCTACTTACGCAGGGCTTCCTCGGCATGGTAGGAGCTTCTTATCAGAGGACCCGACGCCACAAACAGGAAACCCATATCATAAGCTTCTTTTTCATATTGATCGAATTCGTCCGGTTTGATGAAATCGACGATCGGATGATGCCGATTGGACGGCGCCAGATATTGCCCGACCGTCAGAATGTCGCAGCCTGCTTTGCGCAGATCCTGAAATACGTCCAGAACCTCCTCATGGTTTTCACCGAGTCCCACCATTACGCTCGATTTTGTCAGGATTCCCGGGTCGAGCTTTTTGGCGCGCTCCAATAGCTCAAGCGATCTGGAATATACCGCTTTCGGACGAACTTCCGCATAAAGGCGCGGGATAGTTTCGACATTATGCCCCAGAATATCCGGCCTGGCATCCGCTATTGTTTTCAATGCATCCCAATCGCCATGAAGGTCCGAAATTAAAACCTCCACGGTGGTTTGCGGCGACAGGGTGCGGATATTCTGAATGACCGCAGCAAATTGCCCGGCGCCTCCGTCGCTGAGATCATCTCTTGTGACCGTCGTGATCACCGTATGGCGAAGGCCTAATTTTTTCACCGCTTCCGCCACCGCCACCGGTTCATCGGGATCAACGGGCTGCGGCTTTCCCTTCGTCACCGCGCAAAAAGCGCAGTTGCGCGTGCATACGCTCCCGAGTATCATGAAGGTCGCCGTGCCCCTGGCGAAGCATTCCATCAGATTCGGGCACTTGGCTTCCTCGCACACGGTATGAAGGTTCATGTGCTTTAGCAGCTCCGTCACCTTTGCTCTTTTCTTAGGGTCGGTTATCTGAATTTTCAGCCATTCCGGTTTTCTTTGTATCATGAATTATCTCCTGAATTCTTTTGGAACAACAGTTCCGTTATCTCGTCTGCGCGGATGCCGGCAAGGTATTTCGAAAGATCGATCGACCGAAGCTTTTCGCCTACGGAAATCGGATCGAAAGGAACGTCGGTCAACTGTCTTTCAACGTCCGTTATGTCTTCCGGACAAAAGAAATCCCCCAGAATGCGGATCTTTTCAATCCACTTCTTTTTGTCAATTTTTATATAAATCTCTACGATACCGCAGGCCAGTCTCCTGGAAAAGAACAGGTTATAGTCAGGCGATTCCCCATAATTCCAGTCCCAGGTATTGTATTTCGAAGCGGCCAGGGCCTTTACCCTCTCCCGGTCCGACCGGGTCATGGCAAAAGGCCGGTTGTCCGTTTCTTCCGATAAGACGCTCTGGAACAGCCTTTCGC
This sequence comes from Bacillota bacterium, assembly GCA_023412845.1. Taxonomy (GTDB): domain Bacteria; phylum Bacillota; class Clostridia; order Oscillospirales; family Acutalibacteraceae; genus Thermocaproicibacter. The sequence continues at coordinate 8,490 of JAEZRH010000168.1, forward strand.
AGAACTCACGGAGCGTGATGGATTCGGGCAAAAAGCCGGTTAAGTTGGCTACGCGCCCGGTAACCGATGAAACTCCTTTTGCCGCAAGCTTTTCTTTTCCGACTTTAAGCGAATTTTTCATCATGGAAAAATCGGTATCGAATAAAAGTGTGCCGTGATGCAGTATGGTATCTCCGGAAATATGCATGGCGTTGCCGGAGATCTTGTATCCGTTGACCGTGATATCGTTCCGGCTGCTGAATTCCGAACGGATTCCCAAGCCGGACAGGGCGTTGATGATCGGCCGTGTCATAAATTGAAAGTCCCGGTTCAAATTCGGTCCCTTCCGGATAAACGAGTAGTTGATATTGCCCAAATCCTGATAGACGGCCCCGCCGCCGGTGATCCTGCGCACAACGGCTATCTTGTTCTGCCGGATGAATTCCGGATGGATCTGATTCATCGTATTCTGATAACGCCCGATCAAAACGGCCGATTTGCTTTGCCAGAGAGAGAAAATGCATTCCCCGGGCGGGCAGATATCGAGCAGGCATTCTTCCAGCGCGAGATTAAAGGCGGGATCCGTGCATGAGTTGTTATAATAAAGCATAATCCATATCCCATCATAAAAGTAGCGATCCTTCCGGAAACGATATCCCGGATCCGGTTGTTTTTAATATACTATTTTCTTGTTTTATTGTCCAGACTTGTTTGCAAAACGCCTGTTCCGGAAGAGACGCCCGGGCCGGGGAAGACGGCGTCCGCACGGCCGGGGGTCCTTTGCTTTTCTTGACTTCTTTGATATAATGATTCAAACGGCATTCCCGTTAAAGAAAAGATCCTCTATGATCTGCCATGCAGCCAAACATGTCGGGCGGCAAAGCGAAAATGGGCCCTCTCAATATTGGAAAATTGGATGAAAGATTCATCTGGCGCGACCGGGCCGGACTGATCACGCAGTCGCTGGACCTGGCGGCCGGGAGCGAAAGGATCTATGTAAACATAGATCAGGTTCCTCTACATGCGTTCAGTACGAAATATCACAGACGGTGAAAATCAGACGTTCCGGAAACAAGCCGTTCTTGACGGCTGGACGTCCGACCCAAACGGAGAATGACATTTTCATATTGTTGAGGCGACACTTATGGAATATTTGCCTGTTGACGAACGGGACAGGCGGCAGGTCAATCGTTTTATTGCCGGGCACTGGTTTTCGACCGACATGATCGTCCGCGGGACCAGAATCGATCTGGCCAAGGCGGACGGAATCGCGGTATGGGACGGCGGTGAGATTGCTGCGCTTCTGACCTATGCCGTCCGCGGCGGCATCTGCGAGATTCTGTCCCTTGACAGCACCGTTGAAGAAAAGGGGATCGGGACGGCCCTGGTCGAAAGAGCAATTGAAATCGCTAAGCGGAACCGGTGTAAAAAAGTGATCGTCGTGACGACAAACGACAATATCGCCGCCATCCGCTTTTACCAGAAACGGGGATTCGACATGGCAAGGCTGTACCACAACGCCCTGGATGTTTCGAGAAAGATGAAGCCGGAGATTCCCCTGACCGGAGAAAACGGCATCCCCCTGAAACACGAGATTGAGTTCGAAATGGACCTGACCGAAAACGCATAACGCGGAATCGCTGTAAAAAAATCATCCGGGAGGACATCGTCATGCAGGAAATCGTATTTACCCACGCCCTGACGCCGGAGGCATATGTCGGGCTGCGGAAAAAAGTCGGCTGGTCGGAGCTTACGCCCGGCCAGGCGAAAAGGGGGCTGGAGCACACCACCTTTCTGGTGAGCGTAAAACATAACGGAGACTTTGTGGGAATGGGGCGCGTGCTGTTCGATTTCGGATACACCGCGTACATCGGCGACATCATCGTCGCCCCGGAATATCAGGGAAAGGGAATCGGAAAAGAAATCGTTTCGCGGCTCATGGGCAAAGTGATGGACGCGGCCGAAAAAGGCGATAACATCCTTTTCGTTCTGGTAGCGGCAAAGGGGAAAGAGAAATTCTACGAAAAGCTTGGTTTCCACGCAAGGCCTTCGGATGCCGAGGGGCCGGGAATGTGCACGCACATAACAAAATGATCGGCCTTTCTGCCGATCAGGAACTGCGAACTGATACGATGCGGCTTCCAATATCATCACACAGAACCGGATAAATATTGCCCGCTGCTGGATGAAACCCGCACGGAACACTTCTCCCGCATCACCAGGGAGCTATGGGAGCGCCGCAGGGCGGCGTTCCCGTGAGTAAAGGCAAAAGCCGCCCCCCGCAAATGTTTGCCTCGCCTTTGAAGAAATGTTACAATCAAAGAAAACGGCGCGCCTGCGCGCCTGAAAGAAGGTCTTTGCAACGGAAACCATGAGACTCGGCCGTACGGATATTCCCGCGGGCCGCAGCGGGTTCGGCGCTCTGCCCGTGCAGCGCGTCCCCCTCGCCGATGCGGTCCGGCTGCTGCGGAACGCCTATGAAGGCGGCTTCAACTTTTTTGATACGGCCAGGGTTTACACCGACAGCGAAGAAAAGCTCGGCGCGGCTCTTTCCGACGTCCGCAGCCATATTTTCATCGCCACGAAATCTCCGGCCACGAACCGGAAGGACCTTCTGCGGGACATCGACATCAGCCTGCAGAAGCTCAAAACCGATCACGTCGACATTCTCCAGCTCCACAATCCCGCCGTCCTGCCGGACCCGGACGACCCCGAAAGCTCTTACCAGGGGCTGCTGGAGGCGCAGCGCCAGGGAAAGACGCGCTTCATCGGCGTCACGAACCACCGCCTTGACAACGCCCTCGCGGCCGCGAAGTCCGGCCTGTACGACACGGTGCAGTTCCCGCTTTCCAGCCTGTCGAGTGAAAAAGACCTTGAACTCTGCGCCGTCTGCCGCGAGCACGACGTCGGGCTCATCGGCATGAAAGGGCTTTCCGGGGGACTCATCACAAACGCGGCCAGCACGTTCGCCTTCCTGCGGCAATACGACAACATCCTGCCCATCTGGGGTATCCAGCGTCAGGCGGAGCTCGACGAGTTCCTTGCCATGGAGGCAAAACCGCCCGCGCTCGACGACTCCCTGCGCGCCGTGATCGACCGCGACAGGAAAGAGCTGAGCGGTGATTTCTGCCGCGGCTGCGGCTACTGCCTGCCGTGCCCCGCCGGGATCGAGATTCCCACCGCGGCGCGCATGTCCCTCATGCTCCGCCGGTCCCCCTACGGCCACTTCATCCAGGACGATTTTGCGGCGCAGATGGAAAAGATCGAGGGCTGCCTGCACTGCGGGCACTGCAAGGCGCACTGCCCGTACCATCTCGACACGCCGGCGCTGCTGCGCAGGATGCTCGAGGATTACCGCGCGTTCCGCGAAGAGCACCGCAGCGAGATCATACATTAGCGGCCGGGCTTCACCCGCGGGAGATGCCTTTGACCCTCCCGGGTATATGATACCTTTCGGGCCTACGGCTTTCACGACTTGGGTACAAACCGAAGATGAGCATACCCTTCGCACCGGGTATGCTCATCTTATCGTTTTGTTGGAATTTCACGGCGGGGCGCAACAGGCTTTGCCGGTCAGGATTCAAACATAGAGGGATTGTAGGAATTGATAGCCGCCTCGTTCACGGTGACGCCGGTCATCGCGTCCGCTTCCTTCTCGAAAGCGGTGTTGAATTCTCCCCATTTATAATCCTGAAGGATGCTGCTGCGGCCGCTGTCGGTTTTCAGCTTCGTGTCGGCGTCCGTCTCGATGTTGCTTTTCGCAACAAGCAGATAGGCGGCCTGCGTAGTCAGCTCGATGGTTTTGATCTCGCCGGGCTTCATCGCGGAAAGGGCGGTTTTCAGGTCGGTGGGGTACGTGGTGTCCGTAGTCAGGTTCACCGTCTCGCTGTTGAGCTGTTCGGTGCTGCTGCCGATCACTTTTTTGTATGCGTCGGCGGCCTGCTGCATGGTCATCTTTCCGGCCTTTATCTGCGAAGCGTAGTCGTTGAACTGCTGCTCCGCTTTCTTCTTATCCGCATCGGAGAGCGAAGCCTTGTAGTTCCCGTTGGAATCCGTCGTATACAGCGGGCAGTAGAGATACGAAAAGCTGGTGTAGTTTTTCGTGTAAAACTCCTTCAGCTCGCTGTCGGAGACAGCCTTCGAGCCGCCCTTGCCGTACAGGGCGCTGAAAATCTTGTTTTCCTTGAACGTCGCGTCCACCGTCGACTGAAAGGAAGACTGCGCGATCCCGTACTTCTGCAGCGTGGTGGAATACGAGTTCCACGCGGTCGAAGCCGCCGACTTGGCCTGGGACTCTTCGTCGGCCGACAGCGTGAGGTTCATCTCCTTCATTTTCCGGTCGGTCAGAAGAAGCGCCTTCGTGTCCGTCAGGGCTTTCGCGCGGATCCATGTCGCCGCGTCTTGGTTGTCTATCTTCTGATCGAGCACTTTCTGGCTGGAATTCGTCACCTTGGAAGAAGCCGTGGAATACGCACTGTAAAGATTATAGATGTAGCTCCCGACGGCCACCGTGTTGGTGCCGTCCTTGACCGCCCAGCTCTTGTCGGCGCCGGAGCAGCCCGCTGCGGAAAGCGCCACTGCCGTGGCCAGTGCCGCCGCGGCGGCCCGTTTCAACTGATTCATTCGTTTCACTCTCCGATTTCGAGCAGCCGCCGTGCATTGCCATGGGATCGGCGGTTTTCTGCTGCTATTTAGAAATTATACACGATTTTCTCTAGTATGTCCATGTTTTTTGTTGAAAAGCACAATTTTATATTTCGTCCCCGCCAAGAAGGCTCAGCGTATCCCGCAGCGTTCCCAGCGGCTCCGTGCCGGAGGGGATCTTTACGCTGATGTAGGGCTTGGTCCCTGCGTTCAGCATCACGCGGCCGCGCATGGCGGCGACGAGGCTGCCGACGCTTTTCATGTCGAAGCCGTCGCGGAACAGCAGGAGTTTGCCGTCCTGCTGGCGTATCTCCCGGATGCCGAGGTGCGAAGCCTGGTTGCGCAGCAGGGCGATCTGCAGAAGGCCGTTCACACTCTGGGGCGGCTCGCCGAACCGGTCGATCAGCTCGTCGGTCACGTCCATGGCGTCCGCCTGGGTGCGGATGTCCGCAATGCGGCGGTAGATATCCAGCCGCTGCCCGGTGTCTGCGATATATTCCTCCGGGATATGTGCCTGCACCTGCAGGTCCACAAGGCACTCCTCGCCGTACTCCTGCACCTGCTCGCCCTTTTCGCGCTGAACCGCCTCCGACAAAAGGTGCAGGTACATGTCGTAGCCCACGGCTTCCATATGGCCGTGCTGTTCCCCGCCGAGGATGTTGCCCGCGCCGCGGATCTCCATGTCGCGCATCGCGATTTTGAACCCGGAGCCGAACTCCGTGAACTGCCGGATGGCGGAAAGGCGCTTCTGCGCCACTTCGGAGAGGACCTTGTTGCGGGTGAAGGTCAGGTACGCATAGGCGCGGCGGCTCGAACGCCCCACGCGCCCGCGGATCTGGTGCAGCTGCGAAAGGCCCATGCGGTCGGCGTTCTCGATGATGAGCGTGTTCACGTTCGGCACGTCGACGCCGGTCTCGATAATGGTCGTGCAGACAAGCACGTCGATCTCCTGCTCGATGAGGCGCCGCCAGACCTCCGAAAGCTCCTGCTCGCTCATTTTGCCGTGGCCGAAGCCGACCTTCGCCTCGGGGATATCCTTCTGGATGCGGGCGGCGGTGCGCTCGATGCTGGCCACGTCGTTGTGCAGGTAATAGACCTGCCCGCCGCGCCGCAGTTCCCGGCGGATGGCTTCGTCGACGATGCCGTTGTCATGCTCCAGAACATAGGTCTGCACGGGGTGCCGGTCGCGCGGCGCTTCCTCGATCACGCTCATGTCCCGGATGCCGGAGAGCGCCATGTTCAGCGTGCGCGGGATCGGCGTGGCCGAAAGCGTCAGCACGTCCACGTCTCTGTACTTTGTTTTCAGGCGTTCCTTCTGCGCCACGCCGAAACGCTGCTCCTCGTCCACGACGATGAGCCCCAGGTCGCGGAACTCCACGTCCTGCGAGATCAGCCGGTGCGTCCCGACGACGGCGTCGATTTCGCCGCGCTTCAGCTTCCGGAGGATCTCCTCCTGCTCTTTCGGCGTACGGAAGCGCGAAAGCAGCTCCACCCGCACGGGGAAGCCCTCCATGCGGCGGGTTATGGTCTGGTAGTGCTGCCACGCGAGTATGGTCGTCGGCACCAGCATGGCGCACTGTTTCGAATCCGTCACACACTTGAACGCGGCGCGCAGCGCGACTTCCGTTTTGCCGAAGCCGACGTCGCCGCACAGCAGGCGGTCCATCGGCACACCCCGTTCCATGTCGCTTTTGATCTCTTCAATGCAGCGCAGCTGGTCGTCCGTCTCCTCAAACTCAAAGTGCGCCTCAAAGTCGTGCTGCCAATCAGTGTCCGGCGGGAAGGCGTGGCCCTTCGCCTGCATCCGCGCGGCGTAGAGGGCGATGAGGTCCTTTGCGATGTCCTTGACGGCGCGGCGCACCCTGGCTTTCGCCTTCTGCCAGTCGGTGCCGCCCAGCTTGCTCAGTTTTACCCCGGCGTCCTCGCGGGGGCCGATGTACTTCGACACCATGTCGAGCTGCGTCACCGGCACGTAGAGCGTATCTCCCCGCGCGTACTGCAGCTTGATATAGTCCTTCACTACGCCCTGCATGTCGATCTTGTGGATTCCCTCGAACACACCGATGCCGTGCGTCGCGTGCACCACGTAATCGCCCGGCGAAAGATCGGAGATGTCGGTGATCGCCTGTCCCTGCTTTGCGCGCCTCACCTTTTTGGCCTTTGCTGGCATGGTGCGCCCTCGGGTGATGAGCCCGAAAAATGCGGCCGGGTACTCGATGCCCCCGGTGAGCGCGCCGGGCGTCACCACGACCTCGCCGCGTTCTATTCTTTCCGGATTTTCTTGATATACCGCAGGGAATCCCATGTCGCGCAGGTCGTCCGCGACGGTCTTCGCGGCGCGCCCGTTGCCCGCCAGCACGGCGCATGCCCATTTGTTCTCCAGCATGGCGCGGAGGTCTTCCGCCAAAAGCTGCATGCTGCCGCCCCACGCGGAGAGCTGCCGCGCCGTCATGTTCAACTGGAGGCGCACCGGCGTGTCATAGCCGCCGTGCACGAAGGAGTCGAGGTATACCGCGCCGCTTTTTTCATACTGCGCCGCGGCGTGGGCCCAATCGCGGGAATAGGTGTCCAGTCCCCGGCAGAGCGTCCCGTCGGCCAGGCAGTCCTTCAGGTCCTCCGACCACTGCCACTGGACGCTCCGCATCCGCTCGCGCTGCGCGACCGGTTCACAGACAAAAAGCTGCGTCCCGCCGCCGAGGTAATCGAACAGGCAGGCCGTTTCGCCTCCGTAGAGAAGGGGAAGGAATTTATCCGCGTTTCCGAGCGGCAGGCCGTCCCTCAGCTTTTCGGCCTCGCGCTGGAGGACCTTTCTCGCGGTGGGGGCCGTCTTGCCGCGCAGCTCCGCCGCGAGCTCCCCGATCCGCTCCACAAGGCCTTCCGCATCGCCGACGACCGCCTCCGCCGCCGGGCAGACGGTGACGCTGTCCACACGGTCCGTCCTGCGCTGCGTCACGGGGTCGAAAAACGACAGCGTGTCGATCTCGTCGCCGAAAAATTCGGCGCGCACCGGCTGGTCGGAGCCCGGCGCGAAAAAGTCGAGGATGCCCCCGCGGCGGGAAAACTGCCCCGGCCCCTCGATCTGCGCGGCCGCCTCGTATCCGCAGGCGGAAAGCACCTCCAGCACGCGCTCCATTGGCACCTGCATGCCGGGTTTCAGCGTGACGGTGCGCCGCTTCATCTCGTGGGGCGGAAGGGTGTACTGCAGCGCCGCGTCGACACAGCAGACCACGGCGCAGGGCTCGCCCTCCAGCAGGGCGGTCAGCGCGCGGATGCGCTGGTGCTCGTATTCGTGCGAGACGCCCTCCGTTTCGTGCAGTGAAAAGTCACGCAGCGGGTAAAACAGCGCGTTCATGCCCATCGCCGACAGGTCGGAGCACAGCCGGTTCGCCTCCGGTTCGTCACCGGCGACGACAAAGGCCCTGCGCCCGAGTCGGGAGCAGAGCGAGTAGATGATGTTCGCTTTGTGGACCCCGGTCACTCCCGTGACCGCGGCCGGCAGGGACCGACTCTTCACGGCTGTTTCCAGCTCCGTGAATTCCTTCATCCTGCCGATGGCGCCGGTGAGAAAATCCATGAAAGATCTCCTAACTTTAACGAGGAAAATAATGACCGTGCGGGACCCTTTTGCTTCCGTTACCGTCCGCCGGACACGGCGCACGTTTCCGCCGGTCTTCGGAGCGGGCCGTCGGATGCGGCGTCACGTTGCGCCCGCCCCGTTGAATTTGTTCATCGCCTCGGCCGCCCCTCCCTGCACCATCAGCCCGACCGCTTCGTAAGCGTGCTCGACGGCCTGGTAAAACAGTTTGCCGTCCGCTTCCGAAAAGCGGGAAAGCACCCAGTCGGCGAGGTCCCACCGGGGGTCCGGCCGGTCGCCCGTGCCGAGGCGGATGCGCGGGAACGTGTCCGCCCCCGCGAGGTAGATGATGTTCTTCATGCCGTTCTGGCCCCCGTCGCTGCCTTTCAGGCGAATGCGCAGCTTGCCTGGGGGGAACGAGATGTCGTCGTAGAGAATGATAACATGCTCCGGAGGCAGTTTATAAAAATTCATGGCCTCCGTCACGCTCTGACCGCTCAGGTTCATGTACGTGGAAGGCTTCAGGAGCAGAACTTTCCTGCCGCCGATGACGGCAGTCCCGCAAAGGCCCTTGAATTTGATGCGGTCCAGCTTTGCGCCGGCCTTTTCCGCAATGTAGTCGAGCGCCATGAACCCGGCGTTGTGCCGGGTGCCGTCGTACTTCTCCCCCGGATTTCCGAGGCCGACGACGAGGAACTCGACGGGGCCCGCCGGCTCTGGATTTTTTGCAAAAAGATGTTGAAACATGATAACTCTCCGTATTTTCGGCCGGTTCTTACAGGCATAGCTCTACGGCGGGGCGTGCGGCGTACCGCCGTCAAGCCCCGCCGTGTGGCTTCTAAAACACCTTGCACGGGGAATGCACCCAATTACCTGTGAGTAAACCGAAAGTGCAGGCTTTGCCTGCCCGGGGAGAGCTTTGAACTCCCAGCGAGAGAGGTCTAACCGCTCCCCCCCGACAACCGTCCTCTGCCGAGGCGCGGCCGAAGTGGTCTTCATTGACGTTAAAAAATGGGAAAAGGGTCTTTCTGCCCAACAGACAACGCGGGAGCTACCCAAAACTCTCCCGCCAGAGAAAAACCGGAATTTTCGTCGTATCCCACGGTGGAACCGCGGCTCAGCGGAACAGCGGAGAAACCGGTTTATCCTCGTAAATTCTCTCGATCGCTTCCGCGAACAGCGGTGCGACGGGAAGCACCGTCATGTTCGGCAGACGTTTTTCGGGCGGCAGCGGAATGGTGTCCAGCACCACGGCCTCCTTGATGGGGCTTTCCGAAATGCGCTGCAGGGCCGGGCCGGAGAGCACCGCGTGCGTGGCGCAGGCGGTCACCTGCAGGGCGCCGTTCTCCATAATGGCCCTCGCCGCGTTGCAAAGCGTGCCGGCGGTGTCGATCATGTCGTCCACCAGGATGACCTTCTTGTCCTTCACGCTGCCGATGATGTTCATCACTTCGCTGACGTTGGCCTTCTGGCGGCGTTTGTCTACGATGGCGAGCGGGCAGCCGATGCGTTCCGCAAAATTGCGCGCGCGCGTCACGGAGCCGAGGTCCGGGGAAACCACAACGTACTCCCCCTCGTGGCCGGTGATGCGCTCCTTGATGTGGGAGGAGAGGACGGGCACGCCGAGAAGATGGTCGACGGGAATGTTGAAAAAGCCCTGTATCTGGGCCGCGTGCAGATCCATGGTCAGCACGCGGTTGGCGCCGGCCGTCGTCAGCAGGTCGGCGACGAGCTTGGCCGTGATGGGGTCGTGCGCCTTGGCCTTGCGGTCCTGCCGCGCGTAGCCGAAGTAGGGGATCACGGCGGTGATGCGCGCCGCGGAAGCGCGCTTCATGGCATCCATCATGATGAGCAGTTCCATCAGGTTGCTGTTGACCGGCGCGCAGGTTGACTGTACGATGAAGCAGTCGGAGCCGCGCACGGAATCGTAGATGGAAACGGAGATCTCTCCGTCGCTGAACGTGCTTACCTCGCTCTTCCCCATCGGCAGGCTCAGACACCGCGCAATCTGCTCCGCCGCCTGACGGCTGGCACTGGCGGCAAAAATTTTAATGTCTTTCCCGTGAAAACTCATTTCCTTATTATCCCCCTAAATTTACGGCATAGCGCCCCTCTTGGATTTCGGCTTTCTTCACAGAACGGCAAACGGGCCGGCTTTTGTTCCCGGCTTTATGGAACAGTGCCTGCCCCGCACGCAGTCGAGCACGCATCCGGCGCCGATCAGGCAGCTGTCGAGCACAGTCCCGGGGCCGACGACGCAGCCGTCCCCGATCTCGCAGCGGCCCGTGAGGATCGTTCCCGGCAGGATGGTGCAGTCCCTGCCGATGCGCACGTCCGGCCCGATGAGCACGCCGTCGGCGCATGGGATATCGACGCCGCCGCGCATGTGGGAGGAAAGGATCATATCCCGCGCGATGGTGTTGAGCTCATGCAGCTGAAAACAGTCGTTCGCGCCGCGCACGGCGTTCGCGCTCTGTGCCGGGCTGGCGCCTGCCCGCTTTCCTTCGGCAATCAGCAGCTCGACGGCGTCAGTCAGGTAATACTCGCCCTGGGAGTTGCTGTTCCTGATCTTCGGCAGGATGTCGAGCAGGTCGTCCGTTCGGAACCAGTAGGCTCCGGAATTGACCTCCTCCACTGCCAGAACCTCGGGCGACGCGTCCTTCTGCTCCACGATCGCCCGCAGCGAACCTCCGGCCGCGTCTCGGGCGATGCGCCCGTAGCCGGTCGGGTCGTCGAGCACGGCGGAGATGACGGTGACGGCGTTCCCGTTCGACGTATGTTCCTGCAAAGCGCCCAGAATGGCGGCCGCATCGATGAACGGGGCATCGCCGTTCAGGACCAGCACGTTCCCGCCTTTTGCGTGCAGGCACAAAAAATCGGCCGCCATCATCACGGCGTGCCCGGTGCCCTTGCGCTCCGGCTGCAGAACCGGAACCGCGCTTTTGTCGTGCTCCCGCAGGTATTCGTCCACCCGGTCGTGCAGATGACCGGTGATCACGCATACGTCGCTGAGGCCCGCGGCGTGCGCGGCGTCCAGCACCCACTGGAGCATAGGTTTGAACAGAACCGGCGAAAGAACTTTCGGCCGGTCCCACTTCATCCGTTTCCCCTCGCCGGCGGCAAGGATGACGGCACAGTTTTGCTGAGGCATAAATGGACCTCCATACATTTTTCCCCGTACCTGCCGGGTGGCGGGGCTGTATCTCTCCGTCTTTTATTATCGCATATAAAATCTTTTTTTCAAGTGATATCTTTAACGAAATGTTAAAAACAGACCCTTTTGTTAACACGCCCGGCGCCGGCCGGCGGAAAGAGCTCAATTTTTTTGCTATAAGGCATAAACTTTTACAAAATCATATAGATTTTGCCCCCACCATTTGTTATAATATGCGTTGAGCGTTATTATTCATCTGAATTGGCAGTTTTGCTCACCAAAAATTTCATTTACAATATTCAGGAGGTAATGTTTATGAGTCATACGTACCTGTACTACTTCACCGAGGGCAGCAAAGCCTTTCACGGCGCCATGACCACGATGAAGAACACCCTCGGCGGCAAAGGCGCCGGCCTGGCGGAAATGACTGCGGCCGGAATGCCGGTACCGCAGGGCTTCACCATCACAACCGATGCCTGCACCCAGTATTACACGGACGGCCGTCAGATCAACGGGGATATCCAGAAGGATATTTTCGAGCATATGAAGGGCCTCGAGAAAATCACCGGAAAGACCTTCGGCGACATCAGCAACCCGCTGCTCGTTTCCGTCCGTTCCGGCGCCCGCCAGTCAATGCCCGGCATGATGGACACGATCCTGAACCTCGGCCTGAACGACGAATCGGTCGAAGGCCTCGCCAAAAAGACCAACAATCCGCGTTTCGCCTACGACAGCTACCGCCGCTTCGTGCAGATGTTCTCCGACGTCGTCATGGGCGTCTCCAAGAGCCTGTTCGAAGACGAGATCGACAAGATGAAGGCCGGGAAGGGCGTCAAGAACGACATCGACCTGACGGCCGACGACCTCAAGAAGCTGGTCGTCATCTTCAAAAAGATTTACGAGGACAACGAGCACAAACCGTTCCCGCAGGACCCGAAGGAGCAGCTCATTGAGGCGGTCAAGGCCGTTTTCCGCAGCTGGGACAACCCCCGCGCGAACGTTTACCGCAAGATGAACGAAATCCCCTACGAGTGGGGCACGGCCGTCAACGTTCAGCAGATGGCCTTCGGCAACTCCGGCGACCATTCCGGCACGGGCGTTGCGTTCACCCGCAACCCGGCCACGGGCGAAAAGGCGCTGTTCGGCGAATACCTCATCAACGCACAGGGCGAAGATGTTGTCGCGGGCGTGCGTACGCCGTCCCCGATCAGCCACCTGAAGGACCAGATGCCGGAAGTGTACGACGAGTTCGTTGAGATCGCTACCCGCCTTGAGAATCATTTCAAGGACATGCAGGATATGGAGTTCACCATCGAGGACGGCCACCTGTTCATGCTGCAGACCCGCAACGGCAAACGCACCGCGGCCGCCGCGCTGAAGGTTGCGTGCGATCTGGTGGACGAAGGCATGATCAACGAGGAAGAGGCTGTTCTCCGCGTGGAGCCGAAGCAGCTCGACGCTCTGCTGCACCCGCAGTTCGACGCCGAAGCCATCAAGAAGGCTAAGGCAATCGGGCACGGTCTTGCGGCTTCGCCGGGCGCCGCCTGCGGCAAGGTCGTCTTCTCTGCTGACGACGCGAAGGAATGGGCGAAAAACGGCGAAAAGGTCGTTCTGGTCCGCCTTGAAACCTCTCCGGAGGATATCGAGGGCATGGCTGTGGCGCAGGGCATCCTGACCGTCCGCGGCGGCATGACCTCCCACGCGGCGGTTGTCGCGCGCGGCATGGGCACCTGCTGTGTTTCCGGCTGCGGCGAGATCGTCGTCGACTACGAAAAGAAGCAGTTCACCCTCGCGGGCAAGACCATCAAAGAGGGCGACTACATCTCCATTGACGGCTCCACCGGCAATGTTTACGACGTGGCCCTCCCGACCGTTCCGGCCACCATCTCCGGCGACTTCGGCCGCTATATGGGCTGGGCTGACAAGGCCCGCAGGCTGCAGGTCTACACCAACGCCGACACCCCAAAGGATGCGAAGCAGGCCCGTTCGTTCGGCGCCGAGGGCATCGGTCTGACCCGCACCGAGCACATGTTCTTCGAGGGCACCCGCATCAAGCACATGCGCGAGATGATCGTCGCCGAGACGGTTGAAGAGCGCAAGAAGGCCCTCGCGAACATCATGCCTTACCAGCAGGGCGACTTCGAAGGCCTGTACACCGCAATGGAAGGCCGCCCGGTCATCATCCGCTTCCTCGATCCGCCGCTTCACGAGTTCCTGCCGACCAAGGAAGCCGACATTAAGGAAATCGCCAAGGAGCTTAACATCACCGTCGAGCACCTGAAAGACGTCATTTCCAGCCTGCACGAGTTCACCCCGATGATGGGCCACCGCGGCTGCCGTCTGTGCGTCACCTATCCGGAGATCGCCGAGATGCAGACCACGGCCGTCATCAACGCCGCCATCAACGTCAACAAGGCGCACCCGGAATACAACGTTGAGCCGCGCATCATGATCCCGCTCGTCGGCGAAGTCAAAGAGCTGAAATATGTGAAGGACGTCGTCGTCGCTACGGCGGACAAGATCATCGCCGAGACCGGCGTAAAGATGAAGTATCAGGTCGGCACCATGATCGAGATTCCGCGCGCCGCACTCACCGCAGGCGACATTGCGAAGGAAGCCGAGTTCTTCAGCTTCGGCACCAACGACCTGACCCAGATGACCTTTGGGTTCAGCCGCGACGACGCCGGCAAGTTCCTCGATTCCTACTACGAAAAGAAGATCTACGAATCCGATCCGTTCGCTCACCTCGACCAGATCGGCGTAGGCAAGCTGATCAAGATGGCCGTGAACGACGGCCGCGCCACAAGGCCGGACATCCATCTCGGCATCTGCGGCGAACACGGCGGCGACCCGTCTTCCGTCGAGTTCTGCCATTTCGCGGGTCTCGATTACGTCTCCTGCTCGCCGTTCCGCGTGCCGATCGCGCGTCTTGCGGCTGCTCAGGCTGCCATTAAAGAAAAAAGAGCCAAGGCCGCGAAATAACTTTTCCCGGCTTTCGGCATGAAGCACGTTCCCCCGCTGAAACACGCGGGGGAATTTTTTCAAGGGGGCACTTTTCCCGTGACAAAAAAGCAGTTGAAATTGTGTATCTGTGTTCTGCAGGCCGTCTGCCTAGGGCTCTTGTTCCTGCCGATGGGCCGGGCTCCACAGGGCGGCGGCTATCTGAATTCTTTCGATCTGATGCGCCGCTACGCCGCACTCGGCTTTTCCCCGGACGCGCAGGTTTACGCATTTCTCTCCCTGCTGCTTCCGGTGCTGACCGCCGTGTTTCTGTTCACCCTACGCGAGCGGAAAAACTTCGGGGCGGGCGCCTGCCTCTGCGCTTTCAACGTTGTGACCGGCGCATGCTTTTACAGTGCCGTGAAAACCGCTTTTTCCGGTTCCGTCACCATGACGGGACTCCATTATCTGCTGGAATTTCTGCTGCTGGCAAGCCTGATTGTCGAGATTTACTCGTACCTGAACTGTGAGCCGCCCGCCCGCCGGAAAAGCTGAGGCGGCGGACATGGTCCGTTCCGGCCCGCCGTTATGGAATGCAGACAGTATGAGGATACGCCTGAAACCGTATCCGGCCAATCGGGTGCATTCCCAACGCAAGGTGCAGGAAGGCGGGCCGCTGAAAGCCGCGGCCGTGGCCCGCGGTCTTCCGGAAGGGGAGATGAAAAATGAAACTGACGGTGATTCACGGCAGCCCAAGAAAAGGCAATACTTATCATGCCGCGCAGCAATTCCTGACGGAACTGAGAAAATGCGACGCGGACCTTGCGGTGCGGGAGTTTTTCCTTCCGCAGGATCTTCCGGAATTCTGCCGCGGATGCATGGCCTGCGTCCTGAAAAGCGAAACGCTGTGCCCGCACGCGAAGTACGTGCAGCCGATCCTCGAAGCGATGCTCGAGTCGGACGCGCTGCTGTTCACGACGCCGGTCTACGTCATGGCGCCGAGCGGCGGGATGAAGAACTTTCTGGACCACTTCCCCTATCTCTACATGGTCCACCGGCCGCGCCCCGAGATGTTCCGCAAAAAGGCGGCCATCCTTTCCACAGCGGCGGGAGCCGGGATGCGCTCCGCCATGAAGCCCATCGCCGTCAGCCTGCGCTACTGGGGCGTCGGCACGGTCTGCCGCCTCGGATTCCGCATTCTGGCGGAAAACTGGGATGACATCCCGCCCGAACGGGTGCAGAAAAATAACGGGCGGCTCAAAAAAGCCGCCCGAAAATTCTATTCTTCCGTGCAGAAAAAGCCGTCCCGGCCTCCCGTGCCCGTGCGCCTGATGTTCCACATGTTCCGCTCCATGCACGCCCGCGGATGGGATATTCCCGCAGACCGCGGGTACTGGGAGCGGCAGGGCTGGCTCGGCAACAAACGGCCTTACTGATCCTTCGGGGAATTTGCGCCGGCTTCGGCGTCTTCTTCGTTTCCGGCGTCAAAGCCCTCGGATGCGAGCAGGTTCCCGGGGGTATGCAGCCGTCTGAGGAACACGATGCAAGAGGCCAGAATTCCTGCGTTCCCCAGAAAAGCAAGCAAAGCAAAAAGGTAATATCCGCCGGGCACCATGGCGGCGGAGATCTTTTTCAGGTCTTCGACCTGCTGCGACGCCGCAAACAGGCTGTACAGACTCGACAGGATCTCGAGCCCGGAGATTACGATCCAAACGACGGCGAACGCGCTGCCGCGCCTTGGTTTTCCCACGCCGACCAGCAGCAGGATCAGAAATATCCCCGGATAAATGACAAAACCGACGATTGAGCTTATGTAAGTGGTCATCGGATTTAAGGAAACCCCCAGCCTGGCCGTTTCGGACGCCGCATATGCCTGCGAAGGGCCCGACTGCAGAATGCTTGCGATCAGAATGAGAATCGCCCCGGCGATGCCCAGATACAGCGGCAACCCGTCGGTCGTTCTCAGGTTTTTCTTTTCCATGATTGATTCCCCCGTTTCAGATTCATCCGGGACACGGCCCGCCTGCGGGTGGAACGCGGGCCTTTTTTCCCATTTTGAAATTATTATATCAGCCGCAGGTTCCTTTGTCAACAAGCCCTGCAGGCAGCCTTTTTTACGGAAAATGATAAATCCGGCTTGAAAGCCGGCCTGCGTGATGGTAAACTGATAGCGTCCTTTGCGATCACACAATCGGGGTGTTTTTTTGGGCACGATCAAAAAATTATGGCGCTTTTTTACGACGCCTGAAATGATCTCCTATCTTGTTTTCGGCGTGCTGACCACGCTGATCAATATCGGAGTGTTCCAGTTCTGCAACAGCACGCTGGGCTGGAGCTGGCAGGCCGCGAATATCCTAGCATGGGTCCTCGCGGTGCTGTTCGCATTTCTGACCAACAAGCTGCTGGTCTTCAGGAGCAGGAGCTTTCAGGCGGCGGTGTTCTGGCGCGAGCTGGCAGGGTTTGTCGGCGCGCGCCTCGTGTCGCTCGGCGTGGATTACGCGTGCTTGTGGCTTCTCATCGAGGTCTTCTTCTGGAACGGCCTTCTTTCCAAAATCGTGGACAACGTCCTCGTCGTCATCATCAACTACGTCTTCAGCAAACTGATCATCTTCAGAAAAAAATAAAAGCGGGCCGCAGCCAACGGCCCTGCAATGGAGGAAACAGAACATGCAAGCTACCGAAAAAACAATGGATCAGATCGTCGCCCTGTGCAAAAACCGCGGTTTCATCTACGCCGGTTCCGAAATCTACGGCGGACTTTCCAACGCGTGGGACTACGGCCCGCTCGGCGTGGAGTTCAAGAACAACGTCAAGCGCGCGTGGTGGAAAAAATTCATCCAGGAAAGCCCGTACAACGTCGGCCTTGACGCGGCGATCCTGATGAACCCGCAGGTGTGGGTGGCCTCCGGCCACGTGGGTGGCTTTTCCGACCCCCTGATGGACTGCCGCGACTGCAAAACGCGCCACCGCGCGGACAAGCTGATCGAGGATTTCACCGGGGAATCCGCCGACGGCTGGAGCAACGAGAAGATGATGGCGTTCATCCGTGAAAACCATATCAAGTGCCCGAACTGCGGCGGCGAAAATTTCACGGACATCCGTCAGTTTAACCTGATGTTCAAGACCTACCAGGGCGTGACGGAGGACTCCAAAAGCGAAATTTATCTGCGCCCGGAGACGGCGCAGGGTATTTTCGTGAATTTCGCCAACGTGCAGCGCACGACACGCAAAAAGATCCCGTTCGGCATCGGGCAGATCGGCAAAAGCTTCCGCAACGAGATCACGCCCGGCAACTTCCTGTTCCGCCTGCGCGAGTTCGAGCAGATGGAGCTTGAGTTCTTCTGCAAGCCAGACACCGACCTCGACTGGTTCCATTACTGGAAGGACTACTGCAAAAAGTTCCTGCTGGATCTCGGCATGAGCGAGGGGAACATGCGCCTGCGGGACCACGAGAAGGAAGAGCTTTCGTTCTATTCGAAAGCCACGACGGATATCGAGTACCGGTTCCCGTTCGGCTGGGGCGAGCTGTGGGGCGTGGCCGACCGCACGAACTACGACCTCTCGCGCCACCAGGAGCATTCGGGCAAGAGCCTCGAGTACTTCGACCCCGAGACGAACGAGCGCTACGTCCCCTATGTGATCGAGCCGTCGCTCGGCGCGGACCGCGTCGCGCTCGCGTTCCTTGTGGATGCCTACGACGAGGAGAAGCTCGACGAAAAGGACACTCGCGTCGTGATGCGTCTCCACCCGGCCCTCGCGCCGTTCAAGTGCGCCGTGCTGCCGCTGAGCAAGAAGCTGGGCGAAAAGGCGCAGGCCATCCATGCGGAGCTTGCGAAGCACTTTATGGTCGATTACGACGACGCCGGTTCCATCGGCAAGCGCTACCGCCGTCAGGACGAGATCGGCACCCCCTACTGCGTCACCGTGGACTTCCAGACCGTGGGCAGCGACACTGAGGCGGCGGACAACGCTGTCACCAT
>JAEZRH010000049.1 GCA_023412845.1 Bacillota bacterium
GAAATATGGCGCGGAGACGCACAGAGGCAAGAGAGCACGGCCCGTGCGTCGGGCGAAAAATCGGTCTCCCCGCCGGCCGGACCCTCCGGTTCGGGTTCTTCGGCAGGGTGCGTTTCGCCGTTAACATCTATAATAACATCTGTGGCGTTTTCGTCAAGGATAAATTTCTCAGGGAATCTTCCCGCATATTCCTCCAGAATCTCTTCCGCCTTGCTTACAGGCTTCGCACCGCTTTTGATCAGCGTGTTCACGCCCTGCGAAACGGGGCTGAAAACGTCCGCCGGCACGGCAAAAACGTCGCGTCCCTGGTCCAGCGCGAAATCGGCGGTGATGAGCGATCCGCTCCTCGCCGCGGCCTCGACGACGAGCGTCCCCAGCGACAGGCCGGAGATGATGCGGTTCCGTATCGGGAAATTGGACGCGGAGGCCTGCGTGCCGGGCGGAAATTCGGAAATCAGCACGCCCTTTTCCGCAATCGCGTCGCGAAGAGAGGCGTTTGCCATCAGATAATCCGTTTCGATGCCGCACCCGAGGACGCACGCCGTTACGCCGCCCGCCTGAAGGGCGCCCTTATGCGCCGCAGAATCGATTCCGAGCGCGCCGCCGCTGACGACGACGGCCCCGCTTTTCGCAAGCGAAAAAGCAATGCTGTGCGCGACGGTTCTGCCCGTCTGGGTGGCGCGCCTCGTACCGACAATGGCGACGGAAATGCGCCTGTCGAAATCCGGCATCCTGCCTTTCACGTAAAGCGCGCAGGGCGGGTTCGGAATCTGCCGGAGGAGTTCCGGATATTCCCGTTCTTCCGGCGTGACTATTTTCTGCCCGATCTTGCCGCAATATTCCACAAGCGCGGCGGCATCTTCGATCGTCCACAAACACAGATTGCGCATTTCCTTCTGCGTAAAATAACCTTCCAGAAGCCATGCTTCTTTTCCCGCTCGGTAAAAATCGGTAATCGTCGCATAAGACGCCAGGATTCTGTTCTGCTTTGAGCTGCCTGCTCCGAGCGCATGCTGGAGCCAGACCCAATAGATTCTGGGGTCGCGTTCCGTCATTTGGAACCACCGTCCGTTTCTCCGCGCATCAGTTCCCACATAAGGATGGCCGCGGAGGCCGCCGCATTGAGCGACTCCGCCCTTCCGCGCATCGGGATGGTCACGCGCAGGGAACACGCCTGCTGAGCCTCCGCGGTAAGGCCGTTTCCCTCGTTGCCGACGGCAACGGCCGCCGGTCCCCGCAGTTGCAGGGAGGTCACGGGGACTGCGGAATCATCCGGAACGGCAGCAAGCGTAACAAAGCCTTCCTGTCGCAGCCGTTCGATCGCCCGGGGCGTGTCCGGCCCGCGGAAAAGCGGAAGGCGGAATACCGCACCCATGCTTGCCCGAAGCACCTTTGAGGAATAGATGTCGCAGCAGTCGCCGCCGAGCAGGACGGAGCGGATGCCCAAAGCCTCCGCCGTGCGGAGCATCGCGCCGAGATTCGCGGGGTCCTGGATATTTTCGAGCACCAGACAGTGCCCGCCGTCGGCGGCATTCGGAAAGTCCGGCCGGTCCGCGGGAATCCCGCACACGCAGAAAACGCCCTGCGGATTTTTGGTTTCGGACAGGCAGGACGCAACTTCCGGGGAAATCAGATACTGTCTCCCGGCCTTCTCAGAAACAGAAGCGAGATAAGGCGCATATTTTTCTTTCGCCTGCGGGGTGAAAAGCAGCTCGAAAACCGCCGCGCCGCTCTGTGCAGCGTCGCGGCAAAGCCTTGCCCCTTCCGCCACAAACCGCCGACTCTCCCTGCGGTATGCCGCGGAATTGGAAAGACGGACCATGTCCTTGACCGTTTCGTTTTTACGGCTTGTAATCTCATCGGGCACAGCACATTCCCCCGCATAAGAAATGCGCCCGGCTTTTGTTTCCGGGCGCACGTCAGACTTTTTAAAGCGCTGCCTTTGCTTTTTCAACAAGACCTTTGAACGCGGTCTCGTCTGCTACGGCAATTTCGGCAAGCATCTTCCTGTTCAGTGTAACGCCCGCTTTCTTCAGGCCGTTCATGAACACGGAATAGCTGACACCGTCCGCACGGCAGGCGGCGGAAATACGGGTGATCCACAGGCGGCGGAAATCGCGTTTTCTTGCCTTGCGGCCGATATATGCGTAATTGCCGGAACGCATGACGGCCTGTTTGGCCATTTTAAAGTGTCTGCTCTTCGAGCCGAAATATCCCTTCGCCAGTTTTAATGTCTTTTTTCTTCTTTTGCGCGTCATCAGCGCACCCTTTACACGTGCCATTCCATTACCTCCAAAACATGGTTGGTCTCAAACGGCGCCAACCCGATTATTTATAGGGAATCAGTTTCTTGATCTGCGCCACGTTCGTCTTGTCGGCGATGGTGGTCTTTCTGAGGTTTCTCGTGCGCTTTGTTGTCTTTTTGTTCAGGATGTGGGACTTATAGGCGTGGGCGCGGATAACCTTCCCGGTCTTCGTCAGTTTAAAACGTTTTTTGGCACCGGTATGTGTCTTAATCTTAGGCATTAACTGCCCCTCCTTATTTCATGTTACTTTGCGGGTTTGGACGCAAGGAACATCAGCATATTACGGCCCTCCATCTTGGACGGCTTCTCCACGTTGGCAAGATCGCTGAGCACTTCCGCAAAGCGCTTCATGATCTCATGCCCCTGTTCCGGATGGCCCATCTCGCGGCCACGGAAACGGATAGAGACCTTGACCTTGTCGCCGTCCTTCAGAAAGCGCTGCGCATGGCCGACTTTCGTGTTGAAATCGTGCGTGTCGATATTCAGCGAAAGACGGATTTCCTTGATATCTACGATATGCTGGTTCTTTTTGGCTTCTTTCTCCCGTTTGGCCTGCTCGAAACGGTATTTGCCGTAATCGATGATCTTGCAGACGGGCGGAGTTGCCTGCGGAGCGATTTTGACCAGATCGAGATTCATTTCGATCGCCTTCTGCAGTGCCTGAGCGGACGACATAAGGCCAAGCTGATCGCCTGTCGGGCCGATGACCCGGACCTGCCTGTCGCGAATCTGCTCATTGATCTGAAGTTCCTTGTTGCTAATAGTTAAGCACCTCCAAAAACGACTCAGTCAATAATAATAAATTAAAAGCGC
The DNA here is from genome assembly GCA_023412845.1 of Bacillota bacterium. Taxonomy (GTDB): domain Bacteria; phylum Bacillota; class Clostridia; order Oscillospirales; family Acutalibacteraceae; genus Thermocaproicibacter. Next base: position 3,120 of record JAEZRH010000049.1, read on the forward strand.
GTAGGTGAAATCCACCCGCGCGCCAATACACAAAGTTCCAAATTCACTGGAATCCTCGTATTGACCCGTGCCGGATTTACCCCACAGGTGAGAATAAAGGCGCAAGCCCGTATCCTGCTTTGTTTTACAAGAAGTTATTATACTACGCCGGCGTCTCAATGTCAATGATTATCCGTTATTTTTAGCGGCGTCACCGAAAATCACGGGTTTCCCGCAGGCCCGTCACCGCTCATTGGGAGCGGTTATTTCCCGGTCCATGAAAAAGGAATACAAAAGGCACTGGGCGACCGGTCTGCCGGTGCACTGCCCCACCGCCAGACGATACAGGTCGAGCTGCCCGCGGTAACGCTCCCAAAGGGCGTCGGGGTCTCCCGTTCGGTCCGTTTTGAAATCGACGATGACCAGTTTTCCTTCCTCTTCAAACACGCAGTCCGCGGCTCCCTGCAGTACGACCTGTTCCTCGGCAAACGGCCGCGGAAGGCCCGGCTCCGTGCGCCCAGCCGGTATTTCGACCGCAAACCGAAATTCGCGGCTGACCGAGGGAGAAGCGAGGATGCGCCGCGCAACGGGGCTTCTGAAAAAAGCCCTGACCCGCTCCAGATCCACAGCCTGCGCCTGTGCGGAAGTCAGAAATCCCTGCGAAAGGAGGCGTTCCAGTTCGGCCTGCGGGTCCTCGGCGGCGGCGCGGTAATTTGCAAACTGCAGATATCCGTGCAGAGCCGTCCCGCGTTCCGCCGGCGTCAGTCCCTTTTCGCTCAGAAACGCCGGGCGCGACGAGGCGGCATACTCCTCCGAAAAAACGCGCGCGGCCAGTTCGGACGCGGCGACCTTCGCACACACACCGTTCAGCGGGGCAAAAGGATACTGAAAATCAAGGCTGGATTCAATCCTGTGCAGAAGCTTTTCATCCGGTTCGGACTCCGGGATTTTCTCGGGCTTGGTAGATCCGTCCGCCTGCGCCTTCGGGCAGTCGACGCTGACCGACCAGCGCTCTTCGGCCGGCAGAACGATGCTTTCCTCCGCGCCGGCAATCTGCCGCAAAGGCCCGCCGTCGGGATGGCGCAGCGCGCACAGAAGCAGCCAATCGGAGATGCTTTTCGCGCTTTGCACGGCATAAGGCTGTATTCTCTCTTCCCCGGTGAGATGGGACGCCAGCTTTTCAAGCGTCCTGCGGGGATTTTTTAGGGTCGTAAGCAGGATGAGTTTTTCTTTTGCCCGCGTCATCGCGACATACAGCACGCGCAGTTCTTCGCTCATATCGTCGCGCTGCAGCTCCCGCTCCACGGCGGCGCGCGGTATGGTGTTAAAGCGGACGCCCGATTTCTCCCGCAGGCGGACGCCGAGGCCCAGCTCCCGGTGAAGCAGCACCGCTGGGCGCTCGGTGTTGAACCTGCGCGCGCAGTCGGCAAGGATACAGACCGGGAATTCCAGCCCTTTCGAGCGGTGGATGCTCATGACCCGGACGACGTTGGCGGATTCGCTGAGCGCGGAAGCCGCCGAAAGGTCGCCGCTGTTGCGCCGCATCCTGTCGAGAAAACGCAGGAAACCGGTAAGGCCGTTATAGCCGGAGGATTCGTATTTTCTTGCATATTCCAGAAGAAGTCGGAGATTGGCAAGGCGCAGTTCCCCGTTCGGCATGGCCTGCACGAGGTCGGTAAACGCGGTTCTGCTGAAAACCGTGCGGATCAGCCGGTCCGAGGGCATGGTGGCCGCGAGCGTCCGCAGTTCCTCCGTCTGTTTCAGGAATGCTGCTGCGCGGGCGTTCCCCGCCGCCGCGGCAACGACCGCCGGATACAGACGGCCGCCGCGCGAGCAGATGCGGATTTCCGCCATCTCGTCCGGCGTAAAGCCGTAAACCGGCCCCATCATGACGGAAAGGAGCGGGATATCCTGAACGGGATTGTCGATGACCTGCAGCATGGAAAGTGCCGCAGCAACCTCGTAAGTTTCAAAAAAGCCGCCGGCCGTTTCCGCCCAGGCCGGCACACCCAGAGCCGTCAGTTCCCTGACATATTCGTGGGCGGGGCGATTGGCGCTTCGCAGCAGGATGCAGAAATCTCGGTAAACGGCGGGGCGAAGCCTTCCGTTTTCAAAAATCCGGGGGCCGCCGGACGTCACCTCCCGTATCCGCTCCGCGATGACCGCACACTCGGCGTGGATGCTCTCCTCATCTTCCCCTTTTTCCGAAAGATCGACGACGCGAAACTCCACGGCGGGCTCCGTTTCCGGCGGATAGGAAGCGGTGGGAACCAGTTCCTCCGATGTTGTGTAGTCAAGCTCTCCGGCTTTACGGCTCATCAGCTGGCGGAAAACGAAGTTCACCGCGTCGGTCACGCCTTTCCGGCTCCGGAAATTCCGGTCGAGCGTGACGAACGCGGGGTAACGATCCATCCGCCTGTCGTACTTCGGAAACTGCCCGCGGAGGCGCAGAAAAATCTGCGGCATCGCCTGCCGGAAGCCGTAGATGCTCTGTTTCACGTCGCCCACAAGGAACAGGTCTTTCCCTTCATGCGACACCGCGCGGAAGATCAGGTCCTGCGTCTCGTTCGTGTCCTGGTACTCGTCGACCATGACCTCGTCGAACTGGGAAGAAATTTCGGACGCGGCCGGGGTGAACGAAAAACCGGATTTGGCCTCCTGGGTCAGAAGGCGCAAAGCAAGATGTTCAATATCGCTGAAATCGACCGCCCGGCGCTCGCGCTTCTTGCCCTGAAAGACGTCGGAGAAACGCTCCGTAGCCTCAAACAGCTTGGAAACAACGGGCCTCAAGCGCGCGATATCCTCGCGGCACTGTTCCTCCGTGCAGGAAAACAGCGCTGCGATCTCGTCGACGGCGTCTTTTGCGACGGACCGCAGCGCCTGTACGCGGGACTTCAAAGGGCTGTCGCCGTAACCGCGCAGGGGTTTGAGCTTTTGATATGTAAAGCCATTTGCCTTTTCAGCCGTGCCGTTCCAGTCTTTCCGGCGGATGGTTTCATTCAGCAGTTCCAGTTCCGCAAGGTCGCCGCGAAACGAATCCCCATAAGCCTGCTCAATTGCCTCTTCGCTTTTCATCAGGGAAAGAGCGCTTTTGAGAGCCGATATTCCATAGGCCGCCGCATCGCCTGCATCGGTAAAAATCGATTCGCCCCAGATCGTCTGACCGGCGGGAACTTGGGGGTCATACAACTTTAATTTCTGCTTGAGCCACATTTTTGGGAAAGGATGCGACTGTATAAAATCGTACAGCTGGCCGATGGTCGCAGCTACCGCAGCGTCGTCGCGCCTTGACGCAAAGGACTCCACAAAATCCAGAAAAATCGGGTCGCCCCGGCTGTAATATTCCCCGAGCGTCTCGTCGGCCGCCTCGGCGCGCAGGACGGACGCTTCGCTCCCCTCAAGGATTCGGAAGTCGGGAGGGACGTCGAGCTGGTAAAAATTCTGCCGGACGAGGTCGGAGCAGAAGCTGTCGATCGTGCTGATGTGCTCACGCTGGAGCAGAATCTGCTGGCGCTGGAGCCTGGTGCTGAACGGGTCCTCCTCCAGAA
>JAEZRH010000075.1 GCA_023412845.1 Bacillota bacterium
CATGATATGTATTCGCAATCTGCCATAGCGTATCCCCCGGCACCACCACATGAATAAACATAGGCGTCACCTTCCCGCTTTACAGTATATGAGACTGTTTGCAGATAAATGCCATAAGGCGCTCCGAAGGAGGAAAACCCTCGGATGCCCGCTGAAAAGCATCCGTGAAGGTGCGGGAATATCCGAAATCCGAAGGGAGAGCAGAATGATCTTACTCAAAGACGGCAGGGTCGTCGACCCGAGAAGCGGGACGGACGAAGTGCTCGATATCGTGCTGGACGGCGCAAAGATCAAAAGCATCGGCCGGTTCCCGCGCGGCGGCGAATTCGAGAAAATCGTCGATGCCTCCGGGAAAATCGTCGCTCCGGGCCTTGTGGACGTGCACGTCCATTTCCGCGATCCCGGCCTGACCTATAAGGAGGATATTTCCACCGGCTCCGCCGCGGCCGCCCGCGGCGGCTTTACGGCGGTGGTCTGCATGGCGAATACCAGACCGCCGGTGGACAATCCGGAAACGCTTTCCCTCGTTCTTCAAAAGGCGGAACGGGAGCGCATCCGCGTGCATTCCGTCGCCTGCGTTTCCAAAGGGATGCTCGGGCAGGAGCTGACGGATATGGACGCCCTTTTCGCCGCCGGGGCCTGCGGCTTCTCCGACGACGGCATGCCGCTGACCGGCAGCGCGCTGACGCTTCAGGCCATGCGGAAATGCGCCGGACTGGGAGTGCCGATCAGCCTGCATGAGGAGGACCCGGACCTCATCGGCAGCAGCGGCGTCAACCGCGGCCGGATTTCGGAAAAGCTGGGCGTTTCCGGCGCGCCCGCGGTGTCTGAGGTGTCGCTGGTTGCGCGGGACTGCATGCTTGCGCTCGACACGGGAGCAGCCGTCGATTTTCAGCATGTCAGCTCCGCGGCTTCCGTGCAGGTCATCCGCCTGGCAAAATCGATGGGAGCAAACATCTGGGCGGAGGCGGCGCCGCACCATTTCTCCCTGACGGAAGAGGCCGTGGGCGCGTCCGGCACGCTGGCAAAGGTGAATCCGCCGCTTCGCACCGAAAACGACAGGCGTGAGATCATCCGCGGCCTGCAGGACGGCACCATTGATCTCATAGCCTCGGACCACGCCCCGCACAGCGCGGAAGAAAAGGCAAAACCCTTTTCCGAGGCGCCGAGCGGCATGATCGGGCTGGAAACTTCGCTGGCGCTGGGCGTGACCAATCTGGTCCACGCGGGGCACCTCACGCTGTTCCAACTCATTGAAAAAATGTCCTGGAACCCCGCGCGCCTATACCGTCTGGACGCGGGGTATCTCGCCGAAGGCGGGCCGGCGGACCTTGTCGTTTTTGACGCACGGGAAAACTGGCGGGTCGAATCGTTCGCCTCCAAAGCGAAAAATTCCCCGTTTTTGGGCCGGACCCTTTCCGGAAAAGTGAAGCATACCATCTGCAAGGGCCGTTTTGTTTACAGTGACGCAGACGAAGAAGGAGGACGGGCCGTTGGCGACCGTACTGAAGAATGAAAAACTAACGCAGGATTTTTTTCTGCTGAAAGTAAGAAAGAAAAACAGCGCTTCCATGGGTCAGTTTTATATGCTGCGCGCGTGGGACCGCTATCCGATCCTCTCCCGGCCGATCAGCGTGTTCGACGCGGACGGGGAAACCGTATCGTTCCTCTGCAAAGTGATCGGGCAGGGGACGGAAATCCTTTCTTCCCTTCGCGAAGGGGATGAAATCACCCTGAACGGACCTTATGGGCACGGCTATCCCGCCGAACGCGGGAAGATCGCTCTGGTGGGCGGCGGAGCCGGCGTGGCTCCGCTCTATCTTGCGGCAAAGACGCTGAAAAAAAGCCCGGGAACGACCGTCGATCTGTTCCTGGGTTTCAGCGGGGAGGAGATGCTTCGCCGGGAGTTCCGGGCGGTTGCGGATTCCCTGACGGTGAACGTGGGCGGATTCATCACCGACAGCGTGCGCCCTTCGGACTACGATGTTATTTTTGCCTGCGGGCCGGAGATCATGATGCGGGTGCTTTGGAAGAAATGCGGGGCGGAAAGGGCGGACGCGCGGGTGTACGTTTCGCTGGAGAAGCGCATGGCCTGCGGTGTCGGCGCATGCCTGGGATGCACGATACCGACGGTGTCGGGACGCCGCCGCGTCTGCAAGGACGGGCCGGTCTTCCGCGCGGAGGAGGTGTTTTTCGATGAGTGACCTTCACGTGAATTTTGCGGGAGTGGATTTTAAAAATCCCGTTGTACTTGCCTCCGGAACCTGCGGCTTCGGCAGGGAATATGCGGAGCTTTTCGATCTCGGCAGGGTCGGGGGCATCGCCTCGAAAGGACTGACCCTGCATCCGCGGCCCGGGAACGAGGGAATCCGTATCTGGGAGACGCCGAGCGGCGTCATGAACAGCGTGGGGCTGGAAAATCCCGGCGTCTCGCATTTTATCGACAGCGATCTCGACTGGATCAACAGTCTGGGGGTCGTCAACATCGTCAACCTGGGCGGACATTCCCTCACGGACTATCTCGAAGGCGCAGAGCTGCTGAACGGAAAAAAGCTCGATTTCATCGAGCTGAACATCTCCTGCCCCAATGTGAAGGAGGGCGGCATGAATTTCGGCGTCAAAACGGAGACGGCGCGGGAAGTCGTTCGCCGCGTGCGCGCCGCCTGCAGGCAGAGGCTGATCGTCAAGCTGTCGCCGAATGCGGAAGACATCGTCTCCCTTGCGCGCATGTGCGAAGAAGAGGGTGCCGAGGGAATTTCGCTTGTCAACACATTCCTCGCCATGGCCATCGACATCCAAAAGCGCAAGCCTGTTTTTGGGAACGGGTACGCGGGCCTTTCCGGGCCTGCGGTCAAGCCGATCGCCCTGCGCATGGTGCATCAGGTCGCACACGCGGTATCCATCCCCGTCATGGGGCTGGGCGGCATCGCCTGCTGGCAGGACGCGGTCGAGTTCCTCATGGCGGGCGCAAGGGCCGTGCAGGTGGGAACGGCGTCTTTCACGAAGCCGGATATCGCGCTGGACATCATCGACGGGCTCGGCGCATATGCGGAACGGAACCGTCTGCAAAGTATCGGTGAAATTTGCGGGGTCGTCTGAAAGCGCCACAAAGGCACCGGCCCTTCATCTTTCACGTCAGCCGCCGAGCGGGATCGGGGAGGACCAGGCCCGTTTGCCGGCGTCGTCGATCAGCACGACGCGTACGTAGCGGTCGGTCGGTTTTATTTTATAGGCGGCTTCCGTCAGCTTTCCCGTAAAGACCCTGTCGCCGCACCAGACGGTATTGCTGTTGAAGAGGATCGTCCCGACGGGAGAGCACTCCACCCGGACTTCGCCGCCGCCGATCTTTATGGAACGGAACCTTGGCCCCTGGCTTGCGTAAAAATTGCCGCTGCGGATGGCGTCCCTGACGGCGCCCGCGGAAAGTTCCCGGGCGTTGACCATGGTAAACGAACGGGTCTGCTCCCCGTTGTAAAAATGGCTGTCGTCCGCGGCCATGCAGCGGAGAAACTTTCCCTGTGAGGCCCAGATGTCGAAATAGACGCTGGAATCGGCGCGCTCGCCGTTCCACGGCAGGCCGGATACCGTGTTGTAGATTTCCGCCCCGCTCAGACCGCGCAGGTCCAGGCAGTCCGCCGGATTCGTCACGGACCAGAGCGGATGGGCGAGAATGGCGACGCCCCCCGCTTCGCGGATCGCGTCGATGATCCGCTGTGGCGGGAGGGAACGGGAGCATTCCAGGGATACAATGGATTCCATGCCGACACCGATAATATGGAAAACGGGGAAGTCGATCATGTTTCCCGTGTCCCATTCGCATCCGCTCAGGATCAGCAACCGTCCGTCCGTTTCCGTCCGGCTTTGCACCCAGTGGTCCGTCAGGGCCAGAAAGTCGTAGCCCGCTTCCCGGTACAGCCGGACGGCCTGCTCCGGAGGCAGCAGACCGTCCGAGCGCCGCGTGTGCATATGCAGGTTGCCTTTATACCAGGTCCCGCCGATATCGAAGATTTCTTTCATTTTATCATCCCCTTAACGATCCGCAGCCTGCGGCGTGCGCAGAAGCTCCGCGAAAACGGCGGCAACCGCGTCCATGCTTTCGTCGGTCCCGATGGTGATGCGCAGAAAGTTATCGATCCGGGGCTTGTCGAAATACCGCACCAGAACCCCCTTTTCCCGCAGCCCGCGGAACAACTCTCTTGCCGGAACGTCCGGATGAGCGGCAAAGACGAAATTCGCTTTCGATGGCAGCACCTGAAAGCCGAGCTTTGCAAGCGAAGCGCAGAAACGTTCGCGCGTCGCGGCAATCCTGCCGTCGATCTCCGCGTAATAAGCCGTG
>JAEZRH010000127.1 GCA_023412845.1 Bacillota bacterium
CGACTACTCCGCCGCGAGCGTTTTTGTCGACGGCAGCGAGGTCCACCTGACTCCGATGGAATACCGGCTGCTTTGCCTGCTTGCGAAGAACGTGGGCAAGGTCCTGACCCACAACTACCTTCTGCACGAGATCTGGAGCAACGCATCGGAGAGCGACACCCCTTCCCTGCGCGTCTTTATGGCGACCCTGCGCAAAAAAATCGAAAAAGACACGTCGAACCCCGTCTATATCCAGACGCACATCGGCATCGGCTATCGGATGAATCGGGTGCAATAGCGCTGACGGTCACATTTAAATGCCGTTCGCCCGCAAATGCGGCGATCGGCATTTATTTTCTACTTAAATTAAAAGGAAAGGGAAATAGTGGTTGCATATCTTGTATGCTTATTGTATAATAAATCCGCTATTTTGTGTCTGGAAAATCGTGCCGGCCGCGCCGGAAACGGCGGAAAAACCGAAGCGGGCCGCCGTGCGAAAAATTGGGAGCGATGTCTTGAAAATCTACGGACTGCAAAAACTCACTCTGCTGGATTATCCGGAAAAGGTCGCCTGCACCGTATTTACCGGCGGGTGCAATCTGCGCTGTCCCTTCTGCCACAACGCTTCGCTTGTAACACGAACTCCGGGCGCGGCGGAGGTCACTGACGAAGAGCTGTTCGCTTTTCTGGAAAAGCGGCGCGGCCTGCTCGACGGCGTCTGCGTCACCGGCGGCGAGCCGCTGCTCCAGCCCGATCTGGCGGACTTTCTGCGGCGGGTGCGATCGCTCGGCTATTGTGTCAAGCTGGACACCAACGGATCTTTTCCGGACCGGCTGTGGGCGGTCACCGCGCAGGGGCTGGCCGATTATGTAGCGATGGACGTCAAAAGCTCGCCGGAACATTACGCGGAGGCCGTCGGAGTACCGGAGTTCGATTTTTCCGCCGTGCGGCAAAGCATGGATTTTCTGCTGGCCGGTTCCGTGGATTATGAGTTCCGCACCACCGTGGTCAAAGGGCTGCACAGCGAGGCGATCCTGCGCGGGGCGGCACGGGCCATCCGGGGCGCCAAACGCTATTTTCTGCAGAAATTCGTTGATTCGGGCGATCTGGTCGGAAGCGGGATGTCCGCATTTTCCGACGGGGAAATGGAAGGATTTTTAAAGATCGTCTCTCCCTTCGTAAAAACCGCCGCGTTGCGCGGCGTGTAAAATATTTGCTGGGAAAAAGGGGAATGGAATCATGTATCAGGTAGTAAAACGCGGCGGAGCGATCGTGGCCTTCGACATCTCAAAAATCAGCGCGGCCATCGGCAAGGCGTTCGACGCTCTGGACAAGCAGTACAACCGGGATATCATCGACCTGCTCGCGCTGAAGGTGACCTCAGACTACGAGCCCAAGATCAGGGACGGGCACGTCGGCGTGGAGGCGATCCAGGACAGCGTGGAATCCGTGCTGATCCAGGCGGGGTATGCGGACGTTGCGAAATGCTACATCCTTTACCGCAAGCAGCGCGAGAAAATCCGCAACATGAAATCTACCATTCTCGACTACAGGCAGCTGGTGGACAGCTACGTCAAACTCACCGATTGGCGCGTCAAGGAAAATTCCACGGTGACCTACTCGGTCGGCGGACTGATCCTCAGTAATTCGGGCGCCATCACCGCCAATTACTGGCTGTCGGAAATCTACGACGACGAGATCGCCGGCGCGCACCGCGGCGCGGATATTCACATCCACGACCTTTCGATGCTGACCGGCTACTGCGCGGGCTGGAGCCTGAAGCAGCTGATTCAGGAAGGGCTCGGCGGCGTGCCGGGAAAGATCACCTCCGCCCCGGCAAAACATCTGGTGTCGCTTTGCAACCAAATGGTGAACTTTCTCGGCATTATGCAGAACGAATGGGCGGGCGCGCAGGCGTTCTCCTCCTTTGACACCTACCTTGCGCCGTTTGTGAAGGCGGACAGCCTTTCTTACTATGAAGTGAAAAACTGTGTGCAGTCCTTCATCTACGGCGTGAACACGCCGAGCCGCTGGGGCACACAGGCCCCGTTTTCCAACATCACTCTGGACTGGACGGTGCCGGAAGATCTGGCGGAACTGCCCGCCATTGTAGGCGGCAGGGAGATGGATTTCAGGTACAAAGACTGCAAAAAAGAAATGGACATGGTCAATAAGGCGTTCATCGAAACCATGATCGAGGGGGACGCCAACGGCCGCGGATTCCAGTATCCCATCCCCACTTACTCCATCACGCGGGATTTCGACTGGTCTGAAACGGAAAACAACAAGCTGCTGTTTGAAATGGCCTCCAAATACGGCACCCCGTATTTTTCCAACTACATCAACAGCGACATGCAGCCGGGCGACGTGCGAAGCATGTGCTGCCGCCTGCGCCTCGACCTGCGCGAACTGCGCAAAAAATCCGGTGGCTTTTTCGGCAGCGGCGAAAGCACCGGCTCCGTCGGCGTCGTGACCATCAACATGCCGCGCATCGCTTATCTTGCGGAAAACGAAGCGGATTTTTACGCGAGGCTTGACAAGATGATGGACCTCGCGGCGAGGTCGCTCAAGATTAAGCGCGACATCATCACGCGCCTGCTGCACGAGGGGCTTTATCCTTATACCAAGCGCTATCTCGGTTCTTTCGACAACCACTTCTCCACCATCGGCCTGATCGGCATGAACGAAGCCTGCCTGAACGCCAAGTGGATTCGGGAAGACCTCACCCACGAAAAGGCGCACCGGTTCACGAAGGATGTGCTGAACCATATGCGCGGGCGTCTCTCCGATTACCAGGAGCGGTACGGCGACCTGTACAATCTGGAAGCGACCCCGGCGGAATCCACAGCCTACCGCCTGGCCAAACATGACGTGGAACGCTACCCGGACATCATCACGGCAGCCGAAAAGGGGAAAACTCCGTACTACACCAATTCGTCCCACCTGCCCGTGGGCTATACCGCCGATCTTTTTGAGGCGCTGGATCTGCAGGACGATCTGCAGACCCTTTATACCTCGGGGACCGTTTTCCACGCGTTTCTCGGGGAAAAGCTGCCGGATTGGAAAGCCGCCGCGAATCTCGTGCGGAAAATCGCCGAGAACTACAAGCTGCCCTATTACACCCTTTCCCCAACCTATTCAGTCTGCAAAAATCACGGCTACCTTGCGGGCGAACACTTTACCTGCCCCAAATGCGGCGAGCCGGCGGAGGTTTACAGCCGCATCACCGGCTACTACCGGCCGGTGCAGAACTGGAACGACGGAAAGGCGGAGGAATACCGGGAACGCAGGCTGTACGACATGGCGGATTCCCATCTGAAAGTCAAGCGCTCCGACGCTCCAACCGTCTCCGCGGAACCCGTGAAGAAAAGCGGCAGCGGGAAAGAAACAGTCTATCTGTTCACCACCAAAACCTGCCCGAACTGCCATCTGGCAAAATCGATCCTCGACAGGGCCGGCGTTGCATACCGCGTGGTGGACGCGGAAGAAAATCAGGAGCTGGTCGAAAATTATGGAGTCCGCCAGGCGCCGACGCTGATCGTCATCCGCGGCGGCAGCATCTCCCGGTTCGCCAGCGCCTCCAATATTCAAAAATACACGGACGCGCTTTGCTGAATTTTGCAAAGTTTCGTGGGGAAAACCGGCGGCCTCATCTCTTTGAATGCGTTACCATTTACCGGCGGGCCGCGTTCCCGCTGATGCAACACAAGTGAAAAGACAAAAGCGCTGCGCCGAAACGGAATAATCC
>JAEZRH010000081.1 GCA_023412845.1 Bacillota bacterium
GGCGAGAACCCCGGCGCAACCCAGAGGGCCGAAGCAACTGGCATTACGGGTAAAGCCCCATCCAGGGGGCCGCGGAACGCGTCCCGGAAATTGCACTGCCTGAACCCCGTCGCTCGCTCCGGCGGCGAGCTGCCGCAGACGAGACGCGCACTTCACTTTTGTGGAGTGCGTTTTGCTTTGTGTCTGCGTTTTTTAACCGGTCGCCGTGCGGCGGCCAAGCAAATTTGCGGAGATGATAAAATTGGCACAGATCGAACTGGAACACGTGTCCTTCAGCGGCGAAGGGAAAAAAGTGCTGGATGATATCACGCTTTCGATCGGGAAAGGGGATTTTCTGTCCGTTACCGGTCCTTCGGGAAGCGGAAAGAGCACGTTGCTGAAGCTTTGCAGCCATCTGATCAGCCCGTCCGAGGGCACAATCCGCGTTTTCGGAAAAGATATCTTCAGCCTTGACCCCGTCGAGCTGCGCAGAAAGATCTCTTACTGCCCGCAGGCGCCGATCCTGTTTGGAGACACGGTGGAAGAGAACTTTCTGTTCCCGTGCCGCATCCGCAAACAGGAACTGGACCGCGGCCGCGCGCTTTCTCTGCTTTCCAATTTCCAGCTGGGTGAAGAATATCTGAAACGGGATGTCCGAAAGCTTTCGGGCGGTGAAAAGCAGCGCGTTTCCCTGGTGCGCACCCTGCTGTTCGAGCCCGAAGCCCTGTTGCTCGACGAGCCGACGTCCGCTCTCGATGAAGAGAACGCGCAGATTGTCGAGAGGGCGGTAAACGGGCTCAACCGCGGCGGCGTCACGGTGCTTTGGGTGACGCACAGCGACGAACAGAGCAAAAGATGCGCTTCCAGAAGGCTGACCGTCGAAAACGGGCGCATCCTCTCGCTGGAAGATCTGAAAAATCCGTCGGACGCCGGGAACGTTCTTCCCGCGGTCCGCTGAATCGGGAAAGGAGTGTCCGCCGTGAATACGCATGTAAGCGTGCTTTCTCTCGTGATTGCCTCTTCCCTTGTCGTGGTTTCGCTGATCTTTTCGTATACCCAGAAGCTGAAACTGGAAAAAGAGACCATCGTCGGCGTCGTGCGCGCCGTGGTCCAGCTTGTGGCGGTCGGTTATGTGCTGGAATATGTCTTCGGCCTGAACAACCCGTTTTTTACGACGCTGATCGTGCTGTTTATGGCGTTTAACGCGGCCTGGAACGCGGCAAAGCGCGGAAAGGGCATTCCAAGGGTGCTCCCGGTGTCCTTCCTTTCCATCGTTGCGGGCGCGGGGGTCACGCTGGGCGTCCTTGTCGCATCCGGGGCCATCCGCTATGTGCCGAACCAGATCGTACCCATCAGCGGCATGATCCTCAGCAATGCGATGGTGGCGCTGGGGCTTTGCTACCGGCAGCTTACGGCTGGATTCCAAGGCAGGCGGGATGAGATCGAGACGCGCCTTGCCCTCGGGGCCGACATTCTGCCGGCTTCCATCGACATCGTCAGGGACGCGATCCGGACCGGCATGCTCCCGACGATCGATTCCGCCAAGACGCTCGGCATCGTTTCTCTGCCCGGGATGATGACGGGCCTGATTCTCGCAGGGCTGCCGCCGGTGCAGGCGATACGGTATCAGATCATGGTCACGTTCATGCTGCTTTCCACGACGGCCATTGCTTCCTTTCTGGCGAGTTATCTTTCCTACCGCGGATTTTTCAATGACCGTAAGCAGCTCCGCTGACCGCCCTGCTTGTTTCGGGCTAAAGCCGCTGTTTGCGGATCCCGGCGTGTTTTTGCCGTTTGAGGGCGCGGTGGAATTCAATTTTGTACGTGAACTTCACAAAAGCGTTCGGATGTGTTATACTAATCTAGTTTGTGTTTATGAATTCGTACCGTTCCGGAATACGGGCCGTGTCGCCCGGACTTTTTCGCTGAAAAAGGGAGAACTGAACCGTTATTTCCTGCATCAATTTTGGAACCGGTAAGAGCAGAAGAGGGAAAATTTTCATGGATGTCAGAAATGATTTGAGAAATGTAGCCATCATTGCCCACGTCGACCACGGCAAGACGACGCTTGTCGATCAGCTTTTAAGGCAAAGCGGTATTTTCCGATCGAACGAAGTGATCGAAGAGCGCGTGATGGATTCCAACGACCTTGAGCGGGAACGCGGGATCACCATCCTATCGAAAAACACCGCCGTCACTTACAACGACGTGAAGATCAATATCGTGGATACGCCCGGCCATGCCGACTTCGGCGGCGAAGTGGAACGCATCCTGATGATGGTGGACGGTGTGCTGCTGCTTGTCGATGCGTTCGAAGGCTGCATGCCGCAGACGCGCTTCGTGCTGAAAAAGGCGCTTGGGCTCGGCAAAAAGCCGCTTGTCGTCGTGAATAAAATCGACCGGCCCGGCGCGCGCCCTGCGGAAGTCATCGACGAAGTGATCGACCTTTTCATCGAGCTCGGCGCCAACGAAGACCAGCTGGAATTTCCGGTGATCTACGCTTCCGGGCGCGACGGCTATGCGACGGACGACCTCGAAAAACCGGGCAAGGACATGAAGCCCCTGTTCGACGCGATCCTGAAATATATCCCCGCGCCGAAGGGCGACCTGAACGGCCCGACACAGGTCCTGTTCTCCAACATAGACTATGATGACTATGTAGGCCGCATCGGCGTCGGCAGAGTGGAGCGCGGCAGCATCCACGACGGGGAAAACGTGGTGCTTTGCCATCGCGACGGAACGACCAGCAACGTCAAGGTCATGAAACTTTATCAGTTTAAAGGTCTCAAACGCGTGGAAGTGGAGGAGGCAAGGCTGGGCGATCTGGTCGCCGTTTCCGGCATCACCGGGCTGAACATCGGCGAGACCATATGCGCGCCCGACTGCGTCGAGCCCCTCCCGTTTGTCAAGATCGACGAACCGACCGTTTCCATGCTTTTCATGGTCAATAACAGCCCGTTTGCCGGAAGGGAAGGCAAGTACGTCACTTCCCGCAACCTGCGCGACCGCCTGTTCAAGGAAGTCGAAACCAACGTGGCCATGCGCGTGGAGGAAACGGATTCGCCCGATACGTTCAAGGTGTCCGGGCGCGGGGAACTCCACCTCTCTATCTTGATCGAAGAGATGCGCCGGCAGGACTATGAATTCCAGGTTTCAAGCCCTTCGGTGATCTATAAGGAGATCGGCGGCAAGAGATGCGAGCCGATCGAGCTGCTGATGATCGAGGTACCCGACACGTACGTCGGCGTCGTGATGGAAAAGCTCGGCACCCGTAAGGCGGAGCTTGTCAACATGGGTTCGCGCAACACGGGCGTTACGCATCTCGAGTTCAAGATACCGGCCCGCGGCCTGATGGGATATCGGCAGGAATTCCTGACCGACACCAACGGCAACGGCATCATGAACAACGTGTTCGACAGCTACGAGCCTTATAAGGGCGACATCACCGCGCGCGCGCAGGGCTCGCTGATCGCGCATGAAACGGGAGAAGCGACCGGTTACGGGCTTTTCTATGCGCAGGACCGCGGGCGCATGTTCATCGGTCCCGGCGTAGAGGTTTACGAGGGTATGATCGTCGGAGTGAGCCCGAAGTCGGACGATATCGCCGTTAATGTCTGCAAGAAAAAACATGCCACCAACACCCGGGCCTCCGGCTCCGACGAGGCGCTCAAGCTGACGCCGCCAAACATCATGAGCCTTGAGCAGTGCCTCGAATTCATCAAACCGGATGAACTGGTGGAAGTAACGCCCAAAAACATCCGCATGCGCAAAATGGTTCTGAACAAGGAGCAGCGCATGAAACTTGCTGCAAAGAAAAAGTGACAGCTTTTTATGGATTTTGTGATTCTCGACCTCGAGTGGAACGGCGCCTACAGCGGCAAGCTGAAAGGCTTTATCAATGAGATCATCGAGTTCGGCGCCGTCAGGGTTGACGGGCGCCTGAATATCGTTGACACTTTTGAGGCGCTCATTCGTCCGCAGGTGGGCAAAAAGATCAGCGGGAAGATCAAGACCCTTACCAGCATCACGAACGAAGACCTCGAAGGAGGCCTGCAGTTCATGCAGGCCGTGAGCCGGTTCGGCAGATGGAGCCGCGGCGCGGTCGTCATGACGTGGGGGACTTCCGACATCCTTGCGCTGATCGAGAACTGCCGGTATTTCTGCGGCAGCGACAGGATTCCGTTTCTCACGCGCTATGTCGACCTGCAGGCGTACTGCGAAGAGAGGCTGGAGTATGACCGCACGCGCCAGATGGGTCTTTCCACCGCGGCGGGGCTGCTTCAGATCGACGAGGGCGAGTTCGACCACCACCGTGCGCTGGGAGACAGCCTGCTGACGCTCCGCTGCTTTCAGAAGGTTTACGATTTGGGCAGACTGGAGCCGTTTATCCAGGATGCCGGAAGCGATGAATTCTACAACAAAATGGAATTCAAGACCGTCGTCATCTGCGACCTGAGGCATCCGCTCATCCGGCCGACCGACCTTTCATTCTGCTGCGCGCAGTGCGGCCGGCGCGCGAAGCGGGTGGGGGACTGGCAGCTGCGAAACAAGAGCTTCCGGGCGGAGTTTTACTGTAAGCGCTGCAATGTAAAATTCGTCGGGCGGGCGCAGTTCAAGCTGAAATACGAAGGGCTCATCGTCAAAAAGACGGTGCTGCCGTTAAAGCCGGAAAGCGACGCTGCGTCCGGCGCACCGGAAGAATCCGTCGCCGGCGGTTCCGGCGAGGCCTGACGGGGCTGCGGAAATGTCCGCAGCCCCGTTTTTAGCCCTTCGGCGATTTTTTATCCTGAATTATTCCGGGGCCTTGCTTTTTTCCCCTTTGGTCCGCCGTACCTGCGGATTTACAGAAATCCTTCATGCAGCAAACGAAGCATTTGGGGCTCCGGGCCGTGCAGACCGCCCGCCCGTGCAGAACGAGCCTGTGGCAGAAATCGTTGGATTCCTCCGGGGGGAGGACCGCCCGAAGCTGCTTTTCGACTTTTAGCGGGTCGGTGCCTTCGCTCAGGCCGAGCCTGCCGCTGATGCGGATGCAGTGCGTGTCCGTCACGACTGCGGGCTTGTGGTAGATGTCGCCTACAATCAGGTTCGCCGTTTTGCGGCCGACTCCGGGCAGCTTCGTCAGCTCTTCGACGGTATCCGGCACGGCGCCGCCGAAATGGTCTTTCAGCGCCCGGCACATGGCCACGATGTCCCGCGCTTTTGTTTTATACAGCCCGCAGGAGTGGATGTACGGCTCCACATCTTCGGGCGTTGCGCCGCAGAATGCGTCAAGGTCCTGAAAACGCGCGAACAGGGCCGGAGTGACGAGATTCACCCGCGCGTCCGTGCATTGCGCGGAAAGGCGCGTTGCAATCAGCAGCTGCAGCGGCTCGGGGTACTGCAGCGAACAGATCCCTTCCGGATATTCTTTTTTCAGGGCCGAAACGGCAAGCGCGGCGCGCTGTTTCTTTGTCATTTCCAATCATTCCTCCCAAAGCTGCGCTTATTTTAATACAAAACGCGGCATTTCGCAAGCCCGCCCGATTTGCAAATTTATTCTCCGGCGTTGCGTTTTCCAAGGCGGCAGGGTATAATAAAAGAAATTTGTTCGGGAAAGGGTTTGAAAACATGTACAGTGATCTTTTGGATACCATCGGTTTTGTTTCCGATGCAGACCCCGAAGTCGGAGCGGCGATGAAACAGGAGCTTGGCCGCCAGCGCAGCAACCTGGAACTGATCGCCTCCGAGAACATCGTTTCCCCGGCGGTGATGGCCGCCATGGGCAGCGTGCTGACGAATAAATATGCGGAAGGCTACCCGGGAAAGCGCTATTACGGCGGCTGCCAGTACGTCGATGTCGTCGAGGAGATCGCCCGCACCCGCGCCTGCAAACTGTTCGGCGCGGAGCATGCGAACGTCCAGCCGCATTCCGGGGCGCAGGCCAACATGGCGGTCTATTTTGCGCTGTTGCAGCCCGGCGACACCGTCATGGGTATGAATCTGGCGGAAGGCGGGCATCTTACCCACGGTTCGCCGGTGAATATTTCTGGAAAATATTTTCACTTTGTACCTTACGGCGTCAGTCCGGAAACGGGACGCATCGATTACGACAAGGTCTACGAGACGGCCATGCAGGTCAAACCGAAGATCATCGTCGCAGGGGCCAGCGCCTACCCGCGCATCATCGACTTCAAGCGCTTCCGCGAAATCTGCGACGCATGCGGCGCACTTCTCATGGTCGATATGGCGCATATCGCCGGTTTGGTTGCTTCCGGCGACCATCCAAACCCGGTCGAGTGGTCCGATATCGTCACCACGACGACCCATAAGACGCTGCGCGGACCACGGGGCGGCTTGATCCTCTGCAGGGAGCAGTACGCAAAAGCGATCGACAAGGCGATTTTCCCCGGCACGCAGGGCGGCCCGCTGATGCATGTCATCGCCGGAAAGGCCGTGTGCCTGGGCGAGGCGCTAAAGCCCGAGTTCAAGGAGTATAGTCACCGCGTCGTGAAAAACGCAAAGGCGCTTGCCGACGGTCTGATGAAGCGTGATGTCAGACTGGTCACGGGCGGCACCGACAACCATCTCATGATGGTCGATCTGAACGGGCTGGAGCTTACCGGCAAAGAGTTGGAGCAGCGGCTCGACTCCGTCAATATCACCGCCAACAAAAACACGGTCCCGAACGAAAAGCGTTCTCCGTTCGTCACGAGCGGTCTGCGCCTCGGTTCGCCGGCCGTCACCACGCGCGGGCTGAACGAGCAGGATATGGATAAGGTTGCGGAATGCATCGCGCTTGCGATTCACGACTTCGACGCAAACCGCGAGAAGATTCACAGCACCGTCAAAGACATCTGCGCGCGTCACCCGCTCTATGAATAGGGGCGCGTAGCGCCTTTAGGCACGCCCTTCATTGGACTTCGTTAGGAACCGGCGCGAGAGGGGAAAAACCGTCCCGGGCATAAAATGCCTTACGCGCCTGCGGCGGACCACAACTATGGTCCTTTGTAGTGTGGCTCTTATACCTTTCTTTGGGAACGCACCCGATTGGCTGTGTGTAAATTCGCGTGCAGGCTCAGCCTGCCGGAAAGGATGGTGTTTATGGCGGCTCCTCTGGCGGACCGGATCCGTCCGCGCACGCTTGACGAGATCGTTGGGCAGCATCATCTTCTCGACCCCGGCAGGCCCCTGCGGCGTATCATCGAGTCCGGCGAAATCCCGAACATGGTTTTCTACGGCCCAGCCGGCGTGGGCAAGACAACGCTTGCTTCCATTATAGCGGACCGCACGAAGCGGAAGCTTTTCAAACTGAACGGAACGGTCGCTTCCACCTCCGACATTCACGACGTGGTCGGCCGCATTGACACGCTGGAAACGCAGAACGGCATCCTGCTGTATCTCGACGAGATACAGTATTTCAATAAAAAGCAGCAGCAGACGCTTCTGGAGTTTATTGAGAACGGGTCCATCACGCTCATCGCCGCGACTACGGAAAATCCGTATTTTTACGTTTACGGCGCGATCCTCAGCCGCTCGACGGTGTTCGAGTTCAAATCCGTCGGGGGAGACGATGTCCTGAGGGCCGTCCGGCGGGCGTTCGCGTTTCTTGAGGAAGAACAGCACAGGGAGATCGAAGCGGAAGACGGCGCGATGGAATACATCGCCTCGGCCTGCGGCGGCGACGTGCGCAAGGCCATGAACGCCGTGGAGCTCTGCGTCCTTTCCGGCGATGAACAGGCGGACGGCTCCTGCCGGGTTTGCCTGCAGACCGCGCGGGAGCTGACCCAGCGCAGCGCCATGAAATACGACCGCGCCGGGGACGAACATTATGATATCCTCTCCGCGTTCCAGAAGTCCATGCGCGGCTCCGACCCGGATGCGGCCGTCCACTACCTCGCAAGGCTTCTGGAAGCGGGGGATCTGCCATCGGCCTGCCGCAGGCTGATGGTCTGCGCCTGCGAGGACGTCGGGCTCGCCTATCCGCAGATCATCCCGATCGTCAAGGCCGCGGTGGACGCGGCTTTGCAGGTCGGCCTGCCGGAAGCGCGCATCCCGTTAGCCGACGCCGTCGTGCTGGTCTGCATGGCCCCGAAATCGAATTCGGCCTACTGCGCGGTCGACGCCGCCATTGCGGATATCCGCAACGGCAAAACGGGGCCGATCCCGCGGCAGCTCCAGAACAAGCATTATGACGGAGCGGACAATCCGCGCAAGGGACAGTTCTACAAGTACCCCCACGATTTTCCGGACCATTGGGTGGACCAGCAGTATCTCCCGGACATCCTGAAAGACGCGGTCTATTACCGCTGCGGCGACAACAAAACGGAACAGGCGTTTTGTGGTTATTGGCAGAAAATCAAAAAAAAGCGCTGAAATTACACTTTATTCCTTTTCGGCCTTGATTCTAATTGCCGTTCGAGATATAATATCCTGAAACCATTTTGGGGGGCTTTCTGTTTGACCATCGATGTGCTGAATACGCTATCCTATGGAATGTACGCGATCGGCGTAAAAAACGGAGATAAAATTTCCGCCTGCATCGTCAATACGGTCGTTCAGGTCGCATACTGTCCGAACCTTGTTTCCGTAAGCGTCAGCCACAACAATTACAGCAACGAATGCATCAAAAAGAACGGGCTTTTCAGCGTAGCCGTTTTGTCGGAAGATACTTCCGGCGCCGTGATCGGCGCGCTGGGGTTTAATTCCGGCCGGGATACGGACAAGCTGAAAAACGTTCGCTACCGTGTCCTGGCGGAAGGAGTTCCCGTCATAAAGGAAAACATCTGCTGCTGGTTCCTGTGCAAGGTCGTCAACAGCGTGGAGACGCCTTCCCACACCGTTTTTATCGCGGAAGTGCTGGCGGGCAGCGAATCGGTCCAGAGAAAGCCGATGACCTACGATTATTATCATAAGGTCATCAAGGGAAGGGCTCCGAAAAACGCCCCGACCTACCGGGAAGAAAAGGCCCCGTCCAAAGAGAGCGACGCGGAAAGCTGGATCTGCACCGTTTGCGGATATGTCTACAGCGATCCCTTTGTTCCATTTGAAGAACTGCCGGACGATTGGGTATGCCCCATTTGCGGGGCGCCGAAATCGGCATTCCGGCGGCAGAGTTAGCCGGATAAAAGCTCACTCCGATGCAATGGCTGCACCGGGCGGGCTTTTTTTTTGGGTTTTTGCCCGTGACAATTTTTATATTCTAAGGGATGAGGAGAGAAAAATCATGCCAAAGCAAATTATCCAGGTCGAAGAAAGGCTTCCTTTCGGGAAAGGGATACCACTCAGTCTGCAGCACATGTTCGCAATGTTCAGCGCCTCGGTCCTGGTGCCGAACCTTCTTGGCATCAATCCGGCCGTGGTCCTTTTCATGAACGGGGTGGGAACGCTCCTTTACATCCTGATCTCCAAAGGGAAAGCGCCCGCATACCTCGGTTCCAGTTTCGCATTCATCGCGCCCGCCGTCATCATCATCAAAACGCAGGGCCTCGGCTATGCCTATGCGCTGGGCGGGTTTGTCGCTTCCGGGGCCGTGTTCTGCATCGTAGCCCTGATTATCAAATTCTGCGGGACAAAATGGATCGACGTGATCCTTCCCCCTGCGGCCATGGGGTCGGTCGTCGCCCTGATCGGGCTGGAGCTTTCCGGCACCGCCGCCCAGATGGGCGGCCTTGTGCTGACCGGTACCTATACGCAGCTCGACTCCAAAAAAGTGGCGGTTTTCCTGATAACGCTCGGCGTGGCCGTGTTCGGTTCCGTGCTGTTCCGCCGCTTTCTCGCCGTCATTCCCATTCTTGTGGCGATCGTCGTCGGCTACCTGACGGCATGGTGCATGGG
>JAEZRH010000143.1 GCA_023412845.1 Bacillota bacterium
AACCGCCGCGACAAGACAGGGCGATATCCAGAAGACGTGCTTTTTCGACATGGACCGTTTCCCTCTCTTCCGCGGCCGCCGGTCACGGCACCGCCCGTATTAATAGAACGCGAAGCGAAGTCAATTCCTGAGGATCACCTTATGATATACTTTCTTGCCCTTTTTCAGAACCAGGTAGGTTCCGTCTTCCTTTTCGAAATCCTGCGATGATACCGTTTCGGAAGGCTGAAGGATCTTGCGGCCGTCCACGGCGACGCCGCCCTGCGCAACCAGGCGGCGCGCTTCCGCTTTGGACGGTACAAGCCCCACCTTGACAAGCAGGTCCGGAATCCCGATGCCGTCCGTGCCGATCTCCACCGCGGACAGCTCCGTCGACGGCATGTCGGCCGTATCGGCGCCGCTGCCGAAGATCGCGTGCGCCGCGTCCCGAGCCTTTTTCGCTTCTTCTTCGCCGTGAATCTGCCGCGTCACTTCGAAAGCGAGCAGCTCCTTTGCGCCGTTGAGCTGCTGCCCTTCCAGCGCCGCGATTTCGTTGATCTGTTTCATCGGCACAAAAGTCAGAATCTTAAGGCATTTCACAACGTCCGCGTCGCCCACGTTGCGCCAGAACTGGTAAAAATCGAACCGCGACGTCTTCTGCGGATCAAGCCAAACGGCGCCCTTTTCCGTTTTGCCCATCTTCTTGCCCTCGCTGTTAGTGAGGAGCGACACCGTCAGGCCGAACGCCTCCGCATTTTCCTTCCGGCGGATGAGCTCCACCCCGCCGATGATATTACTCCACTGGTCATCACCGCCAAGCTGCAGCCTGCACCCGTAGCGGCGGTACAGCTCCAGAAAGTCGTAGCTCTGCATGACCATGTAGTTCATCTCAAAGAAGGACAGCCCGCGCTCCAGGCGCTGTTTGTAGCATTCCGCGGCGAGCATCCTGTTTACGGAAAAGCAGACCCCGATGTCACGCAGAAAATCAATATAGTTCAAGTTGGAGAGCCAGTCCGCATTGTTGGCCATGACGGCTTTTCCTTCGGAAAAATCCACCAGGCGTGACATCTGCCGACGGAAGCATTCGATGTTATGGCCGATTTCTTCCTTCGTCATCATGCGGCGCATATCCGATTTTCCCGTCGGGTCGCCGACCATGCCGGTCCCTCCGCCGAACAGCATAATCGGCGTATGGCCGGCACGCTGCAGGTGGGCAGCCACCATGATCGGGATAAAGTGCCCCACATGCAGGCTATCCGCCGTCGGATCGAATCCGATATAAAATGCCGTTTTCTGATTGTCGAGAAGATCGCGGATCCTATCTTCGTCGGTTGCCTGGGCAATCAGCCCGCGTTCTTTCAGGTCCTCGTAAACTCCCATATCTGTTCCTCCTGTTTTGAGAGGGGGCAAAAAAACGCCCCCTGCCTGAATTTGTGCAGAGGGCGGAAAATCCCGCGGTACCACCTCAATTTACCGCCGCCTCGCGACAACGGCCTCACGGGTACGAAACATACCCCAGCGCTGTAACGTGCGCACACGTCCGGGCTTAACAGACGGTTCGGCCCGGCGGCTCGGGGATGTATTTCTTCCGGCCCTGCGTACCCGCTTCCATCAAACGCGGGCTCTCTGAAACGGCTGTACCGGCGTACTTTTTCCCGTCATCGTCAATTTATGTATAATATATCCTCTTTTCAGGACGCTGTCAAGGCTCCTTGCGGTCCTTGCGCGCCATTTTCAGCATTTCAGCCGCGTTTTCCAGCGTCAGCGGCGTTATTTTCGCGCCGCCGATGATCCTGGCTAGCTCCCTCTTGCGGCCTTCGTCGTCGAGCTCTGCCACTTCGGTATAGGTTTTGTCGCTGCGGACCTGCTTCCTGATCAGATACTGCGTATCCGCGAGCGAAGCGATCTGGGCCAAGTGCGTGACGCAGATGACCTGACGGCTTTGGGAAACCTGCCGCAGCTTCAGGCCGATCTTCTCGGCCGTCGCTCCGCTGACCCCCGTATCCACTTCGTCGAAAATCAGGGTGCCGACGTCGTCGCCAGCGGCCAGCACGGTTTTGATTGCAAGCATGATGCGCGACAGCTCTCCGCCGGACGCGATTTTGGCGATTGGTTTTGCAGGTTCGCCGGCGTTGGTCGAGATCAGGAATTCCACACGGTCGCAGCCGTTTTCATTCAACGGACACTGCTCCAGATTTACCTGAAAGACGACGTGCGGCATGTTCAAAAACTCCAGTTCTTTAACGACCTGAGAAGTAAAACTTTTTGCCGCGTCCGTCCGCCAGAGGGATATTTCACCCGCAAGTTTATCCGCCAGGATTTTGTTTTTATGATACTCTGCTTTCAGGCGCGCCGCGGTTTCATCCGAAAGCCGGATCTTTTGGAGTTCAGTCTTGCTTTTCTCAAGATATCTGAGCATGTTTTCGACCGATCCGCCGTATTTCAGCCCAAGGCGATAAAGAGCGTCGAGCCTCGACTCGATCTCGTCCAGTTCGGCGGGGTCGTAATCCGTCTGCCCGGTGTATCCGCGCAGCTCCCCGCTGCAGTCCTCCAGGTCGTACGAAATCCCGCGAAGCCTTTCGGCAAGGTCGTGCAGCTCGGGCAGGTAACGTTCCGCGGAAGAGAGCGCGTCCGCCGCAGAGGAAACCGCGGAAACCGCACCTTCCGATTCGTCGCCTCCGTCTAGGGCATCCTTTGCGGAAGCGACGGCCGTCGCGATCTTTTCGCTGTTCCGATAAAGATTTTTCCGCCGGTCCAGCTCCTCCTGCTCGCCGGGACGCAGGTCTGCATTTTCCAGTTCGTCGATCTGGTAGGTCAGAAGGTCGATCTGCCTTGCTTTCTGCGCTTCGTCGAGATTGCAGGCATCAAACTCGCGCTTGATGCGGCGAAGTTCGGAATAAGCGGAGCGGTATCGGTCGGAAAGATCTTTCGGCAGACCGAGACTGTCGAGATACGAGATGTGATTTTCCGGCGACAGAAGGCCGTAGCTTTCGTGCTGCCCGTGGATATTTACAAGGAGCGGGGCGATCTCCCGCAGAACGGACACCGTGGCGGGGCGGCCGTTGATGCGGCAGGAGGATTTGGAATCGGCGCCGATCTCGCGCTGGATCATCAGCGATCCGTCGTCGTCGGCGGCGTAGCCGATTTCCGAGATCTTCCGGCATGTCCTCTCTCCAAGGCCTGAAAATACCGCGCTGACAACGGCGGACTTTGCGCCGGTCCGCACCAGCTCGCGTGAAGTCCGTTCGCCAAGGATCGCGCTGATGGAGTCGATCAGAATGGATTTCCCCGCTCCCGTTTCGCCGGTCAGAACGTTGAATCCGTCATGAAAATCGACGCCGACCTTTTCGATCACGGCAATGTTTTCAATATAAAGCTGAAGCAGCATTGAAAATCACCCGATCATATTTTTCAGTTCGCCGGCGAGGTTGCCGGCGGCCGTATCGTTCCTTGCAAGAATAAATATGGTGTCATCACCGGCGAGCGTACCTACAATATCGCCCCAGGACAGGGTATCCATAGCGGCACAGACGGCGTTCGCCATGCCGGTCTGGCACTTGACCGCCACGATATTCTGGGCATAATCGACCGACAGGGCGGAATCCGCAAACAGCGTGTAGAATTTGGCGGCGCTCTCTTTCGTTTCCTCTTTTGCGGAAGTATAATGATATTTCCCGTCAGGCGACAGGACCTTCAGAAGGCGCAGTTCCTTGATGTCGCGGGAAACCGTGGCCTGCGTCACCTCGAATCCCGCTTCACGCAGACGGCGAAGCAGCTCTTCCTGCGTATCGATCGGGTAGCGCGCAATCAGTTCAAGGATCTTCTCATGCCGCTTTTTTTTCAAATTCCATTCCTCCCATTTCCAAGCTTTTCATTGACGATCTCGTAAAAATTATGCTCTTTGATATGAACGATTTGGACCGACCTGTTGGAACGGGAAAAAAATATTTTCTGCGTCGGATCTGAGATTTTAACGGAAATCTGTCCGTCCATCGTAAGATAAACTTCGCTGCCCGGCAGAAGGCCGGCCTGAACGCTCAGGACGGCGTCCGGTCCGAAGACGACCGGGCGGGTAAGCAGCGAATGGGAACACACCGGGGAAAGGATGATGCATTCCAGCTTTGGGTCGATGATGGGTCC
>JAEZRH010000015.1 GCA_023412845.1 Bacillota bacterium
GTGACGGACCCGCTGAAAATTCGCAGGGCGCTGCCTCTCGTCACCGTTCTGACGATGGCGGCCACGGGTTCCGAAATGAACGGGAACGCCGTCATCACCAATCCGGAAACAAATGAAAAGCTCGGCACATATGGCATGGTTCTAAAGCCGAAGGCGTCCATTCTCGACCCGGAATACACGTTCACCCTTCCTCAAAAGCAAACGGCCGCAGGCACGGCGGACATCATGAGCCATATCTTCGAGTCCTACTTCAACAGCGTCCCCGGCGCCTTCATCCAGGCGCGTTTTGCGGAAAGCCTGCTGAAGACCTGCATCAAATACGGCCCTGCGGCGCTGCGGGACCCCGCGGACTACGAAGCCCGCGCAAACCTGATGTGGGCCTCCAGCCTCGCCATCAACGGGCTTCTTTCCGACGGCTGCGAAGTCGCATGGTCCGTTCACCCCATGGAGCATGAACTGAGCGCATTCTACGATATCACCCACGGAGTGGGGCTGGCGATCCTCACGCCGTTCTGGATGGATCATGTTCTGAATAGGGACACGGTCGGCAGATTTGTGGAATACGGCGTCAATGTCTGGGGGCTCGAAAGTGCTTCCGATCCGTTTGAGACAGCGAGGGAAGCCATCCGCAGGACGCGCGGGTTCTTTAAATCCCTCGGCCTGCCGGCTACATTGCGCGAAGTAGGCATCGGCGAGGAAAAGCTCGGAATCATGGCTGAAAACACCGCGAAGCGCGGACTGGAATATACTTTTGTGCCGCTGAAAAAGGACGATGTTCTCGCGATATTCAGGGCGGCACTGTAAATTCATTCCATTAAATATGGCCTTTCTGCAGAATGAGCAGGCGGAAATTCCGCCTGCTCATTCTTGGGAGGGAAGAGATGTTCCCATAAATTCAAACCCGCTTGGAAGAGGATTATGGAGGGGACACCAGCGGCAGCCGGATCGTAAACGTACTCCCCTTGCCGACTTCGCTGTCCACTTCGACGTCGCCGCCGTACAGGACGACGAGATGCTTGACGATGGAGAGACCGAGGCCCGTGCCGCCGACGGCCCTCGACCGGCTGGCGTCAACACGGTAGAAACGCTCGAAAAGCCTTCCGAAATTCTCTTTCGCAATGCCGATGCCCGTATCCTGCACACGGATGACGGCGGTCTTTTTCTGTCTCAGCGACGTGATGGTCACGCTGCCTTTCGGAACATTGTATTTGACCGCGTTTTCGATCAGGTTGCCGAAA
The DNA here is from genome assembly GCA_023412845.1 of Bacillota bacterium. Classification (GTDB taxonomy): domain Bacteria; phylum Bacillota; class Clostridia; order Oscillospirales; family Acutalibacteraceae; genus Thermocaproicibacter. The sequence continues at coordinate 1,239 of JAEZRH010000015.1, forward strand.
AGCTGTTCCAGCCTTGTCGGCGAGCAGGAGACATAAATGCTTTCGTCCAGATGCATGGCGATTGAAACCTGGTCTTTTTCCGCAACGGCGCTGATCCGGTCGACGCAGCTGCGCACTGCGTCCGCGATGCTGCATGGCTGGGCCGTGGGGTCGTCTCTCGCGTTTTCGATTCTCGACAGCACAAGCATATCGTCGATCAGATGCTGCAGCCTTTCCGCCTCGATGTCGAGGACATCGTAAAAATAGCGGCGGGTTCCTTCGTCCCGGTCGGCGCTCTTCAGCAGTTCTATGCTGCCGCGGATGGAAGTCAGCGGCGTTTTCAGCTCATGCGTGACGTTTGCGACAAACTCGCTGCGCATTTTTTCAAGGTTGCGCAGACGGGTGACGTCGGTAATGACGGCAAGGGCGGCAACCGTTTTCTGCCCGGAAATGGGCGCGGTGTACACGCTGTACTGCCGGTCGCCCTCGGCTATGATACTGCGGTTGGGCGGACTGCCGTTTTTGACGGCGGCTCTCATAAGGTCCGCAAGCTGATTGACAAGGAGGCTCCCCGCAAGAGGATTGCCTTCCGTAAGGTCCATTTTCTGAAGCAAGCCTCGCGCGCTCTGGTTGAGGAACAGGATTCTGTTGTCCTCTCCGGCCGCAAGAACGCCGTCGTCCATTCCCTGAAGAACGCCGGTCAGCCGGTTCTGCTGTTCCGTAAGTTGGAAAACAGCATTTTCGGTGCTTTCCGCCATACTGTTGAAGGAATCCGCCAAAACTCCCACTTCGTCGCGGAACTCTCCTTCCGCCCGGCAGGAATAATCCCCCTGCGAGATGCGTGTCGCCGCGGCGGTCAGCTTGCCGAGCGGGGCCATCATACGGTAGACCTGCCACGCGGTGAGTCCGCATGCGATCAGGATGCCGAGCAGCATGCTGAACGCCGCTATGAGCCAGAGCCTGCTGATGGAAGCCTCCAGCTCATAAGTCGGGAGAGCGGCACGGATAAAGTATTTTCCCGGAAGATAAACAGCCTTATAAAAATACTGACGGCCCGTAGTCGCACTGATCCGCGTATCGGTTCCGCTGCCGATTTTCAGCGCCTGCTGGATCTCCGGACGCTGCAGATGGTTCTGGTCGATCTCGTTTTTTTCGCTGTCGCCGATCACCCTGCCGGAAGGGTCAATGATGCTGATGCGCATTTCCTGCCCGGAGTCCGACAGGCGCTTGCCGACCTCGTCGGCCGTAGCATGGGGATCGGCATGGATTTCCTGGTCTTCCGTGGCAAGAATGGCGAGAGCTGTGTTCAGCCTGTTTTCAAATTCCTGCCGGTACTGACTTTGGATCTGAACGGCGGCACAAAAAAAAGCCGCCATGAATCCAATGACAACGATGGCAGCATTCAGCAAAGTAAGTCTTTTTTTCAAAACTAAACCGCCCCCCGGAGGAACGTGTCATTCCGCAAACTTATAGCCTACTCCCCTCACCGTCTGAATCAGCTCAGGGTTGTCGGGATCAGTTTCAATTTTCTGACGAAGATAGCGCACATGAACGTCGACCGTTCGGGTATCCCCGTAATACTCCACTCCCCAGACCTTGTCGAGCAGTGTGTCGCGGGTAAGTACTCTGCCCTGATTGCGCATCAGCATGACAAGCAGGTCGAATTCTTTCGCAGTCAGTTCCACGGGTTCCAGGTTTTTGGTAACGAGATGCCTCGTAACATCCACGGACAGCGTTCCGTGGCGCAGCGCCGTTTCATCGGAAGCATCGCGGCGTTCCGTACGCCGCAAAACGGCCTTTACCCGTGCGCACAGTTCTTTTACGCTGAAAGGCTTGACAATATAATCGTCTGCGCCAAGTTCAAGGCCGAGAACGCGGTCAAGCTCTTCCCCGCGGGCGGTTAGCATAAGGATGGGGATATCGTGCGTCTCCCGGTTTTCCCGCAGCATGCGGCATACGGTCAGTCCGTCGGGCTGCGGCATCATCCAGTCCAGAATCACGGCGTCCGGGCGGCGACTTCGCACAGCGCTCAGCAGAGAAGCGCCGTCCGCAAACTCTTCCGTATGGTATCCGCCGTCTTTCAGTCCGATGGCAACGATTCTGCGGATGCTTTCTTCGTCGTCAGCAATATAAACAAGCGCCATACCGTTCTCCCATCTTACTTACTGCGTATTCAGGTCCGGATGTTCCCCGGTTTCCATAAAAATCACCCATTCGGCGATATTCGTCGCGTGGTCGCCCATGCGTTCCACATATTTCGTAATGAACAGCAGGTCGATCTCAGACATGACGCTGCCCGGATTTTCGGAAATATAATTGCAGACTTCCAGAATGATCTTCGAAAACATAGCGTCGACCTCGTCGTCGCTGTCACAGATCTTCCGCGCTTCCTCGACGTCGCGGCTGATGAGAACGTTCATCGCTCTGCGAAACATGGCGCGGGCAGCCTCAAGCATCTGCACCACATGGGTGACGGCAAGACTGTTGCCCTTAAGTTCGCCGGCAAACAGAATCTCGCAGATATCCGCGCACTGGTCCGCTTCGCGTTCGACGTCGGTCAGAATCTTGAGAAAAGACGCTATGGTGCGCAGATCTTTGGCAATGGGCTGCTGCAAAGTAATAAGATCGATACAGTCCTTTTCAATGATACGGACCATGCGGTCGATGTCATTGTCGCCTTTCGCAACTTCTTCCGCAGCGGAAAGATCCATATTGTGCAGGGCGGCAATCGTCTGCTGTATTCTGGAATCGACTTCGCTCCCCGTCTCAGCCATACGCTGATTCAGGTCCGCAAGTTCGCGGTCAAAAATCTTTCTTGGCATCTTATGCGTTTTCCTCTCCTATTATACTGGAAAAATACGGTAAAATCAATAGAATCAGCCGAAACGCCCCGTAATGTAGCGTTCAGTCCGCTCATCCTTCGGCTGATTGAACATCTCGATGGTTTCGCTGTACTCCACCAGTTCGCCTAGGAGGAAGAATGCGGTCTTGTCGGCAATGCGGGCCGCCTGCTGCATGTTGTGCGTCACGATGACGACCGTGTATTTCTTTCTCAGATCGTCCATAAGATCTTCGATCTTCAACGTGGAGATCGGGTCCAAAGCGCTTGTGGGCTCATCCATCAGGATGATTTCCGGTTCCACGGCCAAGGCCCTCGCGATGCAGAGACGCTGCTGCTGTCCGCCGGAAAGGCCGAGGGCCGATTTTTTCAGTCTGTCTTTCACTTCATCCCACAACGCCGCGTTCACGAGGGAATTTTCGACGATCTCATCAAGCTGTTTTCTGTCTTTGATCCCGTGAATTCTCGGGCCAAAAGCGATATTGTCGTAAAGGGACATCGGGAACGGGTTCGGGCTTTGGAACACCATGCCGACGCGTTTGCGCAAAAGGGTGACATCGGTTTCCGGTTCATAGATATCCTGCCCGCCAATCGTGACCTTCCCCTCGATGCGGCAGTTCGGAACGAGGTCGTTCATCCGGTTGATCGTCTTCAGGCATGTGGATTTTCCGCATCCGGAAGGGCCGATAAACGCAGTCACCTTGTTTTTGGGAATAGTCATGTTGATGTCTTTCAGAGCCTGAAAATCGCCGTAGAACAGATTTAAACCAGTAAATTCGATTTTCGTTTCAACCTCGGTACAGCCCGCCTGAACAATTTCCATTTCGGCCGATTTCACTCCCACTGATCTAATCCCAGCCATTTCCATTTTTTAAAAATTTCCTTTCCCGTCTCCGGCATCCGGAGCATTCCGTTTCGGATACACGTTTTCTCTTATCTGTCTTATCAGTTTAAGCCGCTGATGTTAAATTTATGTTAAATCGGTATTAGA
>JAEZRH010000053.1 GCA_023412845.1 Bacillota bacterium
GGAATAGCTCGAAAGCGGGCGGTAAAGCGCGTCGAACGTGTGGGCGGCGACGAGGATGTTCCCCCCTTCGACCGAAAGCACCACCGGCGTGTGGTAAAAGTGTTCGTCCGAAGTGCCGAGCTGCACAAGATCGCCCGGCTGCAGGGCGTCTTCGTCCGTTTCTTCCACGTAAGGCCCCGCGGACTTGTTCGTTACAAGAAATCTGTGAAGGAACTCCACGCCGCTCCACGAGGCGGAACGGTCGCTGTGGCTGTTGCAGTACCAGCCGTAGACGGGAGTGTAATTCATCACCCGGCAGCCCGCGTAAACGCACTGCGAGGCAAAATTCGTGCAGTCGCCGCCCATGCCGTCGAAGCTGGGAAAACGAGGGTTCCGCTTCATGGCCCAGGTTTCGGCGTACTTTACGGCGGCGGCGCGGTCGTATGGAATCTGTATCAGCATGCCGGCTTCCCCTTCCCGCGGGTTTGACCGCCCGCATACCATACATGGTATGTGGAATGGGGAAAATATGAAACGGGTGCCGGGGTATAAAAATCCCCGGCGGACCGTTTAAATATAGTGGATCTCGATGTTGCCGAAGGATGCCGAACCGGTGAGCGTCAGGCGCGGCGCGCCGGGCTCAGGCGCCTCCCGGCGGATGTCGTCCTGCACGTGGCCGAGACTGGTACGCAGATGATCCGTCACCTGCCAGCCGTGGGGGAGAAACAGCTTCATCTCGCCGAAGCTGCATTCCGCGAAGACCTCGGCTCCTTCGGGGCTCAACTGCACCTGGTCGAAGTACACATCCAGTTCGCCGAATGAAACAGAGAGCTGCGCGCTTTTCATGTAGCCGGAATGCAGATATTTGCTGGAGGAGCCGAAGCTGATCTTCGCGACGGGATTGTCGCCGTCGATGTCCTCCGTATTGGATACAAAGCTCTCTACATCTCCGTGCCTGCCGCGCCAGTCGTGCCCGCAGTGATCGTACCAGCGCCAATGGCGGTGGTGCCCGAAGATCATCTCCAGACCGGTGGAAGCGAGCACGACGGCCAGCAGCAGCAGCCAGACCGAGACGTTCGGCCAGCCAAGCGGCGATCTGTAGATCGCGTACAGAAGCGCCACGGGAGCCAGGATGCCGAAGAAATTCAGCTTAACGAGGCTGTCTATGAAGATCGCGGCCAGCAGAACCGTGGCGGCGATGCTCCAGAAGCCGATGACATGGAACGCGTTGAACTGGCTGCCTACGGCGAAAATCGCGGCCAAAATCAGAAAGATGCCCCAGAACCAGTTTTTCCCTTTCATGGATCAAATACCCCTTTCAGCCATGCGGAGCCGAAGTTCACGATAGTAGTACCGCGAGGCGTAAACCTGCTTGTGGCTGCCCTCAAACTGGATCAGGCTGGCGGAAGCAAGGTTGCGCGAAATGGAACGGATCCGCAGGATGTTGACGATGGTGGATTTCGCCGCCCTTGCGAAGTACCGGGGGAGGATTTCCTCCAGCTCGTACAGGCGGTGTTTGATGCGGTAGGAATCGTCGGCGGTATGGGCGTAGACAAAATCGCCTTCCGTTTCAAAGAAGAGAATCTCGTCGAGGGGAAGATAATATTCCTCGCTGCCCTTGTAAAAGATGATCTTTGGCCCGGAACCGGCCTGCTCGAGGATATACTGCTGAATCTTCCGGATGTTCTCGTCCACGCGGCCGCAGCGGATGAGGACTTCATCCTCCGGAAGATTTTCGACCAGTTCGATCCGAACTTTCATTCCATCACCCCGCATGAAAACAGTATAGCCTGCCGCAGCCCGGCTGGAAAGGGGTTCCCGCCCACCGGTGCGGGAAGGGCCGGTAACCGGTCGAAAAACCGGGGGCGACCGGTATATGCCGGCGCGCCGCGGGCCAATTTCCGCGAAAGACGAGAGCACATGATATCTGGAAAGAAATTTCCAGCGGAAGCATGGTTCCGACGTTTAAAAATAATATAAAAATATAATAATAAAGAGAATCGGAATAGCCCGGGAAAGCTCCGCATATGGACACGGGACACACAACGGTTCCGCGGTTCAGCCGGAGATGCTGAAACCCGGGTATTGGAATCATTCGGAAGGAAAGAAGGATCGTTATGAAAAAGTGCAGATTGCTGGCGGTCTTATTGGCTGTGGTCGCCGCGGCGGCGGTGATTTCGCCGTCCGTTTCCCTTGCGGCGTCCTCTCCCCGCGTGGCGAGCGATACGGCGGCGTCCATCAGCCGCGCGCAGTACAGTTCCTATCAGTTCAGGCTCACGGTGTATGGGACCCATGCCAAACCGAGCATCACGGTCGGGGACGGCAAGGTGCTCCAGACCCAGAAAACGGCGGCGGCGAAAGATAAGCAGGGAAACGACGTTTATTACTTTCGGGTGAAGGCCGTCGGCACTCCGGGCAGCTCCGCGGGCGTTTACACGAAGCTGCCGGGCCAGAAGGCCGTCAAGCAGTGCGTCGTGAGAGTGGTCGAAAAAACAGTTCCGTACCAGTACTACTACGCGGGCTTTGTTCTGCAGAACAGCAAGTCGCTGAAAATCGGCGCGCGGGACCTGCCGAACGGCGACACCCTTTTTGCAACTCAGAAGGAATGGAACGCTTTCCGGAGCAAATACCTGAGCGACAGCATTGATCTGGGCTATGCGAGAAGCACGGACATCGATTTTTCAAAGGATTCCGTCCTGTACCATTCCCAGAATTCCGCGAAGCAGGATGTGATGGCGAATGCCTACCTCGTCGATAAGGTGGTGCTGGAAAACGGCAAGCCGGTTTTATACGGAAAGGATTTCGGCGGTGGACTCCGCATCACGGCGGCTAACCACAATTTTGCGGACCATAAATATGTCGTTCTCGTCCTTCTGAAAAAATCGGACCTGAACGGATAGACTGCAGCCAGTCCACAGTCCAGACTCCGGAGAGACGTTCCGCGGAACGCTTCCCCGGAGCTTTTCGCATCGGGGGAGGAGCGGTTCACACACCGGCCGGTGCGCCGGAACGGGTTTCGCCTCAAGCCTATGAAACGGTTACGCGGCACGATGCCTTGATGTAATTGCTTGTCCGAGCCGTGATCACGGCGGTTCCCCTGCGGACGCCGTACACGGTTCCGTTTTTCACCTGCGCGACGCCTGAGTTGGAGGTAGACCAGACGGTCAGGTTTTTGCTGATCTCATGGTTGATCAGGGTGACCGTCGCGGTCAGGTCACGCGTTTTCCCAGCCTTTGCGGTCATGCTTTTCTGATCCATGGAGACGGAAACGGGCACGTAAGCGTAAAGCGCGATGCTGTGTGCGAGATTTTGCGCGATTCCGTCGATGTCGGACTCAATCCACTGTGCGTCCTGCGGGTCGTCGTGATACGCGGTTTCGATCAGGCAGTGCGGCATCGGGGGCATGTACATTTCCCAGAGCGCGTCCTTCGTTTCGGTGCTTACGGCGCTTTTGTCCGGATAGATGAAATTATCCTTCAGAAGATTCGCGAACCGGAGGCTCGGTCCGCCTTTCGACGGATAGAAGATCGTCGTTCCCTTTGTCTTCGGGCCGCCGTCCTTCGCGTTGGAATGGATGGCGAGGTATAAATTGCAGTGATTCGCCTGCGCCTGCTTCACGCGGGCCTCGATTTCGCGTTTCTGGCTGGAGCGCGGCCCGGAATGCGGCGCGCCGATGACGGAATGAATCCCGTACTGGTAAAGATAACGCGACACCGCCGCGGCGATCGGCCGCATGTGTGCCTCCTCGCCGCCGGAGCTGTCGCAGTAAGCGTTCCACGGCTGTGCGGACGGGCTGAGGTACACCTTGAAGTCCTGTACGACGGGCGTCGGGCGCGTCGCTTTGAAGCTGATTCCGGCGGCTCTGGCGGGCGCGCCGCTTCCGGCGGGGAATAGCCCCGCGCCGAACAGAGTGCAAAGGGCCAGACAGACAGCGGCTTTCAGGCGAGGTTTCAAATGGTTCATTTTTGTACTCCTTCTGATCGCGGATGTTTCGTGTTATTTCTCATTTATTTTCCATTTTACACCTTTTACCGCGTTGAGGAAAGTCCTGTGTGATATTACAAAAAGGCAGGAAAGCGGCGCACAAATGAGAAACGGGCGGAATAAACACCCGGCGCGGTTTTAGCGGCAACGCATTGCGCCGGTTTCACCGACCTGAGAAAAAGAAAAACGGGCGCGCCCGATGCGAAGGGCGCGCCCGTTCTTATGAAAATTGATTGTTGAGCCGAGCCGGCGGGAGCCGCCTCCGGCTGTCCGGGCGGAAAACGGCCCTGATTTTCACACGGCGCCGCATGCCCGGCCGAAACAGGCTATGCCTGCTGCGCCTGTACCGCAGTGATGGCGATCACGCCGACGATGTCCTCGGCCTTGCAGCCGCGGGAAAGATCGTTGACCGGTTTTGCGATGCCCTGCAGGATCGGCCCGTAAGCGGAGGCCTTAGCGAGGCGCTCGACCAGCTTGTAGCAGATGTTGCCGACGTTCAGGTCCGGGAAAATGAGCACGTTGGCCTGCCCGGCGACCTTGCTGCCCGGGGCTTTCGATTCCGCGACGGAGGGAACGAGGGCCGCGTCCGCCTGCAGCTCGCCGTCGAGCAGCAGGTCCGGGGCCTTTTCCTTGGCGAGCTTCGTAGCTTCCACGACCTTGTCGACCAGCGCGTCCTTGCCGCTGCCGTAGCTGGAGAATGAAAGCATGGCCACCTTCGGTTCCGCGCCGACGATGGCTTTGAATGACTTCGCGGAGGAGATGGCGATCTCGGAGAGCTCGTCGGCCGAGGGGTTGATGTTCAGACCGCAGTCAGAAAATACGAATGTTCCGTTTTCGCCGAATTCGCAGTTCGGGACGGAAATGAGGAAAAATCCGGAAACAAGCTTCGCGTCCGGGGCCGTGCGCACGATCTGCAGGGCGGGGCGGAGCGTGTTCGCCGTGGAGTGGCACGCGCCGGAAACCATGCCGTCGGCGGCGCCCTTTTTCACCATCATCACGCCGAAATACGTCGCGTCGTTCATCGTCTCGTCCGCCTTTTCGGGGGTCATGCCCTTCGCCTTGCGGAGCTCGTAGAACGTGTTGGCGTATTCCGCGTGCAGTGGTGTGTTCAGCGGATCGACGATCTGCGCCTTCGACAGGTCGAGCCCGTCGGCCGCAGCCAGCACTTCTTTTTCATTTCCCAGAAGGATCACGTTGGCGATGCCGCGTTTCAGCACTTCGGCGGCCGCCGTGACGACGCGTTTGTCGGTCCCTTCCGGAAGAACGATGGTCTTCTTGTCCTCCATCGCTTTCTGGATGGTTCTTTCCATGAAATCCATGAGTAACATCCTCTCTGATTCAAAATCCGGTTCAAAGATCCGCCCCGGGCGGCTTTTCAACCGCCGGGACGGACCGGTACGCACTGTCAATTATTATACCGCTTCCACCGGGGAAAAAAAAGAAATGTTAGAAAAAAAATGAAATATAAACGGGAAAGGCCGCCCCGAAGGGCGGCCAAAGCGGATCAATAACCTGTTCTGGCAAAGCTGCTCAAAGCGGCAAACGTGCTTGCGCCGAAAAGGATGCACAGCACGATGACGACGGCCATGATGATCAGCTGCGCGCGGGCCCAGTTCTTTTTGTTCCGGTTGCCGTTGCCGAACCCCCACACGAACAGCATGATGATGTTGACGATGGGGATCGCGGAGATCAGAAACATAATGACGTAGGATCCCACGCTGAGCGGCGAGGTGTCCTCCCATGCTCCGGGATATTGGTACGGCTGCGGCTGATACGGCGGCTGGGGCGGCTGCGGCTGGCTCTGGCAGGGCTCGGGCTGCGGATTGAAATTCTGTTCTTCCATGACTTTGGCCTCCTTATATATTTCCCTCGTTTCCATAATAATATTTTATCGGCCGCTTCACAAGAAAAATTTGTCCCGGCGGGCCCGGGACCGCCCAGCAGCGGAAGTTTTCAAGGCGCGGACCGGATTTGTTAAAATATTATTTATCGTATTGATTCGCAGGCGCGAATCCGCTATAATGAAACAGCATGAATCTGCGGTTTCTGCGAAAAAACGCACGGCGGCAGGATGCGGAAAACACGGGGAATCAATAACCGAAAGGAGTACCGATATGAATTATTCCGCAGAAGTGGAAAAGATGTGTGTCGTTACCAAGGGACCCAAGCACGGCCCGGCCCCCATTCCCGAAGAGGGAAAATGGGTCAAAGCCTATGAGATCAAGGACATTTCCGGCCTTACCCACGGCGTCGGCTGGTGCGCGCCCCAGCAGGGTGCCTGCAAGCTGACCCTGAACGTCAAGGAGGGCGTCGTGCAGGAGGCTCTGGTCGAGACAGTCGGCTGCTCCGGCATGACCCATTCCGCTGCCATGGCTGCGGAGATTCTGCCGGGCAAGACGATCCTCGAGTGCCTGAACACCGACCTTGTGTGCGACGCCATCAACGTCGCCATGCGCGAGCTGTTCAAGCAGATCGTTTACGGCAGAAGCCAGACGGCTTTCTCCGAGGGCGGCCTTCCCATCGGCGCGGGCCTTGAGGACCTGGGCAAGGGGCTTCGTTCGCAGGTCGGAACCATGTACAGCACCGCCGCGAAGGGCGTGCGCTACCTCGAGATGACGGAAGGCTACGTGATCAAGCTCGCTCTCGACGAGAACAGCGAGGTCATCGGCTACCAGTTCGTGAAGCTCGGCAAGATGATGGAAGACATCCGCCACGGCGTGAGCCCGGATGAGGCGTACAAGAAAAATATCGGCCAGTACGGCCGTTTCGACAACGCGGCCAAGTACATAGATCCGCGTGAAGAATAAGGCTATATAAGGAGGACATGCGAAATGGCTAACGATGTCAAGTTTGAAGGTAAAGAGAGAAGAATGGCCAAAATCGAGAAATGCCTCGCCGAATATGGCCTTGGCAGCCTCGAAGAAGCGCGCGACCTGTGTCTGTCGAAAGGCGTGGACGTTGAAAAAATCGTCAGGGGCGTGCAGATGATCGCGTTCGACAATGCCGTCTGGGCCTACACGCTCGGCTGCGCCATCGGCCTGAAGACCGGCGTGAAATCCGCCGTCGAGGCTGCCGAAAAGATCGGCGCCGGGCTTGAGTCCTTCACGGTCCCCGGCTCCGTCGCGGAACAGCGCAAGGTCGGTCTGGGCCACGGCAACCTGGGCGCCCGTCTTCTGAGCGAAGAGACAAAGTGCTTCTGCTTCCTTGCGGGCCACGAATCCTTCGCCGCCGCGGAAGGTGCCATCGGCATTGCGCGCTCTGCAAACTCCGCGCGCAAGGAACCGCTGCGCGTCATCCTCAACGGCCTCGGCAAAGACGCCGCCTACATCATTTCCCGCGTGAACGGGTTTACTTACGTGAAGACCGATTTTGACTATTTTGAAGACAAGCTCAACATCGTGGAGACCCGCGCTTTCTCGGCCGGCGAGCGTGCCGCAGTCAAATGCTACGGTGCGAACGATGTGCGCGAAGGCGTCGCCATCATGCAGCATGAGGGCGTCGACGTCTCCATCACCGGCAACTCCACCAACCCGGTCCGTTTCCAGCACCTTGTGGCCGGCACCTACAAAAAATGGGCCATCGACAACGGCAAAAAATATTTCTCCGTCGCGAGCGGCGGCGGCACGGGGCGCACCCTGCACCCGGACAACATGGGCGCGGGCCCCGCTTCCTACGGCCTGACGGATTCCCTGGGCCGCATCCACGGCGACGCGCAGTTCGCGGGTTCTTCCTCCGTCCCGGCGCACGTCGAGATGATGGGCCTGATCGGCATGGGCAACAACCCGATGGTCGGTGCCACGGTTGCCTGCGCGGTCGCGGTCTATCAGGCGAACAACTGAAAAAACTGCGGAATCGTATCGAAACCATTACAAGGGTATGACAGTTTTGTCATACCCTTATTTTCCACTTTTATCGCATGAAGAACCGGAGTATAATGGACTATAGAAAATACTTCCGGGCGGAAAAAGGGCGCTTTTCCCGCTTTTGCCCGGCATTGTGATAGATAATGTCTGGAGTGCGGCTTTTCATGGATAAGAAAAAACGAAAACTGCGTCTGCTTCTGCGCAGGGTCGTCGTCTGCCTTGTCTGCGTGTGCGTTCTGTCTCTGCTCGTTTTGGGCTTGGCGAAAGGGGCCGGCGCGCTGATAAAGGTTGCGGAGCCGGGCGTGGCCAAAGCGCAGACCGGCCTTCCGCCGGCGTCCGGCATCCCCGCGCAGACGTCTTCCTCGGGAGAGGCCGTATCTTCGAAAACGCAGGCCGTGTCCGCGTCTTCGGCTGTTCCCCCCGCGCCGCCGCCCGGCACGCCGGCGCCGGCGGGCTGGTTCCGGGACGCGGTGTTCGTCGGCGACAGCCGCACGGAAGGACTCGAGAATTACGACGGCCTTGACGGCGCGACCTATTACGCCGTAAAAGGACTGATGGTGGATACGATCTACACCAAACAGGCCGTCCGCGAGGGCGGTTCAAAAGTCACTGTCATGCAGGCGCTGCAGCGCAGAAAATTCTCGAAGGTCTACATCATGCTCGGCGTAAACGAACTGGGGTGGAGCAGCTTCGCCACGTTCGTCGGCGACTATGGCAAGGTCGTGGACGACATCCTGAAATGCCAGCCCGGCACGCGCGTCTACCTGCAGGCGATCCTGCCGGTCACGGCTGAAAAATCCAGGACAGACGGCATCTATAACAACGTTCGCATTGAGAACTCCAACAAAGCCATCCGCAAGCTGGCAAAGGAGAAAAAAGTGAACTATCTTGCCGTGGACGAAGCGGTGAAGGACGCTTCCGGCGCGCTTCCGGCGGGAGCCACGGTGGACGGCATCCATCTGAATTCCGCGTACTGCAAAAAATGGTGCGAATACCTGAAAGCCCATATTGAATAGATAAAAAGGAAGTGGACGGGTTTGAACTGGAAAAAACGCGCGGCCTGTGTGCTGGCCGCCGCCGTTCTGCTGCTTTCCGCCGGATGTGCGCGCCAGGCGAAGCCTGAGGCTTCGGCCGATGTGACGGCCGTGGCGGACGAAATCGCAAAGGCCATCAAATTCAAGGACCAGATGTCCCCGATCGAACAGAAGACGGCGGTAAAGCTTTACGGGCTTGACGACGCCGACGTCGCAAAGGCGCGGGTCTATGAGAGCACCGGCGCGACCGCGGAAGAGGTCGCGGTTTTCGAGGCGAAAGACGACGCCGCGGCGCCAAAGGTTAAGCAGGCGGCTTCCCAGCGGGTGGAGGATCAGAAAGCCGCGTTCCAGGGTTATCAGCCCAAGGAGATGACTAAGCTGAAAACGCCGCTCCTGATCCAGAGCGGCAAATATGTTGTGCTCGTCGTGGCCGACGACACTTCGCCGGCCAAAGCGGTCACGGACAAGTATTTTGCAGGGTAAACCCTGTTCCGGCCGGGCATGGGGCTGGGGGAAAATCCGAGATTTCTTTGCCCGGACGGTTTAAGGATTCTCCCGGTGGACTGCGTCTCATGGCATGGATAAATAAAGCGTACCCCGTGCGAAGGGGGTGCGCTTTATTTTTTAGCCTGTGCCCAGTCGCGCCCACCACAGGCGTGAACGGTGCCCTGTACCCGCGTATGGCGTTTCATGTCCGGTTTCCGGATCCCGAGGGGATAATGCTTTTGGTGTCGCCGGGGAAAAGCGCCTTCTGGAAACGCGGAATGAAAAAGTTCATGAGCGGCCCGCCCGATATGGCCAGAAGCACCGTGCCGGCGCCGATGGTGCTGCCGAGGAGCCAGCCCAGCAGCAGGCAGGTCGCGTCGGTGGCGATGCGGCACCACTGGAATTCGGCGGGCGTGTGCGCGGCCAGCAGCAGGGCGATGCTGTCATACGGCGAAATGCCCTGTTCCGGTATTATGTACAGTGCGGCGCCCACATAAAGGATCACCGTGCCCGCGAGCAGGAGCGGAACCTTCAGCATGGGGCCGGCGTCCGCCGCCGCAGGGAGAAACGTCCTGTAGACGGAGCGGAGCGCGTCGGCGATGATGCCGACGAAAGTCATGTTGACGACCGTGCCGAAGCCGATCATGCTGCGGTCGAGGAAGATGGGAAGGGAAAGGACCGCTATGTTGAAGATGAGAGACCATAGCCAGAAAGGGAGACCGATCTGTTTGGAGACGCCGAGGTTGAGACAGGTGCAGGGGTCGGTCCCGTATCCGGCGTAGACGCAGAACGAGATCCCGACGCCGAGCAGCGTGACGCCAGCGGAAGTGATGGCGCCCCGGCGGAAGAGAAGCTTACATTTCATGGATGTTGATCCTTTTTAAAAAAATGCGGCCGCGGGAGTTTTCCGGAACTCTCCCGCCAAAGAAGACTTGAGTTGCTTGCCGTACCCCGCGGCGGGGCCGGACCGCGGCGGCACGCCGCTAAGGCCTGCGGATATGCGGCACGAAAATGACGGCGGCCGCCCAGAACGCTTCGAAAACGGCGAGCGACGTGACCGAAAGCTGCGAGAGGCCGCCGTAAGCGGCAAAAAAGGCCGTAAGCGCAAAACCGAGCGCTGCCCCTGCGACCTGCAGGGCGACGGCAATGGAGATGTTCGACCGCTGCCTGACGCAGGCGGTCAGCATGCGCAGCATCCCCGCGGCGCGCCCTTTTGTCGCAAGAACGGCCTCCGGACGGCTTCCGGTCCTTGTGACGAGCCCGTCGTACACCTCGCCGAGGCGCTCGGGCAGCACGCTGACGGAGTTGCGGCTCAGGCCGAAGCACTCGGCGATGAGGTCCGGCGTAATCTGCGGGTCGCGCGTACGGACGATCAGCGCGATGCCGTTGTTTTCCATGCGGCGCAGCTCCACGGCCCTGCGCCTGTCCGAACGGTAGGAAACGAGGAACATCGCGACGAGCGTCCCGGCGCTGGCAAGGTACAGGGGGTGCTTTCCGGCGCGGACGTATTTTTCCTCATAGTCGCGGGAAGGCGCGTCGATGCCGTGCTTCTGCATCAGCTCGCGGTTCCCCACAAGGATCACCCTGTCCTCCACGGCGCCGGAGATGCCCATGCCGTCCTCATAGCTGGGGCGCTGCACGTGCGGCAAAAAATCGCCGCGGCTCTTCACGATCTGGCTGAACAGGTCGTTCAGCGGTCCTCCCGCGGCGGCGGTAAGCGCCGTCGCGTCCAGGATGGCTTCGTCGATCCTCTGACCGGCAAAGGTCTGTATTCCGCTCAGAATCACCGTGCCGCGGGGAAACAGGTCTCCCGCGCCGAGCATGACGGCGTTCGTCTGGCAGAACTGCTCGACCGCCGGCCAGCCGACCGCCATGGCCCCGTATTGCGCGCCGACGCGTCCCAGCCGCGCGAGGGGCAGGTTCACGCTGAGCATGTTGGCAAACGGCACGCACACGCAGGCCGAAGCCGCGAACGCGGCCAGCGCGGTGCCGGCGTTTTTGGTCAGAACGGCCGTCACGATGCACAGGCCGAGGCTTGCCAGAAACCCGGCGGGCGCCATCAGCTGGGAAACATGGTCGCTCGGGTCCGGCGCGTAGGAATCCCTGAGAAAATTGCGCAGAAAGGAGGACTTCGCCTGGTAGGCGATCCTCGGTTCGCCGATGGCGTTCTCTTTCGCCAGCAGCAGCGCCGTGTTGTGGTCGTCGAAGAGCTGCACCGCGTATTTCTGCTCCGGCGACGACAGGAAGCGGAAATTCCGCAGGATGCGCTTGGCCATGCTGAGTTTTCCGGCGGTGTTGAGGAACAGTGCCGCAGTGGCAAGCGGCGAATACAGCGGGACGTTGCCCGCCGGGCCGAAAAACAGGTACACAAGGTTCTGGCAGGCTGCCGCGACCGCGGCGGCCGCAGCGGCGCTGTCGGCATTCGCCTGAAACGTGAACAGCCCGCGGATGCCGTTCCAGAACGCCGGCGCGCAGAACACGCACGCAAGCAGCAGGAAAAACAGTTCGATGATCGGATAGGTCGGCGCTTCGAAAAGGTTATGTAACCCGCCGGGAACAGCGCCAGACCGTTCCCGCAGGATGCTGAGCACAAGCGTCAGGACGCAGCAGATCGCGGTGACGGCAAAACGCAGCAGCAGCTTCCGCACATTGGAAGAAAGGTCGCTCATGACGGAGGGCGCGTCCGCCGGGCCGGAATAGTCGTCCAGTTCGGCTTCGCTTTCCCCCGGTTCTTCCGAGGGATCGTTGGTTTCTTCGTCGTTGCCGAACACACGGAATTTCTTTTTCGGTTTTATCGGTTCCGGTTCGGTATCCTTTGCGAATACGGCCGACCGGATTTCCGCCCCCTGCCCGCCGCTGTTTTCCTCTTTGGGCACCGGGGCCGTCTCCGGCTTTTCCTCCGTATGGCTGGCGTCCGGAGCCCGGCCGGCGGTTTCCGCCCGCGGGAACGGGATCGGCTCCGGCGCGGAGGAGAAAACCTCCGGATAGGAGTCCGCTTCCGCCGCGAGGACCGTTTCGAACTCGGCGACCTCGATCACCTGCACCGGCAGGCCGCCCGCGCGGTACTGCGGAACCGGGCGCTCCGCCGGTTCCTTCCGCGGCGGAGCAGGGGGGATGCCGTCCTTGGCGCGGGGAGGGGCAACGGGCTCCCGCACGGGAACGGGGGATTCCTCCGGCTGTGGGGCCGACGCGGCCTGCGAGGCCGACACGGCCTGCAAGGTCTGCGCCGCCGCAGGCTCAGACGGGCGCGGCGTCTCTTCCTGCGGCCCCGCGCCGACAGTCTCTTCTCCGCCGCTTTCGCCCAGCGCGGGAGCAAGCGGCGGCTCCACGATGGGCGGGCGAATCTCCGGTTCCATGGCGGGCCCGGGTTCCACGGCCGGCGGCACGGGCGGCTGCTCCGGGTTTCGGACGGGCGGTTTCGGCCGCCAGCCGGGTTCCGGCCGTGGGACGGCCTGTTCCGTTCCACCGGCCGCTTCCGGGTCTTCCTCCGCGGCGGAAGCTTCCGGGCCGAGCATTTCCTCCGCGTCCAGACCGGCGCGGTTCATGATCTTCTCAAGGCGCTCGTGGCGTTCCCTGCGGTCCTTTTCCCCGGTGCCCAAAGGCTCCGGGGCGCCGCCTTCCTCATTCCTGCGGAACAGGTACGGAAAGCTGGACTTTCCCTGCGCCCCGTCCGCGCCCTCTTCGATCTCTCTTTTGTCGAGAAGGATGGTCTGCTCGTATTCCTTCCGGTACTCTTCCAGCGATTTCAGCTGCAGGCCGTAGTAGATGTCTTCGGAAAAGGCTTCGCTGTTTTTGCCTTTCCTGCGCCGGAAGAACCCTTTTTTCTTTTCCGGCGGCTTCGGCGCGCTGCCGTCGGGCATCGGCTCCCCGGTTTCCATTTTCAGCGCCTTCTGCGCCTCGTGGGCGATCTCGTCGGCGTCGAGCACGGCGGGGCGCCGTCCGGCGCGGGTGTCCGCGTGTGCCTCCGCCTTCTTTTCCGGCGGAGAATGCTCTGTCATGATCTTAGCCTCCGCTAGAATTTCATCGACAGAATAATCGCTGCGCGGAACATTTTTATTGTCGTTCATAGCGATCCGCTCCCGTGTTATTTTGTCTTAATGCCTTTCCGCTGCCGCATGACTTCGTAACAGATCACGCCGCAAGCAACGGACGCGTTAAGCGAATTTATCTTGCCCAGCATTGGCAGGGATATGACAAAATCCGCTTTTTCACGAAGCAGGCGGCCGACTCCGCTGCCTTCCGAGCCGATGACGACGGCCGCGGGGCCAGAAAAATCCGTCTGACACCAGGTCTGCCCGTCCATGTCCGCGGCGTAGATCCATACGCCGCGTTTTTTGAGTTCGTCGATCGCGGAGGCGAGGTTCGTCACGCGCGCCACGGGCACGTATTCCACCGCTCCGGCGCTCGCCTTGCCGACGGCCCAGGTCAGGCCCACGCTGCGCCGTTTGGGAACGATGACGCCGTGTGCGCCCGCGCATTCCGCGACGCGCAGCACCGCGCCCAGGTTGTGGGGGTCTTCGAGCCCGTCGGCGATCAGGATAAACGGCGGCTCGCCGCGTTCCTGTGCAAGCGCGAAAATGTCCTCCACCTCCGCGTAATCCTTTACGGCCGCCACGGCCACGGCGCCCTGGTGGACGGCGCCGGCACACATGCGGTCAAGCTTCCTCGCGTCGGCTTCCTTGACCGCCACGCCGAGCTGTCTGGCCTTTGCCGCGAGTGCGCCGAGGCTGCCGGAACGGTCGCCCCGCGCGATATACAGGCTGTCGATGGGCCGCCCGCTTTTAAGCGCCTCCAGAACGGCGTTCCTGCCGGCGATCACGCCTTCGTTCCGGCTGCTTTCTGTCTCGTCCGTCATATGATTAAACTCCCCGTTATCTGTTTTTTCTTTCATTATATCACAAAATTCTTCGGTTCAATATAAAAGGCATCCTGAAATTTCAACAGAAATATTCCATTGGATTTTCCCACCGGAGATACGGAAACGGTTAAATTCTTATGATGAATATACAGCCGGCTTTCTTCGATGGCGGCGGCATTTATACCATGCGTATTTGCATTGGTTTACATAAGACCGTGGAATACGTGCGGAATATCTGTTGAAAACCCTGTGGAAAATGTTGAAAAGCCAGGATTGGAGGATTCGGCCCGGTTGATTCAAAATTTATGCATACGATATTATGTCAACGTTTTTTGCCGCCGGGGCGAAAACATCCTGTATTTGCAGCGGTTGAGGCGGCGCCCCGCCTGTGGTATAATTTGAAAAACGGATTCGGGAAAGGGGAAAGGCCGCATGGATTTCGGAGCGTTGGCGCCGACGCTGTTCTGCGGGCAGTGTTTCCGGTGGACGAAGCTGCCGGACGGTTCCTACGAGGGCATGGCGAAGGACAGATATGTGCGCATCACGCCGGAGAATCTGCCGGAGCTGCTGGAGGACGGTTTCTGGGCGGAGTATTTCGACACGGGGCTCGACTACGAAGCGATCCGCGAAAGATTCTGCGGGCTCGACCCCGTGCTTGCCGAGGCGGTCCGCTTCGCCCCGGAGATGCGGGTGCTGAACCAGGACCCATGGGAGGCGCTCTGCACGTTTCTGCTCTCGCAGTGCAACAACATCGGTCGCATCCGCGGCATGGTGGAGCGCCTGTGCGCTTCGTACGGCGCTCCGGCGGAGGGCGGCCGCCGCGCCTTCCCGCGGCCGGAGGAGCTTTCCGGTGCTGAGGAAGAAGACCTGCGCGCCCTTGGGTTCGGCTACCGGGCGCCCTATGTGCTCGACGCGGCGCGGCGGGTGCTGTCGGGCGAGATCGATTTCGGCCGGCTGCGGACCCAGCCGCTGGACGAAGCGCGCGCGGAACTCCGGCGCGTGGAGGGCGTGGGGCCGAAGGTTGCGGACTGCGCGTTGCTGTACGGCCTGCACCGGCTCGAGGCGTTCCCCATGGACGTGTGGATGAAGCGGGCCATGGGCGGACTGTTTCCGGGCAGGGAGCCTGCCTGGTTCGGGCCGTTCGCGGGCGTCGCGCAGCAGTATCTTTTCCATTACAGCCGCTGCCATCCGGAGCTTTTCCGGGAGTCAATAAAAATTTAACAATCTCCTTTATCTTTTCCGCCGGCTGCGGTATAATAATGGCAAATGAAACGCTAGGAGTGAAAAGCCATGTCGTTGGTCAATACAAAGGAACTGTTCAAAAAAGCCTATGCCGAAGGGTACGCCATCGGCGCATTCAACGTCAACAATATGGAAATCGTACAGGGAATCACCGAGGCTGCCGCGGAGATGAAGGCGCCGGTCATCCTGCAGGCTTCCGCGGGCGCGCGCAAGTACGCCAGCCACACATATCTTGTCAAGCTGGTGGAGGCCGCGGTGATCGAGCATCCCGAGATCCCGATCGTGCTGCATCTTGACCACGGCGCTTCCTACGAAATCTGCAAGGAGTGCATCGACGGCGGCTTTACTTCCGTGATGTTCGACGGCTCCTCGAAGCCTTACGAGGCGAATGTTGAGGAAGCCAGACGCGTTGTGGAATACGCGCACAAGTACAACGTGACCGTGGAAGCCGAGCTCGGCAAGCTGGCGGGGATTGAAGACGCCGTGAACGTGGATGCCGACAAGGCCCAGTTCACCGACCCGGGCGAAGTGCAGGATTTCGTCACGAAAACCGGCGTGGATTCGCTCGCCATCGCCATCGGCACGAGCCACGGCGCGTACAAGTTCAAACCCGGCCAGAAGCCGCAGCTCCGCTTCGATATCCTGAAGGAAGTCTCCGACCGCCTGCCCGGATTCCCGATTGTGCTGCACGGCGCTTCCTCCGTCCCGCAGGAATTTGTCAAAATGGTCAATCAGTACGGCGGCAAGATGCCCGACGCCATCGGCATCCCGGAGGAAATGCTCCGCAAGGCCGCGACCATGGCCGTCTGCAAGATCAACGTCGACTCCGACCTGCGCCTTGCCATGACCGCCAGCGTCAGAAAGCATTTCGTCGAGCATCCGGACCACTTCGATCCGCGTCAGTACCTCGGCGACGCGCGCGAGGCCATCAAGGAGATCGTTGAGCACAAGATCAACACGGTCCTCGGCTGCGCAGGCAAGGCAGACTGAGTTTGCCTGCATAAGCCCGCCGTGAGGGGCGAAGCAGAACGGGGCCGCCGGGAAGGAAACGATTTTCCCTTCCCGGCGGCGTTGCTCTATCAAGTACTCTTTTCACAACCAAATTAAGACAGGGGCGGCGAGGTGAGCTGATGGAGGCCCGGTCTGCCACCGCCTGCCGCAGGGCGCAAAAAAGGCGCGGTATACGGATTCTTCATCCATATACAACGCCTTAAGAACGCACCGCGAAACCCAAATACCCCCCTCTGTACAAAAAGGAAAAAAGGCGGTATAATAGTTCCCGCAATGTGCCGATAATTCGGTTGCGTATGGAGCCTGAGACTCCGTGTGCAGGGGGCAGGTGCTCTAACACCTGTCTCTGCATTGCACTTCTTTTTATTATGCCCTACAGCCAAATTATACCGCTTTTTGCCGGAAAGTCAATAGCAGGAGAAGCCCATACTAACGCCCCGCCACCCGGCGGAGGGAATTTCGTTTTATTTGCCGCCCCGTGGGGCGTCGGGGCTTGGGCCGAAATAAAAGATACAGAGCTACATGTTTACGGCGATCCATCGCCGGACAGTCCGAAAGTATGGGCCTGCAGGGCCCTGGCAGATGAAAAGAAAATAGCGGGTTTTACGGAGCGGCCTCCGGGCTGCTCCGTTTTTCGCGGCGGCATCCCGCGCCACTCCTCCGGCTGCCTTTTTATTGCCAGAAAGTACCGGTTGTCCCTGCCTGAGCGGATTGTTTATAATTTATTCATAATCAATATATTGAGGGAGTGTTTTTAATGGCTGATGTGAAATGCGGCGATTCCACGGAAAACGGAGATTCCTTATCTGGAAAAAGTTCCGCTGAAATGAATCCCGAATCTCAAACGGAAGGGATGGGAAAAGGAAAACCCAAAAAGTTCAAACCGTTCGCGATTGCCCTGACTTCGGTTTTTGTCGTGCTGATCGGCACGGTGCTGGTGGGCAAGCTCTGCTTCAACCGCGATTTCATGGAACTGATTCAGGGGAAAACCAGGTACGCGCAAAACGTTGAATTGGCTACGGCAAAGGCAAGTGCAGGCCAGTTGGTGGCCGGTCTGGACAAAAGCGTCAATCTCTTTAAAAGTGCGAGCGAAAAAAAGACGCTGAACGCCGACTTCCAATTCGATATCAAAGTGGAAGACCAGTTCCTGAAAGACACGAATCTGCCGGCGGAAGAAGCCGCGTCGATCCAGCAGACCGTGAAATATCTGAACAGCCTGAAAATAAACGTCAAGACACTGACCGGCGATAAAGGCACGCAGAGCAGCTTCGTTCTGACGGACCCCTCGGCGCTGAAGCTGACCGTGGATTCGCTGGTTTACAACGACGGAAAAACATATGTACATATTCCGGAGATCCTGGAAAAATATCTTTCCGCCGGGGATCAGGCAACTTCGCAAGTCAATCCGTACAACCTCTCCAAAATAAAATACGATCCGCAGAAATTACAGGCAAGCCTGGAAAAGCTCGCCGCCGTTTATTCGGATTCCCTCTCCACAGCGGCGGTGAAAGCGGAAAACGATCAGAGCGTTACGATCGACGGCGTGACGGTCCGGGGGCAGAGGCTGACGGCTTCTCTGACGGAGGCCCAGACTTCGGCGATGGTGAAGGCAATCGCTCAGACGGCGAAAGACGACGAGGTCCTCTACGCGTTCGTATCCGATAATTACAGCCTGTTTTCGGCGATTGCCGGAAGCCCCGCGCAGGCCTCTTCGGAAAAGCTTACGAAAGAAGAGTATGGGAAGCTCATCGATGAGTTTTTGTCAAAGCTGAATCTCGAAACAAGCGGCGCAACTTTTTCCGCGGTCTCATACCTCTCCCAGAACGGGACGCTTTTGGCGCATTGCTACGAGGGCGGAACGAAGACCGACAAAGGACAGTTGAATTACCTGCTTTCCGATAAGAAATACGCGGTCGAATTCCTGGCGAATCAGAAAAAAGGCTTTACGTTCAGCAACGAGAAAACAGGCGAAGGAGCCGGGAAGTTACAGCTCAAGATTAAAAGCGATCAGGAGCCGAAAAATATCGGCGTGAACGTGGATTATTCCGGCTGCAAAACGGTTTCGTTTTTAGGTTCCGACACCACCGTCGGGAAGTATGTGATCTCTCTGTATGATCCGGACCATGAGGTGAACGACTATGTGAAGCAGGCCGGCCTGCCGGAGGCGTTCAATCAGCTGGGTCAATCGAGTTTGACGGTTGAGACCGTTCCGGACGGGAACAATCTCAGCAGCGCTTTCAGGCTTTCCGTGCCCGGGGTCCTGTCGGTTTCGGCGACCGGAAAAATGAACGGAAGTTCCGGCGCCGCGTCCATGCAGGCCGAGCCGGAGCCGGGTCAGGTGCTTGATCTTTCCAAGGATGAATCCGGCGAAGGAATGAACGAACTGTCGATGGGCGGCGTCAGGTTCCTGTCCAAAACGCTGGAGAAGGATCCGGAACTGGCGGCCGTACTGTCCGGATTCGGAATTTCGAAAGAACAGCTCGACATGCTTGCCGCCTATGCGCAGGGTTAGGCCATCAGGGAAAAATATCCAGAAATTATGGATGTGATTGTTACCCCGAAAACCGGAAAACCAGCATAATTCATAAAAAATAAGAGATAGAATTGGATATGCGCCATCAAGAAATTTAGCGCCCAGGGTTGTAATTATTGTAGGAATAAGCTATAATTATCATAAATTTTTCTGAACAATTGTATGTTTTATATATAATTGCAATTTTTCTACCCTGAAAGGAGCTGTTTTTGGTGAAGCAATATGAGGCGAAACAAATTCTGAACCTCGCACTGGCGGGGCACAGCGGAGCGGGCAAGACAAGTCTTGCGGAGGCGATGCTGTATCTTTCCGGCGCCAGTGACCGTCTTGGCAAGATCGGCGACGGAAGCACGGTGTGCGATTATGATCCGGAGGAGATCCGGCGCAGAACATCCGTAACAACGGCGGCAGCTCCTCTGGAGTGGAAAAACTATAAGATCAACCTGCTCGACGCGCCCGGCCTGTTCGATTTCGAGGGAGGCATGTGGGAGGCGGTCCGCGCGGCGGACAGTGTGCTCATCACCGTCTCCGGCAAGGACGGCGTCAGCGTGGGCACGGAGAAGGCGGCCGCCGCCGCGGACAAACGCGGCCTTTCCAAAATCTTTTTCGTGAACGGCCTGTGCGACGAGAGCGCCGATTTCTACAAGGTCTTTGAAAACCTGAAAGCCTCTTTCGGGCCTTCGGTCTGCCCGGTCGTGGTGCCGTACATCCGCGATGGCAAGGCAAACATATATGTCAACGTGCTGGAGTACAAGGCGTATGAATATCACGACGGGAAACCCGTGGAGGTGAAGATGCCCGATATGGGCACGCGGCTCGACGGCCTGCGCACGGCCATCTACGAAGCCGTGGCCGAGACCGGCGACGACCTGTTCGAAAAATATTTTTCCGGCGAGCAGTTCACGCCGGAGGAGGTCATTACAGGCATCAGCAAGGGCGTCAAGACGGGGACCGTATCGCCGGTCTTCTGCGGCGACGCGCTGCTGCTCAACGGCATCGATCAGCTGCTGAACGGCCTAATCTGGCTTGCCCCTCCGGCTTCCGATAAGAGCGCGGAAATCGGCGAGGACCCGGACGGCGGCCCCGTCGAGGTAGCCGCGGACGAGAACGCGCCGACGGCGGCCGTGGTGTTCAGGACCGTGGCGGACCCGTTCATCGGCAAACTTTCCTACATCAAAGTCGTCGCAGGAAAGCTCTCCGGCGAAAGCCAGGTCGTCGACATGCGAACCGGCGAAAGCATCCGCATCGGCAAAACGATGATCCTTCACGGCAAGAAACAGGAGGACGTACCCTACATCGGGGCGGGCGATATCGGCGCCGTGCCGAAGCTGCAGGGCGTCAGGACGGGCGACACGCTCTGCTCGCCCGCAAGAAAAGTGAAGCTTGAGGGAGTCAGCTATCCGGAGCCGGCCCTCTCTATGGCGGTCCTGCCGAAGAACAAGGGGGAAGAGGACAAGGTCGCGCAGGGAATCGTGCGGCTTGAGGAGGAAGACCCGACCATCCGCTTCCGCAACAACGCGGAGACGCACCAGATGATCCTTTCCGGCATGGGGGAGCAGCATCTGGACGTCATCGCGGCGAAGCTGAAAAAGAAGTTCGGCGTGGAGATCATGCTGGAAAAACCGCACGTTGCGTACCGCGAGACCATCCGCAAAAAAGCGCAGGTGCAGGGCAGATATAAAAAGCAGACCGGCGGCCACGGCCAGTACGGAGACGTGTGGATCGAGTTCGAGCCGTGCGAAAGCGAGACGATGGAGTTCGCCGAACGGGTCGTCGGCGGCGCCGTGCCGAAGAACTTCTTCCCCGCGGTGGAAAAGGGACTGCGCGAATGCGTGGAAAAAGGTCCGCTGGCTGGCTACCCGGTCGTGGGCCTGAGGGCCACGCTGTACGACGGGTCGTACCACCCGGTGGACTCCTCCGAGATGTCGTTCAAAATGGCGGCGGCGCTCGCCTACAAGGCGGGGCTGCCAAAGGCTTCGCCGGTGCTTCTTGAGCCGATCGGCCTGCTGAAATGCACGGTGCCGGACGGCAACATGGGCGACATCATGGGCGAGGTCAACAAGCGCCGCGGGCGCGTGCTCGGAATGAACCCGGCGGGAGACGGGCTGCAGACGGTGGAGGCCGAGGTGCCGGAAGCCGAGATGCACGACTTCAGCACCTTCCTGCGTCAGACGACGCAGGGGCGCGGGAACTTTTCGTTCGCGTTCGCGCGCTATGAGGAAGCGCCGCCGCAGGTCGCGCAGAAGGTCATTGAATCGGCAAAGCCCGCAGAAGCTGCGGAATCGTGAATTTTTACCGCCCCCTCGGCATATTTATTGCCAGAGGGGGCGGAATCATGTTTGTACTGTCTGTAAAACCGAACCGCAGAAAAACCGTTGCCGTGCTCGGCGTGCTGCTCATCGCCGTGACGGCGGTCATAGTGCTCGTCTCCCTGCGCAGCTCGAACGCGCAGGCCGAGTCGGCCGGGAAAAAATATTCGCTTTCCGCCGGAACGAATGAAGAACGCGTGGCGTTTTTCAAGCAGTTCGGCTGGGATGTGAAAGAAGAGCCCATCAGCACGGGCGATATCACGATCCCCGAAAATTTCAGCGACGTCTACACCACCTACAACAACATCCAGAAGGAACAGGGCCTGGACCTCATGCCCTACGCCGGCAAGACATGCACCCAGTATATCTACCAGGTCACGAATTACCCCCAGCAGGACTATATGCGCGGGGCGCTGCTCGTCTATAACGGGAAGGTTGTCGGCGGCGACCTGAGCACGCCCCAGCTCGACGGCTTTATGACCGGGTTCGACGGGCAGGTCGAAAGCAACGACTATACGCTCGACCAGCCGACACTGGCGCGCGGGCCGCTCGGTGATCTGATCGACAACCGCGCATCGGGCGCGTCGTCGTCCGCCGTGTCCAAGACGCCTGCAAATGCGGCGTCGGGCGCCACGGCGTCCTCCAAGGCCGCATCGTCAAAGGCAGCGTCCTCTAAAGCCGCGCCGTCCAAAGGCACTTCGTCCGTGGAAGAAGCGAAAAAGCCGGCCTCCTCGGCCATTCCGGCAAACGCCTGGCCGACGGATTGACCTTCGCCCCGGCCGCGGGTATACTATGTATAAAATACCGCGGGAACGCCTGTAAAAGAAGAGCATCGAAGAATCTGCCGGGCGTCGAGAAATCGTGCAAGGCAAGGCGGCAAGCTTGCAAATGAGGGAGCATGCTCCGTGTATGTGACCGAAATTTGCCGGTGCAGCCAACGCAGCAAGCAAAATTGCACAGCGATTTTGTGATTGCGCGACTTTATCGACAGCTTGGCAAAGCGTTCCCGTGGGCGGGGTGAATAATTTGGGAAAAAAAGAACGGCTCGACAAAATCCTTTCCTCACAGAATCTCGGCAGCCGCAGGGAAGTCGGGACCGCCGTGCGTGACGGGCGCGTTTCTGTCAACGGCGGAACCGTCCGCAGGCCGGAATACAAGGCCGACCCGGAAGAGGACGAAATCTCTCTGGACGGGGTGCCGGTCGCCGTAAAGCGCCGGCTTTACCTGATGATGAACAAGCCGGCGGGCGTGCTTTCCGCCTCGCGCGACCCGAAGGCAGAGACCGTAGTCGGCCTGCTGCCGCAGCCGTGGCGGCGGCGCGGCATTTTTCCGGCCGGCAGGCTGGACAAGGATACCGAGGGACTGCTGATCCTCACGGACGACGGCGAATTCGCCCACCGGATGCTTTCGCCGAAGCATCACGTGATGAAATGGTACGAGGCGGCGCTCCAGTCGCCCGTTTCCGAAGAGGACGCGGCGGCGTTCCGCGCGGGGATCGGGCTCTGCGACGCCGTCTGCCTTCCGGCGGAGCTGACCGTTCTGCGCGAAGGGGACAACCCGCTGGTGCTTGTCGGGATCAGCGAAGGCAAGTACCATCAGGTCAAACGGATGTTCCTCGCGAGGGGAAACCGGGTGCTTTCGCTCCGGCGCGTGCGCATCGGCGGGCTTTCCCTCGACCCGGCGCTTTCGTCCGGAGAAGCGCGCGAGCTGCTTTCCCGGGAACGCGAAGCCGTATTTTTATGAAGCTCTGGCCATTTTAAACGAAATTTTCAATCCCGATTTGTGTTTTATCGGATTTAGATAAAGCGGTAAAAATAAATTTGGGTAAAAAGAGTCTGTTTATTATGCCCCGCTTTTGATATCATAATTTGCGTTACAGAACGGCAGGCATTGTGAAACGTGTTCGCAGAGGGACTGCGGACAATTAATTCAGGAGGTTTACTATGGCAAGTGTAACGCTAAAGAATGTTTATAAGGTTTACCCGGAAGGCGTCACGGCTGTTTCAGATTTTTGCCTTGAGATCGCGGACAAGGAATTCGTGATTCTGGTCGGCCCCTCCGGCTGCGGAAAATCCACCACCCTGCGCATGATCGCCGGACTGGAAGAAATCTCGAAGGGCGAGCTTTACATCGGCGACACCCTGTCGAACGACGTCGCGCCAAAAGACCGCGACATCGCGATGGTCTTCCAGAACTACGCCCTGTATCCGCACATGACGGTCTTCGACAACATGGCGTTCGGCCTGAAGCTGCGCAAGGTGCCGAAGGACGAGATCAAACGCCGCGTGGAGGAAGCCGCGAAGATCCTCGACATTTCGCACTTGCTTGACAGAAAACCGAAGGCTCTTTCCGGTGGGCAGAGGCAGCGCGTCGCGCTCGGCCGCGCCATCGTCCGCAACCCGAAGGTCTTCCTTCTCGACGAGCCTCTCTCCAACCTGGACGCGAAGCTGCGCGCTCAGATGAGGACGGAAATCTCAAAGCTGCATCTGCGCCTGGGCACAACGTTCATCTACGTGACCCACGACCAGACCGAGGCCATGACCATGGGCGACCGCATCGTCGTCATGAAGGACGGCTTCGTCCAGCAGGTGGATACTCCGCAGAACCTGTACGATTATCCGGTCAATGTGTTCGTGGCGGGATTCATGGGCTCTCCGCAAATGAACTTCATCGACGGCGCCCTTGCGAAGGACGGCGACAAATATGTGTTCAAGTTCGGCCAGTATTCCCTGCCGGTCCCTGCGGAGAAGAACAAGGACGACGTGCTGAAAGACTATGCCGGCAAGAACGTCGTGCTCGGCATCCGCCCGGAGAACGTTCACGACGAACCCGACTTCCTCGCGAAGGCGACGGAAGGCATTGTCGAGGCGGACGTCGAGGTGACTGAGCTGATGGGCGCCGAGACGTACCTGTACCTGAGCTGCGAGGGCAACTCCATCACCGCGAGGGTCGAGCCGACCTCCACGGCCAAGACGGGCGACCGCATCAAGATCGCTTTCGATCTTGCCAAACTGCATCTGTTCGATAAGGAAACGGAAAAAGCGATTCTCAACTGATTTACCGGGTTGCGTGCGTTCGGAGGAGTATGCCGCGCATGATCACGGAGCCGGTTTATAAGGGGGCTGTGCGGAAAGCACGGCCCCCTTGTGTTTTATGCGTAAGGTTTCTCCCTGCATTCCCGGTGACCGTCATCTGCCTCGGCTCAGCCGAAGAAATCCGGTGATTTTCTTTCGCCATCTGTAAAACAATCGGCGGGAATAGATTATGAACTCTCCTGCCAACAAGGACCCGGGTTTTTACATGCCGGGCGGCGGGCCTGCTTCGGCGGCACGCCGCGGCAGGCCGAAACGGACTATGCCTGCATATTTTCACAAAGAATATGAAAAATATAAAAACTGCTGTTGAAATCTGCCAATATTTTATGTAGAATGTAAATAAGCAGTTTTTTGACCGCTCTGCGGAGCGGAGTCCGCGTTGTGACCGTGCCGGGATGCACTACAGACACGTTCTCATATGGGAGCGTGTTGAAACATATAAAACACAGATAAGTGAGGGAGCGCCACATGTCAAACAGACTTTTTCAGGGAGTTATCCACCAGATGCGAGATACGCTGGACCGTACCATCGGTGTTGTGGATGAAACGTCCGTCATCATCGCTTGCAGCGAGCTGGGGCGCATCGGTGAAGTCAGCGAAAATATTACGGCGGAATCGTTCGTTTCGCCTGCTACGTTTGTGGTCAACGGCAGCACCTATAAATCCTTCGGGAACCATCCGCGCCCGGAATACGCGGTCTTCGTTTCCGGCACCGACCCGGAGGCTGCCCGCTACGCCTCGCTGCTTGCCATTTCGCTCGGCAGCATCAAACAGTATTACGACGAAAAGTACGACCGCAGCAACTTCATCAAGAATGTAATCCTCGACAATATCCTCCCGGGGGATATCTACCTCAAAGCGCGCGAACTGCGCTTCAACACCGACGTCAGCCGCGTCTGTATGCTCATCAAGGTCACGAACAAGACCGATATCTCCGCCTACGACGTCATCCAGAACCTGTTCCCCGACAAGAACAAGGATTTCATCATCAATATCAATGAGACGGACATCGCTCTTGTCAAGGAGATCCGCCCCGGCATCGAGCCGAAGGACCTCGACAAGCTGGCCAGCTCCATTGTGGACACTCTCAGCAGCGAGTTCTACACCCACTGCGTCATCGGCATCGGCACCGTCGTGACGGGCATCAAGGACCTGGCCCGTTCCTTCAAGGAAGCGCAGGTGGCGCTGGAAGTCGGCAAGGTGTTCGACACCGAGCGCGCCATCGTCAGCTACGACCACCTCGGCATCGCGCGGCTGATCTACCAGCTCCCCACGACGCTGTGCGAAGCGTTCCTGAAAGAGGTCTTCAAGCGCGGCTCCATCGATTCGCTCGACCACGAGACGCTGTTCACCATCCAGCGCTTTTTTGAGAACAACCTGAACGTTTCCGAGACTTCGCGCAAACTGTTCGTCCATCGCAACACCCTTGTCTACCGCCTCGAAAAGATCAAAAAGATCACCGGCCTCGACCTGCGAGAGTTCGAGGACGCCATCGTCTTCAAGGTGGCGCTGATGGTAAAGAAATATCTTTCTTCCAACCCTGTGAAATTCTGAGCAGGCATGCGGTCTCTGGCAAAAAGTGTTACAGAAATATTACAAAATTATATCAATTCAGAATAATATCTCCTCCGCCCATTGGTATGATGAAGCTATGCCGCGAGCGGACTGTATCCGCACACACGGTCGGGCGTAAGGCTAAGCTGAAGTCGTGAAAGCCGTAGGCTCGAACGGTACCATGTGCCCGCGGAAGGCGTTTTGCGCCCCGGGCAGTCTTAAAGCAGCTCCCGCCGGCACAACCGGTTTCGGCCCGCCGTTCGGTGCGGGCGGAGAGATCAAACAGCTTATTTCAGCGGGAGCAGTGTCTCGGACCGTCCCGCCCGAATAAGCTGTTCGATTTTCCAGCGATAAACGGCGGGCCGTACATGCAGGCGCAGCCTGCTGCGCTGTGCGAAAAAACGGGAGCGCGGTCGAAAAATAAAGCGAGGTTGCGATGATTGATTTTCAGAATGTCAGCAAAGTCTACCCGAACGGGACGCAGGCGCTCAGGGAAGTGAGCCTGCATGTGGACGACGGGGAGTTTGTCTTTATTGTGGGGCAGTCCGGCGCCGGGAAAAGCACGTTTTTAAAGCTCATCACCTGCGAAGAGAGGCCCTCGGAAGGCGAGATCGTCGTCGGGAACCAGAAGCTGTCCGGACTGAAACGGAACCAGGTGCCTTACATGCGGCGCATGATGGGCATGGTGTTCCAGGATTTCCGGCTCATCAGCAAGATGACTGTGTATGAAAACGTGGCGTTCGCCATGC
Organism: Bacillota bacterium; assembly: GCA_023412845.1. Lineage (GTDB taxonomy): Bacteria > Bacillota > Clostridia > Oscillospirales > Acutalibacteraceae > Thermocaproicibacter. Next base: position 26,698 of record JAEZRH010000053.1, read on the forward strand.
ACGTGGTGGGCGCGTCGAACCGTGAGATACGAAAGCGCGTGCCGTACATACTGGGCCTTGTCAATCTGCAGGACAAGGCGCACTGCCACCCGCGGGAGCTTTCCGGCGGCGAACAGCAGAGGGTCGGCCTTGCGCGCGCGCTCGTCAACAACCCGCGGCTGCTCATCGCGGACGAGCCGACCGGGAACGTCGACCCGGCGCTTTCGTTCGAGATCGTGGACCTGCTCAGCGAGATCAACAAGCGCGGCACCACCATCCTGATGGTGACGCACGAGCATTCGCTGGTCAAGCATTTTCAGCGCAGGGTGGTCGAGATCAACAGCGGCTCCGTCGTTGCGGACAGCTGCAACTGGGAGGCGCGAAATGATTAAAAGTCTGAGATACCTTCTCCGCGAGGGCGTGCGGAACATCTGGAGCAACCGGACCATGTCGCTGGCGTCGGTCGGCGTGCTTGCCTCGTGCCTGATGATGACGGGCGCGGCGGTCCTCTTTTCCATGAACATCAATTCCGCCATGAAGACCATCGAGGGGTCCAACTCCGTCAAGGTCTACATGCAGCAGGGCCTTCCGGTCCTGACTGCGGTCAGGTCGGGCGAAGACATCAAAAAGCTCGACAACATCGCAAGCTGCAAATTCGTCTCGAAGGATGCGGCCATCGAGAACGTGATGAACATGCTGGGCGAAAAGGACGCGACGCTGCTTTCCGGCATGACCGGCAAGGACAACCCCCTGCCCGACGCGTACCAGGTTTCTTTCAAGGATCTGTCGAAATACAAGGAGACCGTGTCGGAGATTGAGAAGATCAGCGGAGTCGGCAGCGTGAACGACTACTCCGACATCGCGGCGAAGCTGACGAAGCTCGACCGCATGATCACGACGGGCGGATTCTGGATCGTCCTGATCCTGAGCCTTGTTTCGCTTTTCATCATCTCAAACACCATACGCGTCACAATGTTCTCGCGGCGGCTTGAGATCAACATCATGAAATCGGTCGGCGCGACGGACTGGTTCGTAAGGGTGCCGTTCGTTGTGGAAGGCGTCATCATCGGCCTCATATCCGGCGCGCTGTCGAGCACGGTCCTCCACCTGCTTTACGGGAAGATGACGGGCACGCTGTCTTCCATCACGCTTTTCACGCCCCTGCCGATTTCCGGCATGTCCATGAGGCTCACGCTGCTTTCCCTGCTTGCGGGATGTGTGTTCGGCGCCGTCGGCGGCGTCATCTCCATCGGCAAGTACCTGAAGAAGGAAGGGGGAGACATCGTTGACTGGTAAGAAGCTGATGCGCTTTCTGGGCGCGGGAGCGCTCGCGCTGCTGATTGTGCTTTCTTCCCCCGCCGTTTTCCCGGCGCCCGCGCAGGCGACTTCCCTCAGCCAGCTGCAGAAACAGCAGCAGCAGCTGAAAGACCAGCAGAAACAGATCGCCTCCGACATCGAAAAGCTGAAGAACGACAAGGCCCAGCAGGTCGCGTATAAAAACCAGCTGCAGGCGCAGATTAACAACACGCAGGGCCAGATCGACAACCTCAGCGCACAGGTCAACGCGCTCAATTCGGATATCCGCGACAAGGAAGCGCAGATCGCCTCGAAGCAGGTTAGCATCAACACGAACTACCAGAAGCTGAAAGAGCGGCTGCGAGCCCTGTACCTGACCGGCGAGGCCTCGAACCTCGAGATCATCCTCAATGCGAAAAACATCATGGACCTCGCGGACAAGACGGAGATCCTGCAGGTCATTACCGAGCATGACACGAATCTCATCAATACGCTGAAGTCCGAGATGGAGAGCGTCCAGACCCAGAAGCAGCAGATCGAGCAGAACCGCACGGCCGTCGCAAGCGCGAAAGCCGAGTACGACCAGAAGCAGAACGACCTGCAGTCGCTTGAAAACCAGGCCTCGCAGGTGATCGCCCAGATTTCGTCCGATCAGGCGCAGAAAGAGACCGAAAGCGCCCAGAACGCCGCGCAGCAGAAAAAACTCGACAAGGCGATCGACGACTGGTTCGCCGCCTATTACGCCGAGCAGCAGAAGCATAACAACGGCGGCGGGGGCGGAAGCGGCGGATACGTCAGCAAGGGCAACTTCACGTGGCCCGTTCCGAGCTGCACACGCCTTTCGAGGGGGTACGGCGACACAAGCACCGGTTCCTTCCATAAGGGCGTCGATATCGCCGGATCCGGCATCTACGGCGCGCCGATCGTCGCGGCGGATTCCGGCAGGGTCATCATGGCCGGCTGGGGCAACTACGGCACCGGCTACGGCGGGTACGGCAACGTTGTCGCCATCGACCACGGCGGCGGGTATTCCACCCTGTACGGCCACATGAGCAGCGTCGCCGTAAGCACCGGTCAGCAGGTCACGAAGGGACAGGTGATCGGCTATGTCGGCAGCACGGGCGACTCGACAGGACCGCACTGCCATTTTGAGATCCGCGTCAACGGCGTGGCACAGAACCCGATGAACTGGTTCGGCTGAGAACGGTGCGGGAACTTCGGATAAAAGAATTTTCTTTGCGGAATCCCTTTACCGTCCCCAAAGGATATGTTAAAATAGAAAACAGTTTACGATGCGACTCCCGGACGCGGCCTCTGCGCCCGGGAGTTTGCCCGTTTTTGTTCCCCGGCGTGCGGCGTGCCGCCGGCAGGCTGAGCCTGCAGGCGATTTTTACACACGGCCAATCGATTGCGTTCCCGAGACAGGTGGTAAGAAGCCACACTGCTGAAGGCCGTAGTTGTGGTCCGCCGTAGGCGCGTATGGCGCTTTGCGCCCCCGGACAGTCTAAGACAATTCCCGTATGGAGAAACTTTGCCGCCGGGAGTTTCCCCATACTCTCGCACCGGTCATAGTCCGAAGCTTTTACTTGCTGAACGGCGCGGCGTGGGAGCGGACACAGTCCGCCGTGGAGGGATAAAGGAATGACACAGCAATGAGCAGGAAAGTTTCGCTTGGCGCCGCGGTCTCCGCCGCGGCCATCGCCTCGGCCGTCACGGTTTCGCTGACGTACAGCTATGCCATGAACAGCTTCAACGGCAAGGTGGCGGATATCAACGAACGCCAGGCCATGTATACCAAACTCAGCGAGATCGACCAGAAGGCCCGGCAGGATTATGTCGGCAAGATCAACGAAACGGCGCTGACCGACGGCATCTGCGCCGGTTATCTCGCGGGCCTCGGCGACTCTCACGCCCAGTATCTTTCTGCGCAGAAGTACAAGGCGTATCTCGGCGCGTCGAGTTCCAACAACACCGGCGTGGGCGTCACCACTCTGCAGGACGACGACGGCAACATGGAGGTCATCGAGGTCATGCCCGGTTCGCCTGCGGAGAAAGCGGGAATCAAACAGGGCGACACCATCGTCGCCGTGGGCGGCAAGGAAATCCCCCGCATCACTTACGCAGCGGCGCTCAACGAGCTTGACGGCACGGCGGGCACGAAGGTCACGCTCACCATCCTGCATGCGTCCGCGTCTTCCGCTTCGCCGGCTTCGGCGGCAAAGACAGCCGATATCACCGTGACGCGCGGGGAATATACGCCGCGTACGCTTTCCTACTCCGTCATCAACGGGAACGTGGGGTATATCCGCATTTCGCAGTTCCGCAGCGGCACCGCCTCCGACTTCAACAACGCCGTGTCCGCGCTGGTGCGGCAGCGCCCCGCCGGACTAGTCGTCGATCTGCGGGGCAACGCGGGCGGCCTTGTCTCCGGCGCGGCGGCGGCGCTCGACACCCTTCTGCCGGCGGGCAACATGGTCGAAAGCCGCGACAAGGACGGAAAAACCACTGTGGAATATACTTCCGGTACAAACGAGGTGGACCTTCCGGTCAGCGTGGTGGTTAACGGCGGGACTTCCGGCGCGGCCGAGCTTTTCGCGGAGGACATCCGGGACTTCAAAAAAGGCCTGGTCGTGGGAGAGCAGACCGCCGGCAACGCCATGAAGGACGCGGTTGTCCCGCTTTCCGACGGCTCGGCCATAATCGTCTCCGTCGCCGAGTATCTTCCGGCGGGCGGCAAAAGCTTCCTTGACACCGGCGTCGGCATCGACATCAACAAGAGTCTTGCCGCAGACCAGCAGAAGCTGCTGGAGCACAACCGGCTGGACCCGTCCGCGGACGCACAGGTGCAGGCCGCGGTCACGGCCCTTGCGCGGCAGGGCGCTCAGGTGCAGAAGATGCCCGGCACGCCGCAGGCTTCTTCGGGAACGGCTTCGTCCGCTCCCGCCTCCTCCGGCTCCTCTTCCCCGTCTGCGGCGGATACGGACTGAGCGTCTTTTCCGGCCGGAAATCTTCGCGCGTAAAACCGATTGACAGAACGCGCAAGGTTCACTATAATGGTTTTACTGTTCCGAAAACTGCCGGCGGCGCAGTGCCTGCGCAGTCAAGCCACGCCGTTCAGTGAGGTAAAAATTCCGGGCTGCGACCGGCGCGAGAGTTGAGGGCGACTCCCGGCGTGTCTAAGGGCGGGCCGAAACAGGCCGCGCCTGCGATCTTACAATAATAAAGGTGGTCGTTGCATTTTGGTGAAACAGATTCTTTTGACTAAGGAAGGGCTTTCAAAAATGGAGGCCGAGCTTGACGAACTCAAAGGCGTCAAGCGCAAAGAAGTTGCGGAAAAAATAAAGGTGGCGCTTTCGTTCGGCGATCTCTCCGAAAACAGCGAGTACGACGAGGCCAAAAACGAGCAGGCCATCGTCGAAGCGCGCATCGCTGACATCGAGGCCATGCTCAAAACGGTAAGGGTGATCGACGAAAGCGAGCTGAGCGCCGAGAACATTCAGATCGGCTCTAAAATCGAGCTGCGCATGACAAACCCGAAAACCGGGACCACAAAGGTGGTCAACTACAAGATCGTCGGCTCTAATGAAGCGGACCCCCTCAACGGCTGCATCTCAGACGAGTCCGCGGTGGGCAAGGCGCTGCTGGAGCACTCGATCGGCGATAAAGTGTCCGTGGAGGTACCTGCCGGGACCATGGAGTATGAGGTCCTTACCATATCCAAATAACATTCGGGCAGGATGCGGTTTTCCGTTGTCCTGCCCTCTTATCATATTTACAAGAAACTGAAAGGCATGGGAGTTAACGATGAGTGAGGAAAACATCGGAACGGAAGAGACAGCGGAGTCCGGCGGAAATTCCGCCGAGGCGCAGATCCGGCGGGGAAAGCTGGAAAAGCTGCGCGCCGAAGGGAAAGATCCTTTCCTGATCACCACCTGCCCGCGTGACCATACCGCGCAGGAGATCCGTGAAAATTTTGAAACGCTCGAGAACACCGACGTCTGCATCGCGGGCCGCATCATGGGCTGGCGCGATATGGGAAAAGCCGGGTTCCTCGATATTTCCGACCGCTCCGGCAGGATACAGATCTACATGAAGATAGACCAGGTCGGGGAAGACAGCTATTCCGACCTGAAAAACTACTGGGACGTGGGCGACATCATCAGCGTGAAGGGCTACGTGTTCAAAACGCGCCGGGGCGAGATCTCCGTCCACGCAAAAGAGATCGGCCTGCTTTCAAAATCGCTTCTTCCCCTGCCCGAAAAATTCCACGGTCTCAAGGACACCGACCTGCGCTACCGCCAGCGGTATCTGGACCTGATCATGAACCCCGAGGTGCGCGAGACGTTCCTGCGCCGCAGCAGGATCATCGGGACCATCCGCGACGTGCTCGACGGCATGAACTATGTGGAGGTCGAGACGCCGATCCTCGGCACCATCGCGGGCGGCGCGGCGGCCCGCCCGTTCGTGACCCACCACAACACCCTCGATATGGATATGTACCTGCGCATCGCCACGGAACTGCATCTGAAGCGCCTGATCATCGGCGGCATGGAACGGGTTTACGAGATCGGGCGGTGTTTCCGCAACGAGGGCATGGACGTGAAGCACAACCCGGAGTACACCAGCCTTGAACTGTACGAAGCCTACACCGACTACCACGGCATGATGGACCGCACCGAACTCCTGGTTCGGGAGTGTGCCAGAAGGGCCTGCGGCACCGAGCACGTCACCTGGCAGGGCGAGGAGATCGACCTTTCCGGGACATTCGCCCGCCTTTCAATGAACGACGCGATCCAGAAATACGCGGGAATCGATTTCCTTTCGTTCAAGAGCGACGACGAAAAAGCGCGCGAGGTCGCGAAGCAGCTCCATTTGGAACTGGGCTCCGCCGACAAATGGGGCGACATCATGGCGAAGGCCTTCGAGGCGACCGTCGAGGACAAGCTCATCCAGCCGACGTTCATCTACGACTACCCGGTGGAGGTTTCGCCGCTGACGAAGCGCAAGCGCGGTCTGCCCGAGCTTGTGGAGCGCTTTGAGCTGTTCATCAACCGCTGCGAGTTCGCCAACGCCTATTCGGAACTGAACGACCCGATCGACCAGCGCGGCCGCTTCGTCCACCAGGCGGAGCTGCGCGCTTCGGGCGAGGAGGAGACCGACGTGATCGACGAGGACTTCCTGACGGCGATGGAATACGGCATGCCCCCCACGGGCGGCATGGGGATGGGCATCGACCGCCTTGTGATGCTGCTGACCGACAGCGCGTCCATCCGCGACGTCCTGCTCTTCCCGACCATGAAACCGAGGGAAGACTGACAAAATGGCAAGGGAAAGATATCTGCTTCACGCCGGCAGCGAAACGATCCATCGGCAGGGCGAGGACAAAAAACCGGAGACCCCAAAAAAGAAGCGGGAGAATTTCTGGTATTATCACAGGCTCCACGTCCTGATTGCGGCGGCAGTCGTTCTTCTGGCGGCCGTCTTCATCGCGCAGTCGCTGCAGACCGTGAAGCCCGACTACACCATCGGCATGATAACGAGTACCGCATGTTCCGATTCCGCGATCGACGCGCTGCAGACAGCTATGCAGAAATACGGGAAGGACCTCAACGGCGACGGCCGCGTGACGGTACAGATCAACCAGTATACCATCGCGCCTTTCGACAGCGGAACGTCCTCCGGCCTTTCGGGCGTGAACCCGGAGGTGCAGGCCGCCATGCAGACGAAGCTGGTCGCGGACCTGACGACGGGCACCAGCATTATTTTCATCACGGACGATGCGTCCTTCCGGCGGCAGGAACAGGCAGGGAATCATATGTTTGCCTATCTGGACGGCTCCACGCCGAAGGACTCGGCCACCGACTATGATAAAATGCGCGTCTCGATCGAGATGAGTCCCGGATTCCCGGGACTCGGCCTTCTGGGGCCCACCCCTTCTTCGGGCGGCGGGGATGCGGGATATTTTATTTCCCTGCGCGTCTACAAGGGCTCCGCCATTGAAGGCAAGGTCGGCGATTACTATCAGGAGTGCAAAGAATTGTTCGACAAGCTGACGCGGGGATCCTGAAAACTCAGGACCCCGCGCATCATATAGAAAAACAGAGACCGAATGCAGGAGGGAAAATCAACATGAGAAGCAATCAGATCAAAGAAGGCCCCAACCGCACCCCGCAGCGCGCCCTGCTGCGCGCCCTCGGCCTGACCGACGACGAGATCCGCCGCCCGTTCGTCGCCGTGGTGTGCTCGGCCAGCGACTACATACCGGGCCACAAGCACCTGCGCGAGATCAGCGAGGCGGTCAAGGCGGGCATCCGCAACGCCGGCGGCGTTCCGTTCGAGTTCCAGACCATCGGGGTCTGCGACGGCATCGCCATGAACCACAAGGGGATGAAATATTCCCTTTGCTCGCGCGAACTGATTGCCGATTCGATTGAGGTCATGCTGACCGCCCATCCGCTGGACGCGGCGGTGTTCATCCCGAACTGCGACAAGATCGTCCCCGGCATGCTGATGGCCGCCTGCCGCCTGAACCTGCCGAGCGTGTTCGTCAGCGGCGGGCCGATGCTGCCCGGCGAGTTCCGCGGCCAGCGGATCGGCTTTTCCGAACTGTCGGAGGCCGTGGGCGAGTACGCCGCCGGCAAGATCGGCGACGCCGACCTGCGGGAGATGGAGGAGTGCGCCTGCCCCGGCTGCGGGAGCTGTTCCGGCATGTACACCGCGAACTCCATGAACTGCCTGACCGAGGCGATCGGCATGGGCCTGCCGGGCAACGGCACCGTCCCGGCCGTCTACTCCGCGCGCATCCGCCTCGCCAAGGAGGCCGGCGCGCAGGTCATGAAGCTGCTGGAGGAGGACCGTAAGCCGTCCGACATCCTGACCCCGGCGGCGTTCGAGAACGCCATGCGCACCGACATGGCGCTCGGCTGCTCGACCAACACCGTCCTGCACCTGACCGCCATCGCGCACGAGATCGGCGTGAAGCTCGACATCGACGACATCGACCGCTACAGCCGCACCACGCCGCAAATCTGCAAGCTGAACCCCGCGGGCAAGGTGTTCATCACCGATCTGTACAAGGTCGGCGGCATTCCGGCCGTCATGAAGGAGCTGGCCCGCGCCGGCCTGCTGCACACCGACGCGCTCACCGTGACCGGGACGCTTGCGGACCGCATCGCGGCCGCGCCGGACGCGGACGGCACCGTCATCCGCAAAACAGACGATCCGTTCCGCAAAGACGGCGGCATCGCCGTCCTCAAGGGCAACCTTGCGCCGGAAGGCGGGGTCGTCAAGCAGGGCGCCGTCGCGCCGGAGATGATGCACCACGTCGGCCCGGCCCGCTGTTTCGACAGCGAGGAGGAGGCTATCGCCGCCATCCAGGGCGGGAAGATCAAGGCGGGCGACGTCATCATCATCCGCTACGAAGGCCCGAAGGGCGGCCCGGGTATGCGCGAGATGCTCGCCCCGACCTCGTCGCTGACCGGCATGGGCCTCGGTTCCAGCGTGGCGCTCATCACGGACGGGCGCTTCTCCGGCGCGACGCGCGGCGCGGCCATCGGCCACGTATCGCCCGAAGCAGCCGCGGGCGGACTGATCGGCCTTGTGCGGGACGGCGACATCGTGGACGTCAACATCGCCGGCCGCAAACTGGAGCTGAAAGTCGGCGGGGAAGAGATCGCCCGGCGACGCGCGGAATGGAAGGCGCCGCAGAAGAAAGTCACCGGATACCTGAAGCGCTACGCGAAGCTGGTCACGTCCGGTTCCCGCGGGGCCGTCTTTTCGGACTAGCGCGGTGCCCGCGCGGTCAGGCCGCGCCCCAGGTTAGACGGAAAGTATTTCGCCGCGTTTGGCGCGAGTGTTGGAGGCAGCTCCCGGTCGGCCGGAAGCTGCCTTTGACTGTCCGGGCAGCCGGAGCCCGGAATTTCCGCATCGCTTTACGTCCGGCCGAAACGGGCCAGGCCCGCGGCGTCGGCGATGCGGATTTCCCGGTAGCGCGTTTCGACCCATCCGTTCGCGGCGAACCGCGACAGGATGCGGCTGACGGTCACGCGCGAGACGCCCGCGAGCGCCGCGAGGTCCTCGTGCGACGCCCGGACCGTTCCGCCTTCCGCGGAAAGGCTGAGCAGCAGGCGCGTGAGGCGCTCGTCCGCCTGCTGGAAGGTCGCCGCGTCCACCTGTGCCGACAGCATCCGGATCGTCAGCGACAGGCGGGAGAACAGCTCCATCGCGAACTGCGGCTCCTGTCGGATGCAGGCGAGCAGCCCGCGCCGCGTGACCGTGACGATTTCCGACCGGGCGAGCGTTCTGGCCGAAGAGACGCGCGGCAGGCCGTCGAAGAAAGCCGCCTCGCCGAAAATGCTTCCCGGCTTCAGGACGGAAAGCGTTTTTTCCGACCCGTTCTCCGAGCTGAGAAAGACCCGCACGGACCCGCTTTTCAGGTAGAAAAACTCCCGCGCGCAGTTTTCCTGCAGATAGACCGCCGTGCCTTTTTCATAGATCCGGGGTGTGCCGGCCTTTTCAAGCACGCCCCATTTATTCTTTTCCGCCGCTTCGCCCATCGCTCCGCCTCCCCTTTTTTCAACATTGTAACATATGTTACTTTCTTTCGGCAAGTTCCGTGCCATAATGGGAACGACTAAATCCGAATACGGGTACAAGGAGGTACCGATATGGGAATGACAATGACGCAGAAGATTCTCGCCGCTCACGCCGGCCTGCCGGAAGTGCGGGCGGGCCAGCTGATCGAGGCGAAGCTGGATCTCGTGCTGGGCAACGACATCACGTCGCCCGTCGCCATTAACGAGTTCGAAAAATGCGGCGCGTCCTCGGTGTTCGACCGGGACCGCATCGCCCTCGTGATGGACCATTTTACGCCGAACAAGGACATCAAGTCCGCCGAGCAGTGCCGTCAGGTGCGAGGTTTCGCGGGAAAGTACGACATCACAAACTTTTTCGACGTGGGGCAAATGGGCATCGAGCACGCGCTTCTGCCGGAGCAGGGGCTGGTCGGTCCGGGCGACTGCGTCATCGGCGCGGATTCCCATACCTGCACCTACGGGGCGCTCGGGGCGTTTTCCACGGGCGTGGGCTCGACGGACATGGCTGCGGGGATGATCACGGGGAAGGCGTGGTTCAAGGTTCCGTCGGCCGTTAAGGTGGTGCTGGAGGGCAAGCCGGGCAAATGGGTCGGCGGCAAGGATGTCAT